>JAHCJW010000007.1 GCA_026126125.1 Devosia sp.
TCCACCCAGGATCTGACGGTCGATGGCATCACCGCAGGCGGCGCCGTCGACGGCACTGCAACCGGCAACAGTTCCGTGCTGGGCAATTCGGTTCGCGCCGGCCTCGCCAGCCAGTTCAACGAGCTCCGCGATCAGCTCGACAAGCTCGCCGATGACGCCTCCTTCAACGGCATCAACCTGCTGCGCGGCGACAAGCTGAAGATCACCTTCAACGAAAGCGGCACCTCGTCCATCGACATTCAGGCGAAGGACAAGAACGGCAATGTTCGCGGCATCAACGCTTCGAACCTGTCGATCGATACCCTGGTGGCCGAAGACCTCGACACCGACGAGAAGATCGACGCTTTCTTGAGCAAGCTGTCCTCGGCTCTGACCGAACTGCGCTCGCAGGCCTCGTCCTTCGGCTCGAACCTCTCGTCGGTTGAAAACCGTCAGTCGTTCACCAAGAACATGATCAACACGCTGGAAACCGGCGCGGCGAACCTGACCTTGGCCGATACCAACGAGGAAGCCGCCAACCTCCTGGCCCTCCAGACCCGTCAGCAGCTGTCGTCTTCGGCACTGTCCATGGCGTCGCAGCAGGACCAGGCTGTGCTGCAGCTCCTGCGCTAATCGCGCAAAAAATACCGGGGGCGGCGCCACGCCGCCCCCGGCCTTCGTTTTCCCGATCCGTCGGCGGCGAAAACCGCCGTCAAATCCCCTGGGCGCCCTGGCGCCCATTTTGCGTTAAAAACGGCGCCGCTCTCCAAACCCTGAATGCGTCGAGCCCACTGCCGGCTCGACAAATCCCGAGGTCACCCCCCGAGATAACGGTTCAAGACGTTGGCGGTCACCTTCTCCACCATCGGGTCTTCTTTCAGCAGCCCGGCGATCCATTCGCAGCTGCCGGCATGAAACACTTCGCCCTGGCCCATGGCGAAGTTGACGATCATGCCGCAGCCGCGCTTGACCTTGTCGACATGCTCCGCTTCGTCGCTGCCAAAGCGCAGCCGCGCCACGAAACGCGCATCGGCATCGCCCATGAAGCGATGTTCCGAGGCGATGTCCGCGCTTTCCTCCTTCAAGGAAGACAGGCCGAGCCCAAGGATCTGCAATCCCTCGGGCGCGCCGCTCGTCGCGGTCGGCTCGGGCAGGCCATCACGAATGATATAGTCCAGGCCATCGACCTCGTATCCGTAGACATGGCTGTCGACGCCCAGTTGATCCCCGTAATAAAGGCCCGTGCCGGCGAATGCCCAATGCTCAGGCCGATAGATCGGAAAACCTCGCGTTCCGCGTGGCGCGCATCCGCCCCAGCCCGTATACATTCCATTCGTGGCGTTGAGGCCAAAGGTCAGCGCTCCGGGCCTTCCGATATGCGGGTCTTCCCAGGCGCCCGAGGTGCGGCTTCGATCTGCGGCCTGATAGAGCGGATCTTCGTCCCGCGCTCGATACTTGTAACAGACATGGCGGGCACCATCGTCCTCGAGACGCGACTGCCACATGAAGTTTCCGGCGAAGCGCGCGACGTGCCCGCCGCGCTTGACGTAGCTTTCAACCGCGTCGCGCATTTCCCAGGTCCAGTATTCGTCGTGCCCGACAAAGACGACGCAATCATAGCCATCCAGCAGTTCCGGCATGAAATGCAATTCGTGCTGGCTGGCCAGATCGACGGCGTAGCCCTGCCGCTCGGCCCATCGGAAAAAATGGCTGTCATAGCTTGCCCAGCCGGAGGACGCATATTTGCGGCTATAACCCTTGGCGAACGCCCATTCCATGTGGGGGTAGCGCGGGATCATCGCCGGAGGAATGGACGGCTCCAGCGGAACCCGTGGCGCATCCTCGGGCAGCACGACGAAGCCGCGCGCCAAAGGTCGCTCGATGCTGACCACCGGCGAATACTTATTTTTCTGCGGGCCCGTCAGGCCCTGATAGTGGTTGGAGCCGCCCCAGGTATTGTAGGCGGTCCAGGTTCCGGTCGCCGCGATCTGGAGCAATCGGCCGGGCTTGGCGCCCGGCATCGGATGCACGATGAACATGTGATGCCCGACGATGGGCTCGCCCTGTCTGCCTTTGGCGCGCAGCGTCACGCGATAGGCGCCCGAGGGCCAATCCTGCGGAATGTCGAATGAAAACCCCGGCTCCCACCCGCATCCGACAAGGGAACAGTCCGGTGGTGTCTCCTGCCAATGGGCGGCGATATGGGTCTGGCTGAAAACCACGGTTTCGCATGCGCCGTCACGCGTGATCTCAAGATCGAAAAGAGGTGCCGACGAACTCACATAGAGATCGACGCGGGCGCCGGCCGGATAGGCATAGCGGCGGGTGTAGCACCAGATCTCGCCCTTATCGCCGTCCATGCCGGGATATTCGTAGTAATGCCCTCGCACAGCCTCGTTCAACTGTTCGGGTGATAATCCGTGGTCGACAAAATCGCGGTTATACGGGGTCATGATAATGCTTCCTTCCCCGACGGCCGTGAAGGCCGCGTCGGCGGAGTTGGGTCAGGAGGATCTGGCGGATCAGGCGGCGGCTGCGATCTGCGTCAGGGGCTGCTGGAGCAGGGCGATCAGCGGCCGGTAGTCACCGGCATCGAACGCATGAAACGCCGCCTTGAAGGCCGAAGTCTCGTAATTGCGGGTGGCAACGTCGAACTTCTCCGTCAGCTTGTCGCGGGCCATGGGATTGTCGGGGTCGCCGAGCGGATAGAGAACCTCGCGCATATGCTGCCCCGTCGCGGTTTTCAGGATGATGCGCGCCGCGGTGGTCTCGGGAAAACGATTGTCGAGTGCCGGGTCGACGAACAGGCTGACGCGGCGGGCGAAATTGACGGCCTTCTCGTCGTGCAGGCGCTGCTGTGACAGCGGCAGCAAGGCTTCCCGGCCATATTGAGCAGCGACGCCCAGGACGAAAGGCACTGAATACTGCGCTCCTTCCAGCGTGTCCGGATCGGTATCGTTGTTGAGTTTGAGGGCGCGAGCAAAGGTGTGTACTTCGACCTGCTCTACGGCATCGACGCGCAGGCCGTCATGCTCGAGAATATCGGTCAACCCGTCAATGGCGGCATGCGCCCAGCGGCAGCACGAATAGGGTTTGAAATACACCCGCTCGATCGCGGATGACCGGCCAAGACCGCGGACGATATTCGACGCTTCGAAATAGGCGTGATGATCGAGAATATCGGTGGGGCCGGTGAAGCCATTGGCGGCAAGGTCAACGGCGAGAATGCCGGTCAGGGTGCTCCACGGAATCCCTTCCTTGGCATGATTGCCCATGACCTTGGAGTAGCCGGCGGCCGACTGGTTCGGCCCATGCACGCCGGCAATCGCCATCGCCTGGACCAATTGGCCATGATCGAGGCCACGCAAGCGGCCCACGGCGGCGGCCACGCCATAATTGCACCATTTGCCCGTCGACATGGTGTCGAGGCGGCTGAAGTCGCGTCCGGCGGCCACCCGGACCGCCACTTCGTAGCCCACCACGATGGCAACGGCCAGTTCTTCCCAGCTGGCGTCGACCTCCTCGGCCACGGCAAGGCACGCCGGTATGATCGCCGCGCCGGGGTGACCGGTTGCTGCGCGATGGCCGTCATCGAGGTCGAGAATGCTCGCGGCATTGCAGTTCGCCAGCACGGCGGCGCTCGCCGGAACCTTGGTGCCGGAGAACCATACCGAGCTTGGACCGGTGCCGAACGCACTTCCGGACACGGCTCGGGCCGCGCGGGCGCCCACTTCATCCGAGCCGGCGATCGCCGCGGTCACGCAGTCGAGCACGCAATCGCGCACCGATTGTAAGGTCGTCTCCGACAATTTTGCGGCCGAGACACCCATGACATAGGTCGCCAGCCGCGAAAGCGTGGTGGAGCTTCGGTTGGAAGATTGTGCCAGGGGACGATTGGGGAGCATCAGGGACATTGTCTTATTTTCCAACTCGTTTCAGTCTCGGATCCATCGCATCGCGAAGGCCGTCTCCGAGCAGATTGACGGATAAAATCGTGAACATGATCGCAAGTCCCGGCAGAGTCACCAGCCACCATGCGTTGAGGATATAGTTGCGTCCCTCGGCCAGCATGATGCCCCAGGTTGGCGTGGGCGGAGGGACGCCCATGCCCAAAAAGGACAGCCCGCTTTCCCAGATGATGTAGTTGGCGGCGCGAACGGTCGCCAATACGAGGATGGGGGCAAGGATGTTGGGAACGACGTGACGACGGATGATCGTCCGGTTGCGGGCGCCAATCGCTTCAGCCGAGCGGATATAATCCTTGTTGCGCACGGCGATAACGCTGCCACGCACCGTGCGGGCATAGGTCACCCAATCGGCAAGCGCGAGAATGATGATCAGATTGGTAAGCGAAGGCCCCAGCAAGGCAATCACCGAGATTGTGAGGAGCATAAAGGGATAGGCCAGGAAAAGGTCGCCGACTCGCATGATGATGCTGTCGACCCAGCCGCCATAGAAGCCGGAAAGTGTCCCAAGCACCAGACCTACCGTAAGGGCTATCGCCACCGCGCAAAGCGCTACGGTGATGGACACACGGCCGCCGACCAGGATCCGGCCCAGTACGTCCCGGCCCAAATTGTCGGTGCCGAGGGGAACCGACCACGACCCGCCCTCCTGCCAGACCGGAGGCACGAATGTATTGAGCAGGTTGGTCGCTTCGCCATCCTGGCCGAGCAGGGTCGGCACGACAAAGCAGGAAAATATGATCAGCGCGAGGATAATCGCCCCGATGAAGGCGCTGGGGCTTTGCAGCAAAAGCGAGCACAGCGCCGACCATGCCCGTGCCGGCCAGGCGGTCCGCGTCATCGCCAGATCATCATCTCTGATCCCTGCGGCCGATTGGTTCTGGCTCATTTGCTTTCCCCCTGCAGGCTGACATTTGGGTCCAACCAGCCATAGGCGAGATCGACCAGAAGATTGACCATGACGAAAACCATGGCCAGCAGCATTACCGCTCCCTGGACCACCGGATAATCGCGGTCCATGATCGCCTGCACGATCAGGCGCCCGACGCCCGGCCAGGCGAAGACGGTTTCGATGATCACCGCGCCGCCCAGCAGCAGCCCGAACTCCATGCCGATCATCGTGATCACCGGGATCATCGCATTTTTCAACGCGTGCTTGCCGATCACGAGATATCCCGGCAGGCCCTTGGCGCGGGCGGTGCGGACATAATCCTGCCCGAGCACTTCAAGCATGGTCGAGCGCGTCAGGCGCGCAAACAGCGCAACCATGGAAATGCCCATGGCGGCGGCGGGCATGATGATATGAAGAAAACTGCCCCTGCCGGAGGTCGGCAACCAGCCCAATTGCACGGAAAACAACATAATCATCATGATGCCGAGCCAGAAATGGGGCATGGACAGGCCGAACAGCGCCAGGATCATGCTGGCCGTATCGATGATTGTACCGCGTTTCAGCGCCGAAACGATCCCGATGGGCAGGGCGATCACCAGGGCGAACGCCATGGAGAAAAAGGCCAGTTCGACCGTTGCCGGCAGTCTCTCGAGGATAAGGCCGGCCACCGGCTCGTTGGAAAACAGCGAGCGTCCGAGATCGCCCTGAAGGGCATTGCCGGCAAAGCGCAGGTACTGGAAGATGACCGGATCGTCGAGGCCCAGCTTGTGGCGCAGCTCTTCGATCTGCTGCGAGGTCGCATCCTGCGGCAGCATCAACCCGACCGGGTCGCCGGACAGCTGCAGGAAGACGAAGCTGATGATCGAGATGCCGATGATCACCAGGACGGTGTGGCCCAGCCTCTTCAGAATATGGGACAGCATGCAATCTGCTCCGACAGGAAGTGAAAACGGCTGGCCCGCGTGCAAGCCCGAGACCGACAAAAGCATCAGCCGTCGAATGCGGGCGGCCTGAGGGAAACCCTCCGCCGCCCGCGCCTTAATCAGCAGCGATCAGCCGTTCTTGGGCGAAGCGTACCGCATGAACAAGAACCCGTCCCGCCGTCCTTCATAGTCGACATTGGGTGCCAGCCCATAAGTGACCGGGATCACGTAGAGGAACACCCAGGGCGCCTCTTCATAGAGCTTGCGGTCGAACTCCTGATAGATCTTCTCACGCTCTGCGCGGTCCAGCGTCGAACGTCCCTTGGCAAGGATCGCGTCCGTCTCGGGGTTTTTGTAGTAGTAATCGCGGCTGTTGGAGTGGAGCAGGGTATAGGCGTAGCGATCCGGCTCCGGATTGTCGTCCCACCAATACACATACATGTCCTGTTCACGGGCGCGATACTGCTCGACCATCACCGAGCGGTCCAGCGGCCGCAGTTCAACCTTGACGCCGATCTTGGCCAGATCCGCAGCGATGACCTGGGTCTGTTCCTGAATCTGGATCATGTCGGTCGGATAGCTGAGCGTGGTCGAAAAGCCATCGGGATAACCGGCCTCGGCAAGCAGCGCCTTGGCCTTTTCCGGATCATACGGATACGGATGGAGGTCGAGATCGGCACCGAAGGTGCGCGGGCTGAGCGGCCCGGCGGTCAGGATGGCCTTATCGGCGAACAACGCCTTGTTGATCAGCTCGCGGTTGATGCCATAGTTGAGCGCCTGGCGCACCCGCTGGTCGTCAAACGGCTTCTCATAGGTGTTGAGGCCGAGATAGTTCATGATCCCCATGCTGTTGGTCAGCCGGCCACGCCCCGATTTTTCGATCAGGTCCTGGCTGTTGCGGGATACGCCTTCGACAAAGCCCACCTCGCCGGTCAGCAGGGCTGCCACGCGGGAGCTTTCTTCGGGAATGGCGCGGAAAACCAGCCGGTCATAGGCGGGCTTGCCGGCCCAATAGCCGTCAAATGCGGTCAGCACGATGTCGCCGCCGCGATCCCATTTCTCAAAGACATAGGGACCGGCGCCGATGGGATGGCGATTGAACGTGTCGGGATCGGTTTCCGCCGCCGCTTTCGGCGGCACGATGGCCAGATAGATCGACATCAGATGCAGGATGGGAGCGAAAGGTTCGGCCGTGACGAACTCCACCGTCAACGGGTCGATGATGCTGACACCGGTGATCTGCTGCATGCGCCCCGCATGAGGCGAGGCAATCGCCGGGTCCTGAAGGCGCTCCAGCGAGAACTTCACCGCATTCGCGTCGACCGGCTCTCCATTGTGGAACGTCAGGCCTGTCCGCAGCTTGACCCTGAGCGTGGTGTCGCTGGTAAACTCCCAGCTTTCTGCCAGGCCCGGCCCGACGCCGCCGTCTTCAAGCGGGTCGAACAGACGGTCCTGGATATTGAAGGCGACATTCAGGGAATGCTGCAGATTATTGCGCGCGACATCGAGCCCGACCGGCTCGGCCGACTGCGCGACGATCAGCTGCGTGTCTTGCGCCAGCGATAATTGTGGCGAACTTAACGCCACGGTGAGAGCAAGGGCTCCTGCCCCCACCCATTTCTTCAACATCTGCATTCAGTCTGCTCCTCTCCTTAAGACGGCCCGCGTTTCCCGCATGCGCCGTGGTGTTAACTGGATTTTGCGCCAGCCTCGGCCGGTGGCGGCTCATGGCCGCCGTTTGTCGGCGCATAAAGATGACAGGTCACTCGTCTGCCCCCGCCCAGGTCGGTAAAGCCGGGCGCGACAGTGCGGCACTGTTTCAAGGCCACGGGACAGCGCGGATGGAAGTGACAGCCCGTTGGCGGGTTGATCGGCGAGGGCATCTCACCGACCAGAAGCTGGCGGGTCCGCTCGGGCCGCAGGCGCGGTAGCGGCACGGCGTCGATCAGCCCCTTGGTGTAGGGGTGCAACGGTTCGCGGAATACATCTTCGGTAAGACCTTCCTCGACCACGCGCCCCAGATACATCACCGCCACGCGATGGCAGATGAAGCGTATCGCGCCCAGGTCGTGGCTGACCATGACGTAGCTGGCGCCGAATTCCGCCTGCAATTGCTTCATGAGGTTGAGAATCTGCGCCCGGATCGACACATCGAGCGCCGAAACCGGCTCGTCGCCGATGATCAGGTCCGGTCGCAGGATCAGCGCGCGGGCAATGCCGATGCGCTGGCGTTGGCCGCCGGAGAATTCGTGCGGATGGCGCTCGCTCAGGCGGGGGTCCAGCCCCACCGACGCCATCACGTCCCGCACTTTTTCCAGCCGTGTCGCCGCGTCGTCACTGGTATGGACGCTCAGCGGCTCGTCGATCAGCTGGCGCACCGTCATGCGCGGGTTGAAGGAGCCGAACGGATCCTGAAAGACGATCTGCATATGGCGTCGTTCCGCCCGCAGCTCTTCCTTGGACAGGTGGGTGATATCGCGTCCGCGAAACACGATCTTGCCCGCATCGGGTTCGACCAGCCGCAGCATGGCGCGGGACAGGGTGGTTTTGCCACAGCCCGATTCGCCGACGATACCCAGGGTTTCGGCCCGGCCGAGGCTGAAGGAAACGCCATCGACCGCGTGAATGTAGCGCTGCTGTTTTGAGAAGAGACGCTTTGGCAGTTCGAAGCGCCGGACAAGGTTGGTGACCTCAAGCAGCTTAGTGTGCATCCGTTGCCTCCCAACACGCGACGTGATGGTCGGCGCCAACCTTGATGCGCTGCGGATCTGACGTGGTGCAGATGTCGCGCGCTATCGGGCAGCGAGGATGAAAACGGCACCCGCCCGGCAGATGTCCCGGCCTTGGCACATTGCCTTTGATTTCATGCAGTATGGCGGGCATCACCTCGGCATCGGGCTGGGGAACGGCCCGCATCAGGCCGCGCGTATAAGGATGGCGCGGGTTTTGAAACAGCTCGGCCACAGGCGCTTCTTCGACGACGCGCCCGCAATAGAGCACGGCCACCCGATCGGCGACTTCCGCTACCACGCCCAGATCGTGCGAGATAAAGATGATCGCCGTGCCGAAATTTCGTTGCAGGCCGCGCATGAGTTCGAGGATCTGCGCCTGTATCGTCGCGTCGAGAGCGGTCGTGGGCTCATCGGCGATCAGGACTTTCGGCCGGCATGCCAGCGCCATGGCGATCATCACCCGCTGCCGCATCCCACCCGACAGATCGGCTGGATATTGCGTCACGCGGATCTCCGGCGAGGGCACCCCAACCTCGGCCAGGGCATCGACGGCCTTGCGCCGCGCTTCCGCCTTTGACATGCCGCGGTGGGTCCGGAACACTTCGGCCACCTGGTCGCCAACGGTAAAAACCGGATTGAGCGCCGTCAGTGGCTCCTGAAAGATCATGCTGATTTCATTGCCGCGGATGGCGCGGATCTTTCGCTCCGATAGATCGGTAAGCGATTTTCCCTCGAGCCGGATATTGCCGCCCGCGATGCGCAGCCCCGGCTCCAGAAGGCGCAGGATGGAATAGGACAGCAGGCTCTTGCCGCAGCCTGACTCGCCAACCAGCCCCAATACCTGTCCGGCCTGGAGGTTCAGCGAGACCTCGTCGACCAGGCGCACTTGCCTGCCCGCAGACACGGCGTCGATCGAAAGACGATCAATTTCAAGCAATGGTGGCCCTGCATTCATCGTCAAACGCTTCCCCTCACACGTCGCAAATACGTTTTTCTATTTATTGGACGCATATCGCACATAAGTGCGCAATACGTACATTACTAATGTTGGTTGAGCTTTCGTGTCAATACGAAAGCCGCGTTGCCGCGCTCGCACCCGGGGTGGGTGGCGCTAAGGCTCTGGGTGTGGCGGGAGAAATGCGGCGCCGGATCGCGCGCGATCAGGGCTGGGCGGCGCGATTCGATGCGCCCAGCAGTCGTGCGCGTAGGGTGGGGTGCCGTCGCGGGTGTGTGCGCAGGCAATCCGTTGCGGCGGTTGCTTTTCAGCGGCGCGGGAGTGTTGTCAGAAGTTTCCGATGGCGCGCTCGGTGTCGCGCGCGGCGCCGCGCAGCGCCGGCAGGACGGTGTCGATCAGCGCCTCCAGCGAGACGCGGCCGGCATGGGCTCCGACGCTCATGGCGGCGATGACCGTGTTGCGGCGATCGTGAATGGGAACGGCGATCGAGCGCATGCCGCGCTCGGACTCTTCGTCGATCACTGCATATCCCTGCAGGCGGACGCCCTCGAGGCGTTCGAGGAAGCTGGTCTTGTCCTGCGGTAGTGTTTCGGGGTCGCGCAGCGCTTGCACTTCCCACACGGCGTCGATCTCTGTGTCGGTGAGTTCTGCCAGGAGAACCTGGCCCAAAGTGCTGGTAAAGCTGGGGAGGCGCGTTCCGACGGCGACGGATTCTGCCATAAAGCGGTCGGTTGCCACGCGTGCCACGCAGATGACGTCGCCGCCATCCAGAACGCCAAGTGTGCAGCCTTCGCCGATCTGGCGAGAGACGTCCTTCATGTAGACTTCCGCCACATCGGCGATGCCGAAAGATGACAGGTAGGAATATCCCAATTCCAGCACGCGCGGCGACAGCTCGAAGAGGCGGCCATCGGTGCGGGCATAGCCGATGGCGACGAGGGTGTGCAAAAGCCGGCGTGACGTCGCTCGGGTAAGGCCGGTGCGGCGCGCGACGTCGCTCAGCGTCATGTGAGAGTGGTTTCGATCAAAGGAGCGGATGACCGTCAGTCCCTTTTCCAGGGAATGGATGAAATCCCGCCGCTCCAGCGGGCCGTCCTCACGGTTATCGTCCAAGCCACTGCTCCCCAAAACGCGAATAAATACAAGGCACTTAACCTTGGGTCGGCGCTGATCGCGGAAGATAATCCGCTATTGCGCCCTGTCAACATAAACGCGTCACGTCGCGGCCTGCCGGCACTTGACAGGCTTTGGTTGGCAAAATAGTAATCTCGTGCGACATGCGTACATAGATGCGCAATGCGTACAAATACAAAAGCATCGGGCCGGTGCATCTCGATACGGCTATAGGCAGAGAGTTTTTAGGGAGGACTTCTCAATGACGCTCCATATTGGCGTCGACACAGGCGGCACCCATACCGATATCGTGTTGTTGGATCGCGGCGCCGGCCAGTTCCACACCCTCAAAGTGCCCACGACGCCCGAGGATCTGTCTATCGGCATTCTCGACGGCGTCCGCCGGATCATCGGCGAGCACGGCTATGCCGATAGCGCTGCCGATATCAGCTTCTATTATGGCACCACGCTCATCACTAACATCATCGTCGAGAAAAAGAGCGTCCGCATCGGCCTGATCACCACTGCCGGTTTCCGCGATGTGTTGGAAATCGGGCGCGCGGTTCGCAAGCCCAATATCTATGACATTCATTGGCGCCCGCTCAGCCCCTTGATCCCGCGTGAACTGCGTCGCGGCGTCGCCGAGCGCATCGACTACAAGGGCAGTGTCGTGGCCCCGCTCGATGAAGACGATGTCCGCGCCGCCCTGCGCGAACTCATGCGCCAGGACGTGCGCGCCATCGCCGTCTGCCTTCTGAACGCTTACGCCAATCCCGCCCACGAGCAGCGCATTGCGGCTATCGCTGCGCAGGAATGTCCCGGCGTTCCGGTCTCTTTGTCCAGCGAAGTCGCGCGCGAGTTCCGTGAATATGAGCGCACCTCGACCACGGCGCTGAATGCTTTCGTCGTTGCGCCGATGACGGCACATCTCGATCGGCTCGCCGCGCGGTTGGCCGAGCAGGGCGTCGATCAGATCCCCTTCATCATGCGCGGCAATGGCGGCGTGATGAGTTTCGATCTGGCCAAGAACCTGCCCGCCGCCGTCACGCATTCCGGCCCGGTCGCCGGCATTGTTGGCGGCAATGCCATTGCCCGATCGGCGGGCATCTCCGAGGCCATCACATTCGATATGGGCGGCACCTCCTCCGATGTCGCGCTGATTTCGGATGGCAAACCCTATTCCACGACGCGCGGCGATCTTGCCGGCTATCCGATCCTGTTGCCGATGCTCGATCTGGTCACGATTGGTGCGGGTGGGGGCTCCATCGCCTGGATCGACCCGGCCGGCGGCCTGAAGGTCGGGCCGCAAAGCGCCGGCTCTGTGCCAGGTCCGGTCTGTTATGGCCGTGGCGGTGAAAACCCCACCATCACCGATGCCAATCTCATCTGCGGTCGTCTCAATGCGGATTTCTTCCTCAATGGCGAGCGCGAACTGCATATGGACCTGGCCCGCCAGGCCATCGCGGACAAAATCGCCAGACCGCTGGGCATGACGGTGGAGCAAGCGGCGCTGGGCATTCTCGCCGTCGCTGAGTCTCATATGGTCAATGCCATCAAGCTGGTTTCGGTCCAGCGCGGTATTGACCCACGCGATTTCACCCTGATCGGCTTTGGTGGCGCAGGGCCGCTGCACACGGTTTCGCTGGCCGAGGCGCTCGGGATAAACCGGGTGCTGATCCCCGCGGCTCCCGGCAATGTCTCGGCCTCCGGTCTGTTGTCAGCCGAGATCCGGCACGATCTCGTGCGCACCAAGGTCGCGCCGCTCAAATCCGTCGATATCGACGCGATGGAGGCCGATTTCAGCCTTCTGGTCGCCGAGGCGCAGACAAGTCTCGAACAGCAGAATGCGACGGACGGCCAGATCCTGCGTGCCCTTGACCTGCGCTATCGTGGTCAGGCCTACGAACTGACCTTGCCGGTTCCCGCCCGTGCGCTCGATCACGCGCTGTTCGAGCAGATCGCCGAGGCGTTTCATACCGAGCACGAACGCGTCTATGGCTATCGGCTCGACCACCACGGCATCGAGGTGGTCAACCTGCGGGCGACCGCGATTGGCGGCTTGCCCGAGCATCCCTGGCCGGTGTCTGAAAAGCAGGGCGGCCAGGCCCGTCCCGTCGCCACGCGTCCCGTGATCTACGGCGCGGACCCCAGCGCCCGCGAATGGCCGGTCTACCGCTTCGTTCAGATCGCGGCGGGCCAGACTGCCCCGGGCCCCGCCATCATCGAATATCCGGGCTCCACCTGCGTGGTTCCGGCTGGATGGACGATCACCTGGGACGAGGCGCGCCATGCCCACATCGTCAAGAATGCGAACTGATTTTCCTCAAGGTGCTTCAAGATGACTATCGCTGCCCAAGCAACGTCTCGCGTCACGGAACTCACCGAGCGCCCCGGCGTCAATCCGATCACGCTGGAAATCGTTCGTAACGGCCTTACCATGATCGCCGAGCAGATATCGCGCCGCATGATCCGCGCCGGAACCTCCTATATCATCAAGGAGATGGAGGACTGTTCGGCCGCCCTGTTCGATGGTCAGGCGCGCCTTCTCGCCGAAAGCGCTTCCATTCCGATCCACCTCAATTGCATCGGCATCACCCTCAAGACCGTCCTCGAGCATTATTATCCGGCCGACACCTGGCGGCCCGGTGACGTTGTCATCACCAACGACCCCTATGCGGGGGGAGGGTCGATGTCCTCGCATCATACCAACGATATCATCGCCTTCTTTCCGGTATTCTCTGCCGAGCGTCTTGTTGGTTTCACCGCGCTCAACACCCACCACATGGATATTGGCGCGATGTGGATGGGCACGCGCGGCTGGGGCGTGGAAATCTGGCAGGAAGGGCTGCGCATCCCGCCGCTCAAATTGATGCGCGAAGGCAAGCTGGACACAGCGCTGATGGCGCTGATCCTCAACAATACGCGCGTTCCGCTTATTCTCGAAAACGACCTGGTGGCGGAAATGTCGGCGATCCAGAAGGGCGCCGAAGAAATGCAGGCGATGTTCGCCAGCTATGGCACGGACACCGTTCTCGAGTGTTTTGACGAGCTGATCCGCCAATCCGAACGGCGGACGCGCGCCGAAATCGCCGCCATTCCCGATGGCGTCTACCGCCACGAAGAGAAGATCCTCGACGACGGCGCCAAGGGTGGGCCCTATACGCTGTGCCTCACCATGACCGTCGAGGGCGACAATATCACCTTCGATTATACGGGCACCGATCCGCAGATCGACGGGCCGATCAATGCGCCTCTCTCGGCCACCATGGCGGCGACCTATTATGTGATGAAGTGCATCACCGACTCGACCATCCCCAATACCGAAGGCTGCTCGCGCCCGATCACCATCATCGCTCCCCCCGGAAGCCTGGTGAATGCCCAGCTCCCGGCCGCCTGTTTCCAGCGCATGATCGTCTGCCATTCGATTGTCGACCTGATCATGGGCGCAATGGCCCAGGCCGTCCCCGAGCGCTCGATGGCCGATAGCTGTGGCTGTCTCTACAATTCCGTCGTTGCCCCGCATCTTGACACCGGCGAGATCGGTGTTGCGTCCGAAGTGGTGCCCGGCGGCATCGGCGCGACCTCGCGTGCCGATGGTCTCAACGTCATGTCCTGCCACGTCACCAATTGCCCCATCCCCCCGATCGAGGCGACCGAGATCGAGGCGCCGGTGCTCTATATGCGCCGGGAATTTTCGCAGGACAGCGGTGGCGCGGGCTATTGGCGCGGTGGCCTGGGGCAAGTGCTCGAATACAAGGTTCTGGGCAAGAACCCTCTCTTCCACCATACCTCGCAGAAATCCGTCATTCCCCCGCAGGGCATGATGGGCGGCCTGCCGGGCAATGGCGGCGGCTGGTATATCAACCGGGGCACCGACCAGGAGCGCAAGGTTGAATACGCCATCGGCGACGTTGAGTTCCTCAAGGCCGGCGACACCGTAACCCATATCAGCCCCGGCGGCGGCGGTTACGGCAATCCGCTCGCGCGCGATCGGCAGCGGGTCGAAAACGACATCGTGGCTGGCTTCATCAGCCGCGAGGCGGCTGCAAAACTCTACGGCTTCTCGTCCTGATGCAAGACGCGGCCGGCTTGATACCAGCCGGCCGTATTCCCCCTCCTTTGGCCCCAAGAGGTCCGACATGTCCCGCGCATCCCTGCCTCGCGTCACCTATTCCAACACCCATGCCGATTTTTCGGGTGTCCATGCATTGCTCGATACGATGATCCCACAGGTTACTGCCGACCTTCTCGGCAAGTCCTGGCCTCACCGGATCGCTGGAGAAGACGTGGCCGATGGCGTGCTCTATGACGCGTGGTCGCCGATCGACAAGCGTATGCTGCTCGGCCGTTTCTACAATGGCGGCCGAGCGGTGGTGGACCAGGCCGTCAAGGCCGCTCGCGCCGCTCAGCCCGGCTGGGCCGCGACCCCATGGCCACAGCGCCTCGCGCTCATCCGCCGCTTTGCCGATCGGCTGGAGGCCAACAAGTTCGAACTGGCCGTCGCCTGTCTGCTCGAAGTGGGAAAGTCGCGGCTCGAAGCGATGGGCGAAGCCGAAGAGGCGATCGATCTGGTGCGCTATTACAGCCATCAGATGGAAGAGAATCACGGCTTCGTCCGCCCGATGAGCCGTGCCTTCGCCAATGAGGAAACCAGCGACCGGCTACGCCCCTATGGCGTTTTCGGCGTGATCGCGCCGTTCAATTTTCCCCTGGCGCTGTCCGTCAGCATGATTTCCGCCGCCCTCATCGCCGGCAATGGCGTGGTCTACAAGCCGAGCGAGTTCGCCGGACTGACCGGCGCCCTGATCATGCGCGCCGCCGAAGAAGCCGGCCTGCCGCCAGGCCTGTTCAACCTTGTCTGCGGCAATGGTGAGACCGGCTTGGCCATGGTCGAACATCCCGAATTCGACGGGTTCGGTTTCACTGGCAGCTACAGGGTCGGTACCTCCATTCTGCGGGCCGCCGCGAACGGCGCCTATAACCGTCCGGTGGTTGTCGAGATGGGCGGCAAAAACCCGACCTATGTCACGGCCTCGGCGGACATCGTGCGGGCTGCCCGCGGCGTCATGCGCTCCGCTTTTGGCCTGCAGGGCCAAAAATGCTCTGCCGGCTCCAAGGTCTATGTCCATGCCGACGTCAAGCAAGACTTCCTCGACACGCTCGTCCAACTGACACAGACGATCAAGATCGGGGACCCGGCCGACATTTCCGTCTTCATGGGCCCGCTCATCAACGAGGCATCCTTCCGGCGCTTTGAAACAGCCTGCGCCGATGCCGGCCGCGACGGGCATATCCTGACAGGGGGCAAGCGTCTCTCCGGCGCGGGCTATGATCATGGCTTCTATGTCGAGCCGACCATAGTCGATGGCCTGCCTGCCGATCATCACCTCAACAAGGAAGAGCTGTTTCTGCCCTTTCTGACCATCCAGAGCTTTACCGATCTTTCCCTGGCGCTGGCCGATGGCAATGCCGTCGCCTATGGGTTGACCGCCGGGTGCTATTCCCAGGACCAGGGGGAGATCGAGCAATTTCTCGATCACGCGCAGGCGGGCGCGCTCTATGTCAATCGCGCCAGCGGCGCCACGACCGGCGCCTGGCCCGGTATCCAGACTTTCTGCGGCTGGAAGGGCTCAGGCGTCTCCGGCAAGGGCGGGCTGGGTCCTTACTATCTTCAGCAATTCATGCGCGAACAGAGCCACACCATCTGGCGTGACTGAGAACCACCGGCTGGTCCGCCCGATAAGGCCGGCAGATCGGCGGTAATTTTCAGCAAGGCAACGCCTCCTGGGTGCATTCCTCCTTTCAATTTTCATGTAACAGCCATGTATAGTCCCCGCTTCCATCGTATCGCCGAGACTGACCGACCCAAGATCGTGCTGACCGTCGACGGAAGGCCGGTTGACGCCGCCGATGGGGACACGCTCCTGACCGTGCTGATGCGCCATGACGGCTGGGTTCGGGACAGCGAGTTTGATGGGCAGCGCCGCGCCGGTTTCTGCGCCATGGGGGCTTGTCAGGATTGCTGGCTGACGCTCGCGGATGGCCAGCGCCTGCGCGCCTGTACGACAGTCGCCAGAACGGGAATGGCTATCGTCAGAAAGCCGGCTACCCATGACTGACGGCGATATGACTTCAGCAGACACGCCGCGCATCGCCATCATTGGCGCCGGGCCGGCAGGCATCCGCGCTGCTGAAACGCTGGTCGAGGCCGGTTTGCGCGTCACCCTCATCGACGAAGCCGCTCTGCCTGGCGGCCAGATCTATCGGCAGCCGCCGCCGACCTTGCGGCGTCCCGCCAAGGCGCTTTATGGCTTTGAAGCCGGCAAGGCCGAGGCCCTCCATTCCAGTTTCGCGCGCTTGCGGTCGGCCATCGACTACCGCCCCGAAACGCTTGTCTGGGGAGCGCGGGACAATCGCCTGCTCCTCTCCAGCCGCGCCGGAAATACGGAAATCGCCTTTGACAAGCTTATCCTGGCGACCGGAGCGATGGATCGTATCGCCCCTGTCGCCGGCTGGACGCAGCCGGGGGTCTATTCTTTGGGCGGGGCACAGGTGGTGCTGAAGCACCAGGCCTGCCTCATCGGCAAGCGCCCGATTTTCGCCGGAACCGGACCCTTGCTGTATCTGATCGCCTGGCAATATCTGCGAGCCGGTTCCCGGCCGGCCGCCGTTCTCGACACCGGCAGTTTCGCCGGCCAGTTGCGGGCCCTTCCGCGCCTCGCAAGGCAGCCGCGAACCTTGCTCAAGGGCCTCTATTTCACCGCCGCCCTGCGAGCGAAGGGCATTCCCGTCCTTTACTCCGCCCTGCCAGCCCGGATCGATGCCCGGGACGATAATCTGGTCCTCACCTATACCCGGAATGGCAGGAGCCATGAGATCGCCGGAGACGCGGTGGCTCTGGGCTCCGGCCTGAAGCCGGAAACGCAATTGGCGGAAATCCTCGGCTGCGCCTTCGATTTCCACTCGCCATCGCGGTCCTATCTGCCGCGCTGCGATCGCATGGGGCGCAGCAGCCTTGCGACCACCTATATCGCGGGGGACACCGGCGGCATTCGGGGCGCCGATGCCGCCGAGGCCGGAGGCGCGCTGGCCGCGCTGGCGGTATTGGAAGATCTCGGACGCTCCGTCCCGGAAGTGCGCAAGCGGCAATTATTGACCCATATGCGGCGAGCCGAGATTTTTCGATCGGGCCTCGAGCTGGCCTTCGCCTATCCCGCGCCCGCCATAGCGGGCTTGGCGGATGATACGGTGCTGTGCCGCTGCGAAAACGTCACCATAGGCGATCTGCGTGCCGCGATACCGCAGTGGAACATCACCGAAATGAACCGGCTCAAGGCCATCACGCGTTGCGGCATGGGGCGCTGTCAGGGCCGCGTCTGCGGTTCCGCCGCCATGGAGGTGCTGGCGAGCGAAACCCACGCGCCAATCGAGAGCGTGGGACGCCTGCGAGGACAGATCCCACTCAAGCCGGTCGTCGGCAGCAATTTCGAGACCAAGGCCGCGTCGTGACCGATATCGTGCAATATGATGTCTGCATCATTGGGGGCGGGCTGGTCGGCTGTTCTGCCGCTCTGCATCTGACGCGGGCCGGTCAGTCCGTGGTGCTGGTGGAGCGCGACAGCGTTGGCGCGCATGCGAGTGGCGTGAACTTTGGTGGGGTGCGCCGCCACGGGCGCAACGCGCTTGAGTTGCCGCTGTCCCTGCGCTCGCTCGATATCTGGCGCAATATGGCGGCGCTGGTCGGCAATGACTGCGAATTCATGCCCTGCGGCCATCTCAAGGTTGCGCGCAACGAAGCTGAAATGTCGGTTCTGGAGCAATGGCGCGGCTTCGGCGCGCAGCATGGGATCGATGTGGAGCTGCACAATGGCGCCAAACTACGGCAGCGGTTTCCCTGGCTGTCCGCCCAGATCTACGGGGCGTCCTTCTGCCCTGGTGATGGCCATGCCAATCCACGTCTGGCAGCGCCCGCCTTTGCGCTGCGCGCCCGGGCGGAAGGCGCCGTCATCATCGAGGGAGACGGCGCGGATGTGATCGAAGACGCGCAGGGCGGCTTTGAGGTCACTTTAATGTCCGGCAAACGCCTTCGGGCGAGCGTTCTCGTCAACGCTGCCGGCGCCTGGGGGCGCACGATCGCCGCCCGCTACGGAGACGATGCTCCGGTCAACGCCGTCGCGCCGCAAATGTTCGTCAGCGAACCCGTTCCCTATTTCATTGACGCCGTATTGGGCATGGTATGCGGCGGGCTCTATCTGCGGCAAATCCCCCGTGGCAATGTGATTTTCGGGGGTGGACGCGGCACGCTCAGCCCCGACCAGCGCTCGAGCTGGCCAAGCGATCGCGTCTTTGCCGAAACCGTTGGTCTCGCCGGAGAAATCATCCCCCAGCTGAGAAACCTGGCCATTATTCGCTCCTGGACCGGTGTCGAGGGCAATTGCGATGATGGTCTTCCCGTCGTCGGGTCGTCGCCGCGCCGCCAGGGCCTCTATCATGCCTTCGGCTTCTCTGGTCATGGCTTCCAAATGGCGCCAGCCGTAGGTGCGGTCCTCAGCGAACTGATCACGCGCGGCGCCACGCCCACCGACATTTCCGCCCTCAGTCCGCAGCGTTTCGCCGACGCAAAAAGCGGCCTGGTCATGGCTGAGAGTGAAATCTGACAAGGAACATCCCATGAGCCATGTGTTTCACCGCTCGACGAGAAGCGTCCCGCTCACTGCCAGCCATGGTTCGGGCTCCGTCATTTTCGACAAGAGCGGCAGAGCCTATCTCGATGCCTGCGGGGGCGCGGCGGTGTCATGCATCGGCCATGACGACACCGACGTCATGGCCGCCATCGCTGAGCAGACGGGCAAGCTCGCTTATGCGCATACGAGCTTTTTCACCTCGGAGGCGGCGGAAGAACTCGCCACCGTGCTCAGCGCGAGCACCTTCCATCAGCTCCCCAAGGTATACTTCACCTGCGACGGATCGGAGGCATGTGAAACCGCCCTGAAAATGGCGCATGGCTACCACCGCGAGCGCGGCGAGCCCCAGCGGACCCACATCATCGCGCGCCGCCAGTCCTATCACGGCAACACGCTGGGCGCCCTGTCGGCCGGCGGCAATATGTGGCGGCGCGCCATCTATGGCGCGCTGATGCTGCCCAGCGTCTCGCATATTGATCCTTGCTATTTCTACCGAGGCGCCAAACAGGGCGAGAGCCCCGAAGCCTATGGTTGGCGGATGGCCGCGCAACTGGAGGCGGAGATCGTGCGCATCGGGCCGGAAAACGTCTCCTGCTTCATGGCGGAAACCGTGGTTGGGGCCACGCTCGGCTGTGTTGCCGCCGAAGTGGGCTATTTTAAAGCCATTCGTGACATCTGCGATCGCCATGGCGTGCTGCTTGTCCTTGACGAGGTCATGTGCGGCATGGGGCGGACCGGCACGCTGCACGCGTTCGAGCAGGAAGGCATCGTCCCCGACATACTGGTGGTCGCCAAGGGGCTGGGGGCCGGCTATGTGCCGCTGGGCGCCGTTCTTTGTCGGCAGCAGATTTTCGATAGCTTCCGCGATGGCTCGGGCGCCTTCGTGCATGGCCACACCTTTGTCGGCCATCCCGTGGCCTGCGCGGCGGCCCTCGCCGTGCAAAAGACAATCGCCGCAAAAAACCTGGTCCAGGCGTCGGCACGACAGGGCGACAAGCTGCGCAACCTGCTTGTCGAGCGCTTTGGGCAGCATCCCCATATCGGCGATATCAGGGGGCGCGGGCTGTTCGTCGGCCTTGAACTTGTCGAGGACCGCGCGACCAAAAAACCCTTTGATGCCGTCTTGCAGCGCCATGCGGCAATCAAGCAGGCCGCCATGGAGCAGGGCCTGCTCATCTATCCGGGCGGCGGCACCATCGATGGGCGCCAGGGTGACCACATCCTGCTGGCGCCGCACTATATCGTCACCGACAGTGAACTGGAGTCGATTGCGGTGTTGCTCTCAAGAGCAATCGACGCCGTCATGCCTTGCTAGATCGTTTCACTCCGACACTGCATTTCCCTCGGCCTCGACCGAATAATGATCGAGCGTGAGGATGGTTCGGATGAAAAGGCAAAGGCGATGCCGAGCGCCCCTTGGCCACCAGTGACGCTCTGATACATTCACCAAACTTATCTGCATGGTTCTGATCAATCAATTTTCCTGAATGATATGTTCTCGCTAACTTTGCCCCATCGCCAGCCGGACGTGCCGAAGATCACGCCGGTCGCATGAGGAGAGGCCCCAGGGGGCCGGTTAGGGAGCAGATCATGACAACAGCCCGAATTCTGTCCGTTGGCCTTATGCTCGGGGTCGCCGGGTTCGCCTCGCCTGGTCCGGTTTTGGCGCAGGACAAGACCATGGCGTTCTCGCCCTTGTCGCTCGATATTCCGGCGATGCAAGGTCTGTCCGGCGCGCTCGGCCACTTCGCCGAAGAGGCCGGCATCGGCTATATGACCCTCGACCCCAAATTTGACGCCAATACCCAGGCCCAGCAGCTGTCTCAGGTCATCGAAACCGGCCGCGTCTCCGGCGCCTGGGCGATCACCATCGGCGCGCCCGCCCTGCGCGGGGTGATCCAGCGCGCGGTGGAATCGGGTATTCCGATGGTCGTTTCCGGCCGCCCCGGCGATTATGGCTTTACCGAAGCGCTGCCGGGCATCGCCTTCTCCGACATCGACTACGAGGCCTATGGCACCACGATCGGCCGCGAATTGGGCAATTGCATCGCCGAAAGGCTCGCTGGTCAGGGCAGGGTGTTCTTTCTCGGCGACACTTCGGGCAACGAGGCCGCCGGCATCACCGATAGTTTCGGCAGGAAGGGTCTCGAAACCGCCGCGCCCAATGCCGTCATCGTGGCGGAGAACCTTGCCAAGGAGCGTCTCGAAAGCCAGCAGAAAGTGTCGCAGATGCTGCTCGCGCATGGCGACGCCAATGCCGTCTATGCCTCCAACGACGAAAACGCCATGGGGGCCCTGCAGGCCTTCGAGGCGGCCGGCCTGCCCACCCCCTGCATCGTCTCGGGCGGTGGCTCGGACGAGGTGCTGGGCTTTGTCGAAAGTGGCAGGATCTATGCCGCCGCCGGGTTCGATTTTGCCGGCGATGCATACCAGAACTTCCAGACCCTGTTGGCGATGATGGAGACGCCGGCCGCGCTCGGTCCCATCCTTTCCATCCCGATCAAGCTGACGAAGTAAAGACCATGTCCCACGATGCAATCAGCGCTGGCGCCCCGTCCGGGGGCGCCACCCAGGGAGCGGCCACCGGCCAGGTGCATCTGCCGCTCGATGTGGCCATTCTGGTCTTTCTGCGCGACCGCGGCATTTTCGTGTTGTGGGCGCTGCTCCTGGTGGTGTTTTCCATCTGGAACCACCCCTATTTCGCCACCATCAACAACGCCATGCTGATCCTGAGCGCCGCCTCGCTGACCGCGATCTTCGCGGCGGCGGTGGCGGTCGGCCTGTTTTCCGGCGCGCTCGATCTGTCTCTGCCGGGCGTGGCGGCGCTTTCGACCTGTGTCGTGGGGGTGCTGCTCAAGCAGTTCGGCGTGCCGGTGCCGCTGGCGCTGCTGGCCGGGCTCGGCGTCGGCATGCTCTGCGGCCTGGTGAACGGCTATATCGTCCTGCGCGGCCTCAATCCGTTGATCGTCACCATCGGCACGCTCTCGGTCACCTCGGGCCTGGCGGCGCTGGTCGTCGGCGGCTATGCCATTTCGGGCCTGTTCGAGCTCGAATTCATGGGCGCCGCCCGCTATTTCGGCATTCCCTCGCACGCCTATATCGTTGCCCTCGTCTATTTTGCCCTGACCGTTTTCCTCACGCGCACCCGCCACGGCATTCGCATGCGGGCCGTGGGCGGTAATGCCGAGGCGGTGCGCCGGGCCGGCCTCAGCGATCAGCGCTACAAGATACTGGGCTTCGTCATCTCGGCCATGCTGGCGGCGCTTGGCGGCATCATGACCATGGCACTGGTGTTCGAGGCCTCGCCCTCGGCCAGCCCCTCCATCCTGTTCACCGCGCTGACGGCCGTGTTTCTCGCCGGTGTGTCGCTGGCGGGCGGACGGGGATCGCTGCCTCGCGTGCTGATCGGCGCGCTGGTGCTGGCGACCATTTCCGACGCGCTGACCATTGCCGGCGTGCAACCCTATTGGGCCACGGTGACCACTGGCCTGCTGATGATCGGGGCGCTGGTGTTCGACAAGTCGATGACCGAGGCCATCTCGGCCCGTCTGGTCCAGGTTTCGACCCTCTCCGTGCATGAAAAGGGCAAGAAATGACCCAGCCATCCAATGGCGCCGCGCTGCGTCTTTCCGGCATTTCCAAGCACTACGGATATATCAAGGCCCTCGACGCCGTGGATTTCCACGTTCACCCCGGCGAAGTCGTGGCCCTGCTGGGCGATAATGGCGCCGGCAAATCGACCCTGCTCAAGGTGATGTCCGGCGCCCATGAGGCCTCTTCGGGCGAGATCGCCGTCAACGGGAAAACGGTGCATCGCTACGATCCGCGCATCGCGTCGGAACTGGGCGTCGAAATGGTCTATCAGGACCTTGCCCTGGTCGACACGCTCGATATTTCGACCAATCTGCAATTGGGCAAGGAACCGTTGCTGCCGTTTCCGCTCAATCTTCTGGGTCTCGTCGATTTCCGCAAAATGCATCAGATCACCGAGACGCAGCTCGAGCGTCTGGGCGTTCGCACGGCGCCGGCCGAGCGGCCCGTCGAGATGCTTTCGGGCGGCCAACGGCAGGTAACGGCCATTTCCCGCGCCGCCGTGCGCCTCTTCGAGCGCGGCAAGGGCACCATTCTGATGGATGAGCCCACGGCCGCCCTCGGCTATGAGCAGACGCAGATGGTGCAAGGCCTGATCCGACGCATGGCCGAGGATGGCTTTGCCATTGTGCTGGTGACGCACAATCTGCCGCTCTGCTTTGCCGTTTCCGACCGCATCGTCGTGCTCAATCGGGGCCGCAAGGTCGCCGACGTGCCCCGCGGCGAGGCGGATCATAGCCGGGTCGTCGCCTGGATCACCGGCGCCGAACGCGCCATCGCCTAGAGCCTGTCTGCCGGAAACGGGAACCGGTTTCGGCAAAAAAGACAGGCGCAAAACACAAAAGTCGCAGCGCATGCAGCGAGCCCAAAGCCGCGCCGCGCTCGAGGCTGCGTTCTCTTTTCAACAGCAGGTGCAAGATGTTTGAAACAATCACCATCGGCGATAGCGATGGCGCCGCCCTGATGGCCGATCTGTTCACGCCCCCCCAGGGCGGTGGAGCGCTGCCGCTGATCGTGGCCGCCGCCGGCGGCGGCTGGCGGCGCGGAAATCGCCAGTCGCTGCAGGCCTGGGGCCGCTATTTCTGCGGCCAGGGCTTTGCCTTCGCCAGCATCGACTATGCCCGGGCGGCGTCCGGCCCCGTCTGGCCGCGCAACGCCGCCGATGTCGGGATGGCGCTGCACCATTTCGGCGCCAATGGCCCGGCCTATGGCATCGATACGGACCGCATCGGCGTGCTGGGGGTATCGGCCGGCGCGCATCTGACGGCGCTGGCCCTGTTGTCGGACGCGTTCGAAACCCCACCCGTGCGGTGCTTTGCCGGAATTTATGGCGTCTATGACCTGATGGCACACTGGCAAGGAGATCTGGCCGTGCATGCTCGCCCCGGCGAAGACCTGACCGAGCGCATGATCGGCTGCACGCCCTATGACGATCCGCAACGCTTTCACGACGCTTCGCCGCTCCGCCAGATCACCTATGCCAAGGCCATGCCGGTTTTTCTCAGCTGGGGGCACAATGATCGCGAGGTGAGCCCGACCCAGTCCGCGGCCTTTGCCATCGCCTTGCGCCAGGCGGGCTTTCCGGTGCGCTGCCGCGAGTTCGATGAGGCGGGCCATTTCTGGTTCAGCGAGGAAGACCCCGAACTGGCCGGCTCCGTGTCGGCGCGCCTCGCGCCCGAGCTGGCATCGTTTTTCAAGCGCTCTTTGGCCGCGCTGGACAAGACCGCTTTTCGGCCCATGGTCGCGGTGTCGCGCAACGCCATGTGAGGCCCTGGGCCGGTGAGGAGGAGCGCAATGGAGATCACGCCGGAGGATTTTCCCGAGATTGCCTGGCATGGCCATTGGATCTGGCTGGGCGAGGCCGAGATCGGTATGGGCTCGCCCGCCGGCTGGGATCGCGCGCCCCGCCCGCCCCAGCACGGGCTGTTCCGGCGCCGCTTTCATCTCGACACGGTGCCGGCGCGGGTGCCGGCCCGGATCACGGCGGATTCGCGCTATATGCTGTTCGTCAACGGTCAGCGGATCGGCTACGGACCGGTGCGCGGGCATTTCCGCCGCCTGTCCTACGATATGTATGATCTCGCCCCGCATCTGCGGCCCGGCCCGAACACCATCGCCGTTCTCGTCAAATATCATGGCCGCGCCACCTCCGACTGGATGCCCGCGGTGGCCAATGCGCGCCTCGGCAAAACCGGCGTCATGGTGTTCGAGGCCGATCTGGGCGAGGCTTGGCTGGTGAGCGATGAGCGCTGGGTTTCGGCCATTGGCGCTGGATGGCGCGACGACGCGCATGATCCCCATATTCCCGAAATCGTCGCCGGCGTTCCGGTCGAAAGCTTCGATGCGCGTCTGGCCGCGCCCGACTGGTTCGCCGAGGCATTTGACGACTCGGCCTGGGCCGCCGCGCAAAAGATCGTCGCCGTGCATTTTGGCGCCAGGGGGCGCTCGCAACCGCCCACCGACCCCTATGGGCCGCTCCTGCCCAGTGGCCTCGCCCGCCTCTCGGGGGCGCGCATGGTTCCGCTGTCGGCGCGCGCTGCGGTCCATGCCTTTGCGCCCGACCTTTCGCCGATCGGGCCTGCGGCCCGTGTCGAGGCGGCCATCGCCGCTGGCGGCGCGCCCCAGGCTCGCTTGGCCGCGCTTTCCATCGCCGAGGGTGGCCATGGCCTGATCTGCCTCGACATGGGGCGGATCACGGCGGGCTTTGTGGATTTCGACATTTCCGCGCCGGCGGGGACGGTCCTTGAACTGCACTATACCGAGGGGCCGGCGGGCACACCCGGCCCCTTCGGCGCCCATGGCGGCAGCCGCTATGTGGCAAGGGGGTTTGCCGACAGCCACCGGGTCTTCGACAAAAAGGGCTTCCGCTTCGCCTATCTGCTGATCCATGGCGCTGCGGGCACGGTTACGCTGCATGATTTCTCGGTCGAAGAGCACCTCTATCCCACCACCGGCGCGGCCGGGTTCGCCTCGTCCGACCCGGCGCTGGACCAGCTCTATCGGGCGGGGTGCCGCACGGTGGCGCTCAATGCCTGGGATGCTTTCATCGATTGTCCGACCCGCGAGCAGCGGGCCTGGGCCGGCGATGCGGTGGTCCACCAAATGGTGCATCTGGCCACCAATGCCGATTGGCGGCTGGCGATGCGCTATATCGAGCTGAGCGACAGTCCGCGATCCGACGGCATCCTGCCGATGAGCGTGGCCGGCGATGTCGAGGCCGGCGAAGGCTTCACCATTCCCGACTGGTCGCTGCACTGGCTGCATGGCCTCTGGAACATCTATCGCCACAGCGGCGAGCGCGCTTTCGTCAAGACGCATCTGCCCAGCGCCGAGCGCGTACTGCGCTGGTATCTGCCGTTCTTCAGCCGCAGCAATGTCCTGCAGGATGTGGTCGAATGGAACCTGGTCGATTGGTCGGCGCTCTATTCGGAAGCGCAGAGCGCTATCCTCACCGCCCTCTGGGCGCGCGGCCTCAAGGAATTTTTAGAGATGGCCGAGTGGCTGGGCGAGCAGGCGAGTGCCGCCTGGGCGCGCGGGCTTTACGCCCGCTGTCAGGCCGGGTTCGAGCTGTTCTGGGATGAGGCGCGCGGCCTCTATGTCGATCACGCGCGCGGCGGGGTGGCGCAAAGACCAGTCAATCAACTGGCCGGGGCGCTGGCCATCGTCTCCGGCCTTGCGCCACAGCATCGCTGGGGGCGGATCATCGCCGCGATCACGGACGAGAACCGGCTGGTGGTGCGCAGCTGGATGTTTCCCGGCCCCGGAGCGCCGCCGGAAAAGGCCGGTGCTTCGTTTCGGCAGATGATCCTGGGCGGGCTGACGCCGGATTGGAATGTCGAGACTGAAATTGTCCGGGCCGAGCCCTTCATGAGCTATGTCGTGCACGACGCGGTTGCCCTTTCTGGAGAGGCGGACAGGCTGCCGCCCATGCTGATGCGCTGGCACGAATTCCTGACCGATGGCTATGACACTTTCGGCGAGAATTGGGGCACCGGCACGCGTGTGCATGGCTGGTCCAGCACCCCAACGAGAGACCTCGCCACCTATGTGCTCGGCATTACCCCGGCGGAGCCGGGCTTTGCCGTCGCCCGTATTGCCCCGCGTCTCGGGCACCTGGCCTGGGTGGAAGGGGCGGTGCCCTGCCCGCAGGGGCTGATCCGCGTATCGCTGCGCGCGGATAATTTGACGATAGACAGCCCGGTGCCGGTCTTGCTTGATCTGTCGGGAACACCCCGACGGCGATTGCCGGCCGGCCGCCAGATGGTGAAATTGCATTGAGGGCGGCGCCATTGCCGCCGGGAGGACCCATGACCGACGATTTCTCGCAAGCGCCGTTCCATCTCGGCGTGGCCGAACTGGCCTGGATCGAGGACCGGATGGCGGCGCTGACGCCCCGCCGGAAGCTCGCCCAATTGTTCAACGTCCTGCTCTGGGGATCGGACCCGGCGGCCCTGGCCATGGTCGAGGAATTGCAGCCCGGCTCGGTAGGCCGTTTCGACGTGGTCGATGTGGCAAGCGAGCGGGCCTTGCTCGACCGGCTGAATGCGCGGTTCACCGTGCCGATGATCGTTACCACCGATCTCGAGGGCAGTTTCGCCACGCCGCGAGGGTCGACGCCCTCACCCAATCCCATGGCCTTCGCCGCCATCAACGATCCGGCGACGACCGAAGCCGTCTCGGCGGCGATGGCCCGGCAGGCGGCCGAGATCGGCGTCAAATGGTCCTTCACCCCGGCGGTGGATATCAACAAGGCCTGGCGTTCGGGCATTGTCGGCACGCGCAGTTTCGGGTCGGACCCGGCCCGGATCCGCGAGCAGGCGCTGGCGCATATGCGCGGCCTGCAAGGCGCCGATTGCGCCGCCACGGCCAAGCACTGGCCGGGCGAGGGCTATGACGACCGCGACCAGCATCTGGTGACCACGGTCAACCCGCTTTCCGTGGCCGAATGGGAGGCCAGCTACGGCCAGCTCTACCGAGCCTTGATCGAGGGCGGCGTGCTCTCGATCATGCCGGCGCATATCGCCTTCCCCGCCTATATGCGCGATGTCGAAGGCGTGACCGGCCGTGACGCCTATAGGCCGGCCTCGATCAATCGGGCGCTCAACGAAAACCTGCTGCGCGGGCGCCTCGGCTTCAAGGGCCTGTTGGTTTCCGACGCGACGCCCATGGCCGGCCTCACGTCGTGGATGAAGCGCGAGGAACTGGTCGTCGAACTGCTCAACGCCGGTTGCGATGTCATCCTCTTCGCCAAGGATCTTCGCGCCGATATCGCCACGCTCGAAGCGGCGCTGGCCGATGGTCGCGTCAGCTGGCAGCGCGTGGATCAGGCCGTCCGCCGGCAATTGGCGCTCAAGGCCAGGGTGGGCGCTCACCACAATCACGGCCAGTTGCCCGCGCCCACAGCCGGCGCCGAGGATGCCCGGCTGATCGCCGACGCCCTCAAGCGGGCGCCGACACTGGTCAAGGACAGCAAGCAGCACTTGCCGATGACGCCGGAGCGCTATCGCAAGGTGCTGCTGGTCTCAAAGGGCGTGGTCTTCCCGCCCGCGCCCCGGCCGCTGCCATTGGCGCTGATCGAGATGATGCAGGGCGAAGGCTTCGAGGTCACCCATCACCAATGGGGGACGCCGGTCGATCCGGCCGGCTATGATCTGCTGCTCTATGTCTTTGCCGAGGAGACGCTGCTGACGCGCGGCATCGTTTCGCTCAACTGGCTGGAAATGAACGGCCAGTTCGAGGCGGCCATGAACCGGCACTGGCATGATGTTCCCACCATCATGATCTCCCTGGGCTGGCCCTATTATCTCGCCGAGGCCACGCTGGTGCCCACCTATGTCAACGCCTATGCCGCCCATCCCGCCATGCAGCGAAATGTGCTCGACGCGCTGATGGGCCGCGCGGACTTCCCCGGCGACAGCCCGGTCGATCCCTGGGTGGGCATGGACCTGGCGCTGGGGTGATCCTGGAGCGGCGTGTGTTCTCTCGAACGCACATTGCCGCTCCAATCCCCTGTTTGCGCCTCGGATCATCCCAACACCGGAAGCTCGCTTTTCGGTCTAAAAGCTCGACGCCGCGTCCGGGGCGTCGAGCCGATGCTCGCAGATGCTCTGCCGGACCCATTTGAGGCAGGCATCGTCCTCGGCAAACTTGCCCCATTGCAGCACCAGCCGGTTTTCCGGCACGTCGAAGGGCAATGGCCGCACCTCGAGCGGCAGGATGTCGGCGAAGATGCGCGCCAGCGACAGGGGCAAGGTGCCGATGCGGTCGGTACCCAGCACCATCCAGGGCACCGCCGAGAAGGCGTTGACGGTCACGGCGGAGCGCAGCATGCCATGTGTCTGCTCGATCAGGTTGCGATCCGCCGGCACTTTGGCCATTTGCCCGATCTCGACCGTGACATGGCCAGCTTGCAGATAGTCCTCCATCGTCAGGTCCCGCCCGGCAAATCGTCCCTCGTTCCAGAGAAGGCAGGCGAAAGGCTCCGAATACAGCTCCTGCATCGGATGCTGGGGCGAGGTGTATTGGCGCGGGATGAGGAGGAAATCCATGCGCCCCTGTTCGAGATAGGCGTGCGGCGGATGCACGATGGGCCGAATGTTGAAGGCGATGCCGGGCGCGCGCGCGGCGATCTTTCGGCTCACGCTCGTCATGAAAACGATGCTGGCGACATCCGAGGTCATGATCGAAATCGTGCGCTGCTGCTCTTCGGGCCGGAATTCGCGCGGGTTCAACACCCTGGCATCGATCTGCCGCAGCAGATCGCGCACATCCTCGTGGATGACGCGCGCCCGATCCGTCATCACCATCTGGCGGCCCACCCGCACCAAGAGGTCGTCTTCGAAAAAATCGCGCAGCCGGGTGAGCGCGTTGCTCATCGCCGCCTGGCTCAGATGCATGCGCTCGGCGGCCCGCGTCACGCTTTTTTCGTCCAGCAGCGCTTCGAGCGCCACCAGCAGGTTGAGATCGAGATTTCGAAACCGCATGGCCGCCTCCTCCGCCATCACTGTCGCATATGGGGGCCTTGAGTAAAGAAATGGATTTGGCCTATCCCATAGTCTGTGTTTATGGACAGGAGGAAGACGTGACGCTCGACCCCCGATTGCTGAGGATACTTCTGGCCGTGTCGCGCGAGCACTCGCTCTCCGCCGCGGCGGTGCGGCTCAACATGACCCAGCCCTCGGTCTCCATTGCCATCGCCCAGCTCGAAGACCGGATCGGGCGTCAGCTTGTGGTGCGCGATCGCAAGGGGGCGGTGCTGACCCCGGCGGGTGAAATCCTGGCGCGCCATGCCCGGGCCCTTGAAAACGTGCTGGCCACGGCCGCGCTGGAAGTGCGCCATCAGCACGACGCGCTGGATGGTCCGCTCACCATCGGGGGCACGACGGGCGCCCTCCTGGCCATCGTTCCCAAGGTGACAGCTTTACTGCAAGGGGACGGGCGGCAAGTCGATATCGCCCTGCTCGATGCCAGGGACGAGGACCTGCCCGACTTGCTGCGCAGCCGCGCCGCCGATCTGGTGCTGTCTCCCGCCCCGGCCCGCGCCGGCCCGCAGGACATCGAGCAGATCCTGCTGCTGCGCGAGCCGTTTCTGCTGGTCGCCGGGCCACAGCTTGTGCTCCCCGAGGCCGGATTCACCGTGCGGCAGGCGGCGCAATTTCCCTGGATATTGCCGCTGGCGCAAGGCGCCACGCGCAGCCAGCTCGAGGCCATGTTCCTCAGCGCCGACACCCCGCTTCCGGCCAGTGTGGTGCGCTGCGATCTTTTGGCCACCATGAAGGAACTGGTTCGCCATACGCGGGCCCTGGCGCTGCTTCCGGCCTCCGTGGTCGAAGCCGAGATTGCCGCCGGTCTTTTGGCTACGGCGCCCTTGATCGGCGGGCCGCCGCCGCGCCGCTTGGTGGCGCAGCGCCTGCGCCATGCCGAAATCTCGCCGGTCGCCGCCCGCTTCCTGCAACATGCCCAGACCTTGCAGGAGCTTTAAGCATAGCTTTTATCTATGCTGACTGAAAATTCTATTATTTGGCTTTAGAGATCTTGCCGCCGATACTCCCCTCGATGGCGCGCCGAAACGGCGTCCAAGGAGGTGGCATGGGTCCTCAATGGGATATTGCGATCATCGGCGCGGGGCCGGTCGGGGCCTATCTTGCCAATCGTCTGGCCCTCTGCGGACTGCGCACCCTGGTCGTGGATCGCGAAGCCGCGCCCTATGCGTTGCCGCGCGCCGTCCATATCGACCATGAAATGCTGCGCCTCTTGGCCGATATCGGCTTGGCGCAAACCCTGCTGCCGCAGATGCGCGCCGGGGATGGGCATATCCATATCGGCGCCGACCATGGGGTGATCCGCTATCTTTCCGTCGCCGGCGATCCGCGTCCCTATGGCTATGCCAATGACTATTTCTTCTATCAGCCCGAATTCGAGACGGCGTTGCGCGCCGGCCTGAGCCGGTTCGCTCATGCCGAATTGCGGCTGGGCGTTGACCTCGTCGGTCTGGCGCCCGACAAGGCCGGCGTGACGCTCACCTTTGCCGGTGGCGAGATGGCCCGCGCCCGCTGGGTCATCGGCTGCGACGGCGCCCGCTCCACCGTTCGCCGGCTCAGCGGCGTCGCGCTGGACGATCTGCACTTCGACGAACCCTGGCTGGTGGTCGATGCGGAAGTCGAGGGGCCGATTTCGTTCCCCCCGCTGGGCGGTGTGCCCGATGGCGCCAATCTGCAGAACCTGTCGCTGATGATGTGCGACCCGGCTCGCCCGACCACGGTCGTGCCCGGTCGCGGCAATCATCGCCGCTGGGAATTCATGCTGCTGCCGGGCGAGGATGACGCTGCCATGGCGGCGCCGGACCAGGTTGCCCAGCTGCTGCGGCCCTGGGTCGATGGCGTTGCCCATCGGGTCATCCGCGCCGCCACCTATCGCTTTCATGGCCTCGTGGCCAGGGATTGGCGGGTGGGGCGGGTATTTCTGGCCGGCGACAGCGCCCATCAGACACCGCCCTTTTTCGGCCAGGGCATGTGTCACGGTCTGCGCGATGCAGCCAATCTGGCCTGGAAACTGGCCCTGGTCCTGACGGGGAAAGCGGGCGAGGCTTTGCTCGACACCTATCAGACAGAGCGCGAAGCCCAGGTCCGCCACGTCATCGGCGCGGCCATCACTGCCGGACGCTATATCTGCGAACTCGACGCGCAAAAGGCTTCCGAGCGAGACCGCCGCATCCGCGCCGAACGCGGCATGCGCTCGGCCTCCGAGCTCATCGCGCCCATCGCCTCCTCCATCCTCGCACAAGGGGCGGGCGAGCGCTTCATCAACCCCCGGCTGGCCGATGGGCACCTGCTGGACGCAGCCACGGGCGGCGGCTGGGTGCTCCTCGAGACGAGCGAGCATATCCTGCCACCCTCGGCCGCCCAGGTGCTCGCCGCGCTCGCCGTCACCCGCATCCCTCTCGCGGCCCTCACCGAGCCGCACAACCACCTCGCCGGCTGGTTTGCCGAGCGCAAGGTCACGGCGGCGCTGATCCGGCCTGACTTCTATGTCGGGCTGGTGGCCAGCTCGTCGGCGCAATTGGCCGAGCGCTTGGCGCAACTGGCCGGGGCGATGGCGCTGAGCGGGCCGGTCGCCAACGCTTCAGCTCAAGAACGGACAGGAACTTAGCATGCGTTTTGTTAGCTTCACTCACAAGGGCAAACCGGGCTGGGGGCGGCTCGAGGGCGATAGGGTGATCGACCTCGGCGCCTTCGCCAGTGACCTCAAATCCGCCATCGCCGCCGACCTCCTGTCGACCGAGGCCACTGGCCCCGTGCTCCAGCGGCAGGCTATCGAGCTGCTGCCGGTCATTCCCAATCCCGGCAAAATTCTCTGCGTCGGTCACAATTATGAGGAGCATCGGCTCGAAACGGGGCGCGAGCGCACCGATCATCCCTCGATCTTTGTCCGCTTTGCCGACTCGCTGGTCGGCGCCGATGCTCCGATCCTGCGGCCCATTGTATCCTCCGACCTCGACTATGAAGCCGAGCTCGCCGTCGTCATCGGCAAGGGCGGGCGCCACATCCCGGCCGCCACAGCCATGACGCATGTCGCCGGCTATGCCTGCTTCAACGATGCTTCGCTGCGCGATTGGCAGTGGCACACAAGGCAGTTCATTCCGGGCAAGAATTTTCCGGCCACCGGGGCGTTCGGCCCGGCCCTGGTGACGCCTGACGAGATCGACGATCTCGACGCGGTGCTGGTCGAATCCTATCTCAACGGCGCGCGCATGCAGAGCGCGACGCTCGCTCATATGGTCTTCCCCATCGCGCAGATCATCGCCTATGTTTCCGCCTTCACCCCGCTCAGCCCCGGCGATGTCATCGCCACTGGAACGCCCGGCGGCGTCGGTGCCAAGCGCAACCCCCCGGTCTGGATGGTGCCCGGCGACGAGATCGAAGTGCGCATCTCGGGCATCGGTAGCCTCGTCAACCGCATCGTTGCGGAGGCCTGATATGGACGTCATGCCGCGCTTCCCCATTGCCGATCTGGTCAATGTGCAGCTTTTTGTGCCGGACCTCGAAAAAGCCGTGCAGTTTTATACCCGGATCTGGGGGCTGTTCGAGGCGGCGCGCCTCGGCGATGTCGTCTATCTGCGCGGCTCGGGGCGCGACCCCTATCTTCTGGCGCTGCATGCGGGGGACCGCGCGTCGGTTCTCAGTGTCGGCTTCCGCGCCGATCCGCAAACGGATCTGACGGCGCTGCGGCAGCGGATCGCGGCCGCCGGCGCCAGCGTGGAGCCGATCGCGCCGGTCGCCGATTTCGCCGGCGGCCTCGGCTTTGCCTATCGCGACCGGGGCCATCGGCGGTTCACCATCGTTCAGGGCGACGCGCTGCTGGCCCCGCTCGACGCGCCGCTGGCGCCGCGGCGCCTCGCGCATGTCAACATCAACACCGCCGATATCGAGGCCGAACTCGCCTTTTACCGGGACGGCCTCGGCTTCCAGCTGACCGATCGCAGCTCCGTCATGAGCTTTGTGCGCACCAATGACGACCACCATGTCGTCGTCCTGGCCACCGATACCATCGATACGCTCAATCATATCGCCTTTCTGCACGACGATCTGGAGGCGGTGATGAAAGCCTCCGGCCGCATGGTCGATGCCGGCTATTCCGTGGCCTGGGGGCCGGGGCGGCATGGGCCGGGCGACAATGTCTTCACCTATTTTGTCGATCCGTTCGGGATCGTCATCGAACACACCGCCGAAATCCTTAAAGTCGGCGATGACTACCGGGTCGGCGGGCCCGCCGACTGGGTCTGGCCGCCGGGCCGCACGGATCAATGGGGTATCGGCCACGCCAAGGGCGAGGCCTGCAAAAAAGCCCAAAGGGCAATACCGTTCAGCTAGAGCATGTCTCCCGAAAGTGGGAACCGGTTTCGGGATAAAGACATGCGGCAACACAAAGGTTTAAAGCGCAGGGAGCGAATCTGAAAGAAACGCGACGCGCTCTAAGGATGATTGGGGAGGAACTCATGACCGATTCAGCATTTCACGACAGCCCGCCGGGGCGCACCCAACCCTATGTGCTCAAGGCCGGGCAGGGGCGCTCGGTTCTGGTCGCCGGCCAGCTCGTGCGGATACTCGCCGGGGTCGCCGAAACCGCCGCCGGCTATGGCGCGGTGGTCCTTGAATCCACCATCGACAAGCGCCCGATCCCCATGCACTTCCACGCCAAGGAACACGACACGTGGCTGTGTACCCGCGGCCGCCTGCAGATCTGGGCCAATGATAGCTGCCGGGTGCTCACCGAAGGCGATTTTGCCTATGTCAAACCCGGCGACGTGCACGCCTATCAATGCGTGGCGCCGCGCACCGAGTTCTTTGGCATCGTCGCTCCGGGCGGCTGGGAGGGCTTTTTTGACGATGCCGGCGAGCCCTGGACCTCGTCCGCCCTGCCCGAGCCGACCCATCCCTATGATTTCGCGCGCATGGGGCCGGCCATGGGCAAGCATGGGGTGATGCGGGTCGACAAGGACTATGCCGCCCCCTCCAATGGCGACGCCTCCGATCGCACTTTGCCCGATGCGCCGGCGTCTTACGTTCTGCAATCGGGCTATGGCGCGCGCAGCCGCCTGAATGGCCACCTCGCCACCACCATTCTGAGCATGGCGATCACCCGGGGCGCCGTGGAGATGCGCACCATCGAAGCCGGTCGCGGCGCCGCCATGCCCGCCCTGCGCCATGCGCGGACCCATGTCTCGCTCTTCGTCCTCAACGGCACCCTCACGCTGACGCTCGATGGACTGGCATACGAGCTTGGCGACGGCGATTTTGCCAATATCCCGGCCGGAACCGCCTATGCGACCACGGTGACAAGCGGCCATGCGCGCTGGGTGCTCTCCAGCGCCAATGGCGATGGCCTGCAGTTCTGGTCGGCGCTCGGCGACGCGACGGACAGCTTTGCCTTCGCCGAACCGGGCTCGGCCTTGGCGCTGACAAGTCCGGCTGGCGGAGATGTCGAGCTGGCATAGGGATCGCGGCGCTCCCGCAAATGGGAGCGCCGGCCGTTGTTCAGTTCGCCTCGAGGCAGACCGCAACGCCCATGCCGCCGCCAATGCACAGGGTCGCCAGGCCCTTTTGGGCGCCGCGCTCGCGCATGGCGTGCAACAGGGTGACGAGGATACGGGCGCCCGAGGCGCCGATAGGGTGGCCGATGGCAATGGCGCCGCCATGAACATTGAGCCTGGCGGGGTCCCAGCCCATGCCGGCGGTGACGGCGCAGGCCTGGGCCGCGAAAGCCTCATTGGCTTCGATGAGGTCGAGATCGTCCGTCGTCCAGCCCGCCTTCGACAGCGCCTTTTGCGACGCCGGGATTGGCCCGGTGCCCATCAGCGCTGGATCGACGCCGGCCGTGGCCCAGCTGGCGATGCGGGCGAGGGGCGTCAGCTGCCGACGCGCCGCTTCGCTCGCCGGCATCAGCACCAGGGCGGCGGCGCCGTCATTGAGGCCCGAGGCATTGCCGGCGGTGACGGTGCCGGCCTTGTCGAAGGCCGGGCGCAGTTTCGCGAACCCCTCGGCGCTGGCGTCGTGGCGGATATATTCATCCCGATCGACCGTCACCTCGCCCTTTCGCGTACTGATCACCACCGGCACGATTTCGGCGTCAAAGCGCCCGGCAGCCTGGGCCGCCGCCGCTTTTTTCTGGCTCTCGAGCGCATAGGCATCCTGCTGGTCGCGCGAAATGCCATAGTGACGGGCGACGTTCTCGGCCGTGATCCCCATGTGATAGCCGCCGAAGGCATCGATCAGGCCTTCGCTGAGCATGGTGTCGGTGAGCGAGATGGGGCCCATCTTGGTGCCGCCGCGCAGATTCTGGCAGTGGGGCGAGGAAGACATCGCCTCCTGGCCGCCGGCGACGATGATTTTCGCGTCCCCCAGGGCAATCTGCTGCATGCCCAGCGCCACCGCGCGCAGGCCCGAGCCGCAGACCTGGTTGATGTTGAAGGCGGTCGCCGCGGCCGGAATGCCGGCCTTGATCGCCGCCTGCCGGGCCGGGTTCTGCCCGGCCCCGGCGGTCAGCACCTGACCGAGGATGACTTCATCGACCTCCTCGGGCGCCACGGCGGCCCTGGTGAGAGCAGCTGCGATGGCGGTGGCGCCCAGCTCGTGGGCGGGTGTCGCGGCAAAACTGCCGAGGAAACTGCCGACCGGCGTGCGGGCGGCGGCGACGATGACGATATCGCTCATGACTGGACCTTTTCCTCGAGTGCGACGGTAAAGGTGGCTTCGGTTTTGGCGTAAACCTCCTCCAGCGTCACTCCTTCGGCCAGCTCGATCAGGACCATATTGGCCTCTCCCCGCCGGGCAAGGGTAAAAACGCCGAGATCGGTGATGACGAGATCCGCGACGCGCTGGCCGGTCAGCGGCAGGGTGCACTGCTTGAGTAGTTTCGCCTGGCCCCTCGCCTCATGCTCCATGACCACGACGACGCGCTTGACGCCCGCCACCAGATCCATGGCCCCGCCCATGCCCTTGACCATTTTCCCCGGGATCATCCAGTTGGCGAGATCGCCATTCTCGGCCACCTGCATGGCCCCGAGAATGGAAAGGTCGATATGCCCGCCCCGGATCATGCCGAAACTGTCGGCGCTGGAGAAAAAGCTGCTCTCGGGCAGGGTGGTGATGGTTTGCTTGCCGGCATTGATCAGATCGGCGTCTTCCTCGCCGGCATAGGGGAACGGGCCCATGCCGAGCATGCCGTTCTCGCTTTGCAGGCGCACATCCATGCCGGCGGGAATGTAGTTGGCCACCAGCGTCGGAATGCCGATGCCCAGATTGACATAGTAGCCGTCGCGCAATTCCTGCGCGGCGCGGGCGGCCATTTGTTCACGGGTCCAGGCCATCAGACGCTCTCCGCCGGGCGCAAGGTGCGCTGTTCGATATGTTTGGTCGGGTCGGGAACATGCACGATCCGGTCGACGAAAATGCCGGGCGTGTGCACATGGTCCGGATCGATGGCCCCGGTCGGCACCAGATGCTCGACCTCGGCGATGGTGATCCTGCCGGCGCTGGCCATCATCGGGTTGAAATTGCGGGCGGTCATCCGATAGACGAGATTGCCCTCGGCGTCGCCCTTCCAGGCATGGACCAGCGAGACGTCGGCGACGAGGCCGGTTTCCATGACATAATCGTCGTCACCGAAGCCGCGCACTTCCTTGCCCTCGGCGATCAGCGTGCCGACGCCGGTCTTGGTGTAGAATGCCGGGATGCCGGCGCCGCCGGCCCGGATGCGTTCGGCCAGCGTCCCCTGCGGGTTGAATTCCAGTTCCAGCTCGCCCGACAGATATTGCTCGGCGAACAGCTTGTTCTCCCCGACATAGGACGAGATCATTTTCCGGATCTGCCTTGTGGCCAGAAGACGGCCGAGGCCAATGCCATCGACGCCGGCATTGTTGGAAATGACCGTCAGATCCCGGGCGCCGGAGCGCTCGATGCCTTCGATCAGAGCTTCGGGAATGCCGCAAAGACCGAAGCCTCCCGACATGATGGTCATGCCATCGCCAAGGATGCCTTCGAGCGCCTCGGCAACGGTGGAACGGACCTTGCGCATGCCGTCCCTCCTCCTCTTTGGTTATCGTTGCCCAAACGCTAGGTCTTGCTGACGCCAAGCGGTTAGTCGTATTTATACGGCATGACAGCAGCTCTGACTTTTCCCCTGGCCGATATCCCGGTGCCGATGGTGTTTGCCACGCACCGCATCATTCGCGACTGCAACGAGGAGTTCGCGGCGCTGTTCGGCTATGGGCGGGCGGACCTGATCGACGCCAGTTTTTCGCGGCTTTATCCGGCGGTGGCCGACTTCGTGCGCACCGGCGAAATGTGGCGCCATCGCCTGCCGGGTGGCGCGGTTTACTACGATGAGCGCATCATGGCCGGGGCAGGGGGCAAGCGCTTCTGGTGCCGGGTCAACGGCCGATCGCACGATCGCAACGACCCGTTCGCGGCGGCGCTGTATTGCTTCGAGCCGATGAGCCGGCCGGTGACGCAATCGACGCTGAAACTCACCGGCCGGCAGCGGCAGATCCTGACGCTGGTGGCGCAGGGCAAGACCAATGCCGCGATCGCCGACGAGTTGGGCCTGTCCCGCCGCACCGTGGAAGCCCACCGCCTGCGTCTGGCGCGTTCGGTCGGGGTGGCGAATTCAGCCGAACTGGTCGCCTGGTTCCTCTCGCTGCCCGTCTAGAGTAGAGCATGTCTGCCGAAAGCGGCCCGGTTTCGGGATAAAGACATGCGACAAAACAAAGGGTTAAAGCGCAGGGAGTTGCTCTGAAAGAAACGCGACGCGCTTTAAAATCTCCCGAAACTGCCTCACCTCACCGCCATCACTTGGCGGGCAGCGCCTCGCCTGCGGTGTCGAACAGCACCGCTTTTTCGGTGTTGACCGCAAGGCTGATGGCGTCGCCCGAGGCAGCGGAAAAGTCGCCGGGGAGGGCCGCGATCATCGGCGCGCCCGAGGGCAGGGCAAGGCTGACAATGGTTTCGTTGCCCAGGTTCTCCACCAGCAGCACCTTGCCCTTCACCGGGCCATCGATATCGAGCGAGAACTGGTGCGGTCGCACGCCCAGCGTCAGCCCGGCGCCCGGTGTCAGCCCGTCGCTGCGCACCGGCACCGACACGCGGGCGATATCCTGGCTCGAAACCGCCACCGCCCCGGGGCCCACGCTGTCGACAGCGACGGAGAACAGGTTGATCTTGGGCGAGCCGATAAAGCCGGCGACGAAGAGATTGGCCGGCCGGTGATAGAGTTCGAGCGGGCTGCCGACCTGCTGCACCACCCCTGCATTGAGCACCACGATCTTGTCGGCCAGCGTCATCGCCTCGACCTGATCATGGGTGACATAGATCATCGTCGCGCCCAGCTCCTGATGCAGCTTGGAGATTTCCATGCGCATATCCATACGCAACGCGGCATCGAGATTGCTGAGAGGTTCGTCGAACAGGAACACGTCGGGTTGCCTTACGATGGCGCGGCCGATGGCGACGCGCTGGCGCTGGCCGCCGGACAATTGCGCCGGCTTGCGCTCGAGCAGATGCTCCATCTGCAGGATGCGCGCGGCGTCGCGGATCTTCTGGTCGCGAATATCCTTGGGCGTCTTGTTGAGCCGCAGCCCGAAGCCGACATTGTCGTAGACGCTCATATGCGGATAGAGCGCATAGGACTGGAACACCATGGCCACGCCCCGGTCGCGCGGCTGCACGGTGTTGACCACCCGCTCGCCGATGCGCAATTCGCCGCCGGTGATGTCCTCGAGCCCGGCGATCATCCGCAACAAGGTGGATTTGCCGCAGCCCGAGGGGCCGACGAAAACGACGAATTCGCCATGCGCGATGTCGAGATCGACGCCCTTGATCACCTCGACCTTGCCATAGGTCTTGTGCAGATTGTTGAGGCTCAGTCCCGCCATTGTCTTCTCCTTGTGCCTCTTTTGGCCGCTGCCTGGTTTCCTTCTCCCCTCCGAGGGGAGACGGTGGCCCGAAGGGGCCGGATGAAAGGTTCAGTCCTGCGTTTCAGGCCGAGGGCTCACCCCGAAACCCGCCCCTCGAGAGGCTGGGGCGAAGCCCTCATCTGTCCTCGCCCGGGAGCATGTCTGCCGAAAGTGGCCCCGGTTTCGGGACAAAGACCTGCGGCAAGACAAAGGCCTGAAGCGTAGGGAGCTGATCTGAAACAAACGCGACGCGCTTTAGAGCATCGGACCGAAAAGTGTACTCACGGTTTTCGGGTAATCCGATGCGCAAACAAGGGATTAGAGCGGCGATTTGCGTTCGACAGCACGCACGCCGCTCTAGACCTTGGCCCCGGGCGGCAGCTTGTCGAGTTCGGTGTGCAGCAGCCCATCGGCGTCGATCCGCACCGGGATCGGGTCGGACACCTCGCCGATGAACGAGCCGTCGGCGGCGTCGTGGCGGAAGCCCATGAAGACGAGGCCGCTATCGGTCTCGACGATCTTGCCGGCATAGCGGCTGCCCTGGGCGCCGTCGAAGAAGGGGCCGGGCGCCACGCTCCACGGGCCGCGCGCATCGTCGGCGATGAGATAGTGGCTGCCGCGCACCGGCTGTTCGGGGTTGAACGCCTTATAGGCCTCGGACCAATGCGCGCCGTCGGTGCAGAACATCATGTACCATTTGCCGTTGGCTTCGAAGACCTGCGGCACTTCCATCTGGCCGAACATGCCGCCGGCATAGACGGGGGGCTGCAGCGTCCAGGTGTAGAGATCGGGCGAGGTGGCAAAGCCCACCGTGCCGCCGGCATTGGGCTCGGCGATGCCGGGCTTGCGCGCTACCATATACATGATCCAGCCTTCCCCCTTGGGGTCCTTCATCACCCAGGGATCGCGGAAGGCGCGGTCGTGCCAGTGGCCGGGCGTATATTCCTCGTAGTCGGGCCCGGAAATATCGAGCGCCAGCCCGCTGCCGACGCGCGTCCAGGTGTGGCCATCGCTCGATGTGGCGTGGCCGATGCGCTGCTTCATGCCCTCTTCGGCGTGCTCGGTGCCGGTATAGAACAGATGCCAGAGCCCGTCGTCGTCGCGCAGCGTCGAGCCGGTCCAGGTGGTCCAGTCGTCCCAGGCCACCGGATCGGCGGGCTTGAACGTCGTGCCCAGATGCGTCCAGTTGACCAGATCCTTGGAGACGGCGTGGCCCTGGGTGACATTGCGGTGGCGCATGTCGGGATGGGGAAGGGTCTTGTCGGCCTGCAGGAAATAGATGTGGTAGTCATCGCCGTCGCGATACACCCAGAAATCCCAGATCCATTTGTCGGTGAGAGCGAGAACCAAAATCGTGTCTTTCTATGCTGGTAGAGGCGTCAGCCCTTGATGCCGGTCGAGGCGATCGAGGTGATGAAGGCGCGTTGCAGGAAGAGGTAGAAGGCGAGCACCGGCAGGGTGATCATCGAGAGATAGGCCATCACTTCGCCCCAGGCGGTGTTGAGCTGGAAGAAATATTGCAGGCCCACCATCACCGGGCGGAACTGCTCGGACTGGGTGACCATCAGCGGCCACAGATACTGGTTGTACATGGCCAGGAATTTGAGGATCGCCGCGGTGGCGAAGACCGGCCCGGAGATCGGCACGATGACCAGCGCATAGACCTGGAACCAGCTGGCGCCATCGAGCCGCGCCGCCTCGATCAGCTCCTTGGGCAGGTCGCGGAAGAATTGCACGAAGAGGAAAATGGTCAGCGCATCGGCCAGGAAGGGCACGATCTGCACGTGATAGGTGTTGAGCCAGCCCCAGGTGATGCCGTTGCCGCCGATCCAGGGCAGGGCATTGACCACCATCAGCATCGGCACCGCGATGGTCTCGAACGGCACGATCAGCGTGGCGATGATGATCGAGAGCACGATGTCCTTGCCCTTGAATTCGAGGAAGGCGAAGGAAAACGCCGCCATCGAGCACAAAAACAGCGAGAAGATGACGGTGATGGCCGTCACGAAGATCGAGTTGAAGACGAACAGCCCCACCGGCGCGCGGCGGAAGGCGGCGAAATAATTGTCGAGCGAGATCTCCCCCACCGGCAGGAAGGCGCGGAATGAGGAGGTGTCGCGCAGCAATTGCAGATCGGGCTTGAACGAGCTCACCACCATGAAGACGATGGGGAAGACGAAGACCAGCGCCACGAGGATCAGCAGCAGATATTTGAGCGAGGTCTTGAGGTGACGATTGGGCGAAGCGACGGCGGCCATGTCTAGCGCTCCCTTGTGACATATCGCTGGAACAGGGAAATGGCGAGCACGATGAGGAACAGCAGCACCGAGATGGCCGAACCGCCGGCGATGTTCTGCTGCTCATAGCCGCGCGTCACCGCTTGGAACACCAGGGTCTGGGTGGAATCGACCGGGCCGCCATTGGTCATTACGTCGATCTGCGCAAACAGCGCGAAAGCCTGCATGGTGATGACGACGAGGATCAGGACGGCGGTGTTGCGCAGGCCCGGCCAGGTGACGAAGCGGAATTTCTGCCAGGGGCTGGCCCCTTCGATATCGGCGGCTTCATAAAGCGTCAGCGGAATATTCTGCAATCCGGCCAGCCAGATCACCATATGGAAGCCCACCGCCTGCCAGATCGACATGACGATGATGGCCCACATGGCCGTATGTTATCGTCGAGCCAGTCGACGGGCTGGAAATGGCCTGAAGTGGGAAGCACGTGCAGCAGATTGTTGAGCAGCCCGCTGCGCCCGTCATAGATGAAGCGCCACAACAGCGAGACGACGACGATCGAAACCACCACCGGCATGAAATAGACGGTGCGGAAAATATTGATGCCCTTGAGCTTCTGATTGATCATCAGGGCGAGGAGCAGCGCGAGGCCGGCCTGCAGCGGCGCCACCACGGCGACGAAGAACAGCGTATTGGTCAGCGCCTTCATGAACACGAGATCGCGCGCCAGCACCAGCACCCTGTTCTCGCCCCAGCTCCAGCCGAACCATTCGCGCATGCCGTTGAGCTGGGGATAGTCGGGATTGTTGCGGGTGAAGTCGCGCACCCGCGGATAGCTCGGCTCGCCTGCTGCATCGACAACGACGCGGCCGTCCGCGGCGCGCTCGGGTTCGAGCACCAGCGTGCCCACGCCCAGCAACTGCTCGAAATTGGCGGTGCCGACGAATTGGGCGGGATGGGGCGAGATCAGCCGCTGATTGGTGAAGGAGAACCAGAAGGCGAGAAGAAACGGCACGATCAGAAACAGCGTGACCAGCACCAGCGCCGGCCCGCTCATCAGCCAGCCGGCGAGGGGGGTGGATTGCAGCGATTTGCTCTTTTGTGCGCGCATGGCGAGGGGCCCTGATGACGTGCGGGGAGAGCCGGCCCGGAGACATCCGGGCCGGTCGTGCTTGCGGGAGGAAAACTTATGGCGCGACCGCGTAATTGTTGTTGCGGGCGATATCGGCGTTGATGGCGTCGGTCGCCGCGTCGAGCGCATCGACCACATCGGCCCCATTGGCGATATCGGCCAGCGCCTTGCGGAATTCGAGCGCTTCGAACACATAGCCCGGGGTCACCGGACGCAGCGTCGCCTGCGCCTCGGAGAGGCCATAGAACACCTCGAGCGCGCCGCCTTCCCTGTAGTTCTGCGTCAGTGCCGCAGCTTCCGCCGTGGCCGGCACGAGGCCGATGGCGTCGGAGAAGGCGGCCAGATATTCCGGCTGCAAGGCGAATTCGATAAAGGCGCTGGCGCCTTCGGGGTGCTCGGAAGTGGCCGAGACGCCGAACTGCCAGGAGGCGCCGCCGATCTTGGGGCCATGGCCGAAATCAGGCGCCGGCAGGAACAGCACGTCGTCGCCCAGCGCTTCGAGCGTCTTCACCGCCACCCAGTTGCCGTTCCACTGCAGGGCATAGTCGCCGTCGATGAAACCGGTCTCGTGGTCGGCCATGTCCTGGCTGGTGCCGGGCACATAGCCATTGGTGAACAGGCTCTGCCACCATTCGCCGAATGCGACCGCCGCGTCGCCATTCAGCGCGCCTTCGGCGGTTTCATAGCTGGTGCGGTCGACCATGTCGCCGCCAAAGCTCCACAGGAACGGGCCGAAGGCATAGGGATACCATTCGCCCTGGTCGGCCATGCCCAGGTTCAGCGCGTAGTCGAACTCGCCGGAAGCCTTGAGCGTTGCGAGGATGTCGTCGAACTCTTCGCCCGTCCATGGCGCCTCGAGGGTCGGCACGCGGATGTTGAATTTTTCCAGCGTCGACTTGCGGGCATACATGGCAATGGCCGCGTCCCACAGGCCCACCGAATAGACTTGGCCATTATATTCGCCGATGGCGCCGGGCAGGAAACCGTCGAGCGCGCCGGCGGAAAGCTGCAGCGGCTGCATATAGCCGGCCCAGGCCCAGTTCGGCATATTGGGCCCGTCGACATCGAGAATGTCGGGCAGGTTGCCGGCCACGGCGGCGGCCACCACCGAGTCGTTATAGGCCGCCTGCGGGAATTCCTGCAGCACGACCTTCCAGTCGCCCTGCGTGGTGTTGAAATCGTCGATGATCCCGACGAGGATTTCGCGCTCCACCGGATTGCCGGCGCCATGATACCAGAAGCTCAGTTCGGTCTGGGCCAGGGCAACGCCGGACAGCGCCGTGGTCAGCGCCAGGCTGGTTGCAAGAAGATTGAGGGCCTTCATGTTTCTTTCCTCCGTGTCGATAGCTGAGTGATGTTGAAGTCGCGGGACTGGACACTGTCGCGCCAGGCGACGGGGCCGGACACCAGCTCGCGGTTGGCCTCGGCCGGACGCTGGGTGCCGGTGATGAGGCGCAGCAGCTTGTCGGCGGCGCGGGCGCCCATGGCGGCATAGGGCAGTTGCGCGCTGGTCAGCCCGGGATGCAGATGCTCGGCAATGGTGCGATAATCGTCATAGCCCGCCACTGACATCTCGCGCGGAATGGCGAGGCCCCGCTCGCGCAGCAGCCCATAGACGCGCATCGCCATCTTGTCGTTGGCGCAGCAGATGACGGTGGGCTCGGCCCGCAACACGCGGTCGAGCGCATCCCAGAGCAGGTCGAATTCATGCGTCGGGCTGGGCAGCGCCCCCACCTGGATCAGCCGCTCGTCGATCTCGACGCCGTTTTCGGCGTGGGCGCGGCGATAGCCGGAAACGCGCAGCGCGCAGGCGGCATAGTGCTCGGGCAGGGTCAGATAGGCGATGCGGCGATGGCCACGGCGGATCAGCCCGTCCACCAGCGCGAATTGCCCGCCTTCATCGTCCGGCAACACGCAGGGCGTGTCCTCGGCGTCAAAGCAATTGGCCAGCACGATGCGGCCGTCGCGCAGGCTCTGCGGCAGGCTCACTTGCTGATGATAATCGGCGACATAGAGTACGCCCTCGACGCGGTGTTCGCGAAATGTCTGCAACAGGGCGGGAATGCGGTCGGCCCGGCCGCCGCTATCGGCGATCAGCAGCGTGCGATTGGCCTGGGCAAACACGCGTTGCGCGCCCTGCACCAGATAGATTTCCGGCAGGCCCGCATCCTCGAATTCATGCACCGCGCTGATGGCCCCGGTGATCATGCCGATCAGGCCGGAGCGCTGCGAGCGCATGGTGCGCGCCGCGCTCGAGGGCACATAATTGAGCTGGGCCATGGCGGTCTCGACCGCCGCGCGGGTCTTTTCGTTGACCGGCGCGTCGCCGTTCATCACCCGGCTGACGGTCTTGGGCGAGACGCCCGCGGCTTTGGCGACATCATAGATCGTGGCCATCTGGTTTCTCCTCCTGGCGCTGCTCGTCCCGCGTCTTGTGCGCAGGTCTTCCTCGCTCGCCAAGCTGTCATGTTCGATGACATCGATGTCATGATATCGGTGTCATTAACAATAACACGCGGGTCGATGTCAAGGGGGGAGCGTCAAGCGCTCAGCGCGGCGGGCGAAGAGCCCGGCCGGAGAAACGAGCCATCAATGCGCTTGAGAGCATCCGCTCTTTGCCGCCTTCGTCATCGCCGGGCTTATCCCGATGGTCCATGCGATGGGACGGCTTGCCCGGACAGGCCGGGCAATGACCACAACAGAGGATAGCCTATCCGTGTGAATGCGCACCGATCTCGCGATGGGAACAATTCGCAAAAAGGACGGCGCCATCGCCCCCTCGCCCCTTTGGGGAGAGGGCTGGGGTGAGGGGCGTTCGCGCATGGGTCTTGCGGCCTTGCTGCCTCAACTCACGCCACTGGAGGAATTTCCTGCCGGCCAAAAGCCCGCGTCCCCCCGGACCGTCACCTCGGCCGGAGCCGCGGTGATGATCGAGAGTGAGGATAGAGCATCGGACCGAAAAGTGTGCTCACGGTTTTCGGATAATCCGATGCGCAAAAAAAAACAAAGATCTGAAACGCGCGGCGTTTTAGCCGCCGAGGCTCGGCAGCGTCAGGTCGCCCGAGGTCAGCTTGCTGGCGGTGATCGCCGCATCGGCCTTTTCGCGCGGCAATTCGAGGCTGGTCCACACGCTCACCAGCGCGTGGCGCAGCTCGAAGATCATTTCGTCGGTATGCAGCGGCGTCGGGGTGATGCGCAGCCGCTCCGTACCCTTGGGCACGGTCGGGTAGTTGATCGGCTGGATATAGATATTGTGCTTGTCGAGCAGCATGTCGCTGGCCGCCTTCACCGCCCGCGCATCGCCCACGATCAGCGGCACGATATGGGTCTGCGTTTCCATCACCGGCAGGCCCGCATCGGCGAGGATCGCCTTGGTCAGCCGCGCCTGACGCTGATGCATCATGCGCTCATGGCCATTGCCCTTCAAATGCTCGATCGAGGCGCGGGCGGCGGCGCACAGCGCCGGGGGCAGGGAGGTGGTGAAGATGAATTCGGGCGCATAGGAGCGCACCGCGTCGATGATGGCGCGGTTGGCCGTGATATAGCCGCCCATCGCGCCAAAACCCTTGGCCAGCGTGCCTTCGATGATGTCGATGCGATCCATCAACCCGTCGCGCTCGGCAATGCCGCCGCCTCGGGGGCCATACATGCCCACGGCGTGGACCTCGTCGATATAGGTCAGCGCGCCGAATTCCTCGGCCAGGTCGCAGATTTCCTTGATCGGCGCGACGTCGCCATCCATCGAATAGACCGATTCGAAGCAGATGAATTTCGGCCGCTTGCGATCCACCTGGCTCAGCAATTCGCGCAGATGCGCGACGTCATTGTGCCGGAAAATCTTCTTTTCCATGCCCGACTGGCGCACGCCCTGGATCATCGAGGCGTGGTTGAGCTGATCGGAGAAGATGACGCAGCCCGGCATCAGCCGGGCGATGGTGGAAATGCCGGCTTCGTTGGACACGAAACCCGAGGTGAAGACGAGGGCGGCTTCCTTGCGGTGCAGGTCGGCGAGCGAGCGCTCCAGCTCGACCAGCGGGCGGTTGGTGCCCGAAATATTGCGCGTGCCCCCGGAGCCGACGCCCATCGCGCCGGCCGTATCCTGCATGGCCTTGACCACTTTTTCGTGCTGGCCCATGCCCAGATAGTCGTTGGAGCACCAGATGGTGATTTCGCGCGCATTGTCGGCGTTGTCGCGATAGATCGCCTTGGGAAACCGGCCGGCGACGCGTTCCAGGTCGGCGAAGACGCGATAGCGCTTCTCAGCCCGCAGCGCATCCACCGCATCCTCGAAAATACCGCGATAATCCATGGGTCGTTCCTTTGAGCCTGCTTCCGGACCACAAGAGGGGTGGGGTCGATCCGGATTGCCAGCACAGCCTATCTATTGGGCACGATGTGGCATTGACATAGGTCAATTCGACGCGCGGTCCTCGCGGGCTTTGCGGCGACGCGCCGGACACGGGGTCGAATTTGAGACTCATTCTAAACTGCGAGCGCCGTCCTGCCAACCGTCATGGTGTCGAAAATCCATGCGCGCGCTGGCTTTTCGGGCCGGTTTTTCTGCGATTCGACCTTAACCGGGCCGCCATCAGACAGTTGCGAGGCGCGCAAAGCTGCGCTTAGATCATCCTCTGCCACGGATGTGGCGTACGAGGGGTCGTATCGTGAAGAGTTTTTCGTCTTCCAGCTTCGCCGGGCAACATGCCGATGCCCTTGCTCTGGCCCAGGCCGCCACCCGGCGCCATCCGCAAGCGCTGTTCACCGATTTCCAGTGGTTCTTGTACGAGGGGCGCGACACCGTCTTCTTTACCGCCTTTTCGACCATGGCCTATGACAAGGAGGGCCTGGGCAATATGGTGGCCGAGATGGTGGCCCTGGCGCCGCAGCTGAGCCATGGCTTTGTCGGCGCCCAGCCGGGCCAGCCTTTCCCCAAACATCTGCTCGATGCCATCACCTCGGTCGAGATCGTCGACGAACTCGACGGCTATCCCGACCAATGGCTGAGCAAGTCGAGCGATATTTTTTCGCGCGACGACCTGCCCCTGTTCCGGGTGATGACGGCGGTGCGTCGCGGCGGGCCGGACGCGCATGGCCGCGCCTCGGTCATCCAGGTTCGCTCCAGCCACGCCCTGCTCGAAGGCTCCGATTCGGCGCTGCTCACCCGCTCGCAACTGGCCGGCCACGGCGTCATGTCCGACAAGGCCAACAAGCTGCCTTTCCTGTCCCGCCTCGGCAGCGCCCTGCGCGGCGGGGCGCTAGCCCTGGTCTATATGGGCATCGCCACGGTGATGGCGCCGCCCGAACAGCCCTGGGGCTTTCGCACCCTGGCGCTGCAGCGCCACCGCCTGCGCCGGCTGGCCAACAAGCTCGGCGTGCGCCAGCGCTCGCTGATGTTCGCCCTCGTCACCCGCGCGCTCAATGGCGAAGGGGCGGAAAAACACATGAGCAAGAAGGTGATCGGCGCCGCCTACACCATGCTCGACACCAAGCGCAACAATGCCGACGACGACTTCTTCCGCGTCCGCGCGCTCGAAGCCAAGTTCACCGTGATGGAGGATTTCGTCGATTATGTCCGCGCCGTCGACGACACCGTCGCCAATATCGAGCAGAAGGACATCACCCGGTTTCAGGTGGTGATCAATTCCATGTTCAAGGCGCTGCGCGCCGTCAATCGCGTCGCGCCCTTCCTGCCGGGCAAGCGTTTCTGGCGCTTCAATGGCGGCATGCATATCGTGCTGACTCTGGTGCCGCCGCACCGCACCTATGGCCCGATGACCCATGGCATGATCGAGCCGCTCTATTGCGGCGCCTGGCACACCGAGGTCAATATCTGCACCTTCTGCCCCGGCCGCGACTACGTCACCTTCAATTTCTCCATGGAACAGCGCCATCTGGCCAATGTCGACAAGGTGCTGGGCCTGCTCGAAGACGTCGAGCGGCGCGACGTCTCCCCCCGCCACATGCCCCCGGCGGTCGAGCGGCTCCATTAAAGCATGTCTCTCGAAAGTGGGAACCGGTTTCGGGAAAAAGACATGCGGCAAAACAAAGGGCTAAGCATGTCTCCCGAAAGTGGGAACCGGTTTCGGGAGAAAGACAGGCGGCAAAACAAAGGGCTAGAGCATGTCTCCCGAAAGTGGGAACCGGTTTCGGGAGAAAGACAGGCGTAAAAACAGGGAGCTCAAGCGCAGCGAGCTGATCTGAAAGAAACGCGCCGCGCTTTGGCACCCCGCCTCAAGCCGTCATGCCCTCCTTGCGTCGCTGACCATATCTGAGGTACGTACATCATATCGCGCTTGCCGGATCCGCCCAAGGGCGTTATCTCAATATGATCCTTCCCGATCAACGCGGATGCCGCCTCATGTCCCGTTTCGCTTCCTATCCCAGTCTCAAGGATCGTCCGGTGGTCATTTCCGGCGGCGCCAGCGGCATTGGCGAGGCGATGGTGCGCCATTTCGCGGCGCAGGGGGCGCGGGTCGGTTTCGTCGATATCGCCGAGGCGGCGGGCCGGGCGCTGGCCGATGAATTGACCGCTGCCGGCCATCGGGTGCGCTTCACTCCCTGCGATGTCACCGATATCGCCGCCTATCAGGCCGCCATTGCCGGCTTCGCCGCCGCCCATGGCGATGCCCGCGTGCTGGTCAACAACGCCGCGCATGACCAGCGCCACGACTGGTCGACGGTCACGCCCGAGGAATGGGACCAGCGCCTCGCCGTCAATCTCAAGCATTTTTTCTTCGCCATCCAGGCCGTGGCGCCGGGCATGGAAGCGGCCGGTGGCGGCTCGATCATCAATTTCGGCTCGATCAGCTGGATGATCATGACCCCGTCCCTGCCGCTTTACGAAACCGCCAAGGCCGCCGTGCATGGCCTCACCCGCTCCATGGCGCGCGAGCTGGGCCGCTCCAGGATCAGGGTCAATTCGCTCGTCCCCGGCGCCGTCATCACCCCGCGCCAGCTCGCGCTGTGGATCAGCCCGCAGGATCTTGAGGATATCGCGGCCCAGCAGGCACTGCCGGGCCGGCTGATGGCCGAGGATTGCGCGCGCCTGGCGCTGTTCCTCGCCGCCGATGACAGCGCCATGATCTCGGCCCAGCACGTTCTCGTCGATGCCGGCTGGGCGAACAACTAGCCTGTCTCCCGAAAGTGGGAACCGGTTTCGGGATAAAGACAGGCGCCAAAGAGCCAGCCTGTCTCCCGAAAGTGGGAACCGGTTTCGGGAAAAAAGACAGGCGCCAAAGAACCAGCCTGTCTCCCGAAAGTGGGAACCGGTTTCGGGAGACAGGCCTAAAACAAACACTTAGCTCGTCAGCACGATCCGCATCAGGTCGGCGGTGTTTTTGGCGCCGAGTTTTTCCATGACGCGGGCGCGATGCACCTCGATGGTGCGCGGCGAGATGCCCAGCTCCCGCCCGGCCTCCTTGTTCGATTGACCATTGGTGATCAATTGCAGCACTTCGCGCTCGCGCGGCGTCAGCTGGGAAAAACCGCGCACCTCGACCGGCCGCCTTCCCCCCTGCATTGCCCCCAGATGCACGTCGCGCCGCAGGGCGTCCCGGACGATGTTGAGCAGATGCTCGCTGTCGATTGGCTTGCCGACCACATCGGTGGCGCCCAGCTTCATCGCCGTCACCGCCGCGTCGAGCTGGGGCTCGTCGGCCAGCATCACCACCGGCGTGCCGTTGCGCAGCGCCTTGATCCGCCGCAGAAGGGGCAGGCCGCTTTCCTGGCCCAGCGCCAGGTTGATCACCGCGACCTCGGGTCGTCGTCGCTCGATGGCGGTGATGAATTGCTGGGCGTCCAGGGAGAAAATCGTCTGGAACCCCTCGAGCCGGAACAATACGCTCAAGCCCTCGCAAATTCCCGGATCGGCATCCACGATATGGACCAGCCGATCGCGGTTGAGATAGGTGTGGTAGTAATTTTCGCCGCTCATCTTGCCTGAAGCCTCTTGGCTTGGGTCGTGTCTGGGGATGGCAAAGACGTCCATCCGGACGAATTCGGACCCCGCAGTCACTTACCTCGTCTCGCGCCTGTATTTTGCGTTAGGTGGTCCTGCCCGCCGATAGAGGGAATGCGTAGGATGGACTACCTATATAATAGGTTATAAATCCTAATGATAACTGTCAAGAGAAATAATTCCTATATCTGGAGGGCAAAAAACGGCTGGCCTCCAGGGTGCCAGCCGTCGAAAATTTTACCGGGGATTGGCGCGCAATGCGTCGCGGATCTCGGTCAGCAGCACTTCTTCCTTGCTCGGGGCGGGGGTGGTTTCCACCGGCTCCTTGGCCGCTTCGCGCTTGAGGCTGTTGATGGCCTTCACCACCATGAACAGCACGAAGGCGATGATGGTGAACTTGACCACGGCATTGATGAACAGGCCGACATTGAGCGTGGCGACGCCGGCGGCCTTGGCGGCGGCAATGGAGGGCACTGGCACATTGTCCGGATTGGACAGCACGATGAACAGATTGGAGAAGTCGATCCCGCCGATGATCAGGCCGATCAGCGGCATGAAGATGTCATCAACGATGGAAGAGACGATGGCGCCGAACGCCGCGCCGATGATGACGCCGATCGCCAGATCGATCATGTTGCCCTTGATGGCAAAGTCGCGGAATTCCTTGAACACACTCATTATGTGGCCCTCTGATGCATCGTACGAAAAGCGGGGGCGATTTTCCGAGGAAACGATGCGACAACGGAAAACCGGAGCCGGCGGCTGAAAAATTCCGCGCGGCGCAGTGGTTAAGAATTCCTGAGCGCGTGCACTTTGGCAATGGGTCGTCTGTCGGACTTGCACTGTATTCGTCGAGAGCGGATAACCACAGCACCATAATATTTGACAACCCGGCCCGATTTTCATGCCGTTCCTGCCCGAAAACGCTGCGGCCAGTTTAAGACTGGCCATCGATTGCCTGCCCCAGGGCATCGTCGTGTTCGACGCCGGGCTGCGGCTGGTCGTCTCCAACGCGCGCTATAATGATCTGTTGGCGCTGCCCGAAGATCTGACGCGGGTGGGCTCGGCCCTGTTCGACATCGCCCTGTTCCTCGCCGAGCGCGGCGATCTGGGGGTGGGCGATGCGGCGCGCCTCGCCATCGAGCGTATCAACCTGCTCACCGCTTCGCCGGTCACTATCACCCAGCGGCTGGGGCGCGCCGGTCAGTGGCTGGAGTTTTTCTCCAGCCGCCTGCCCGATGGCGGCCTTGTCATCAGTTTTTCCGATGTCACCGACCGGGTGCGCGCCGAACAAGAACTGGAGCGGGTCAATCTGTCGCTGGAAGGGCGGGTGGCCGAGCGCACCGCCGCGCTCACCCGTGTCAATTCCGAGCTGGAAGTGGCGCGGGCCAAGGCCGATGCCGCCAATCACGACAAGACGCGCTTTCTGGCTGCCGCCAGCCACGATCTGCTCCAGCCGCTCAACGCCGCCCGTCTCTACACCTCGACGCTGATCGAGCGGGCCAAATCCACCGCCTTTGCCGAATTGGCCAATTCCATCGAGGCCTCGCTCACCGCCGTGGAAGACATCATGTCGGCTCTGCTCGACATTTCGCGCATCGACAGCGGCACGCTCAAGATCGTTCCGGCGCCGGTCGCCGCGCAGGATCTGTTGCGCAAGATCGAGGTGGAATTCGCGCCCCTGGCGCGGGACCATGAAGTGTCGCTGCGCATCGTGCGGACCAAGGCCGTGGTCATGGTCGATCGCACCCTGGTCGGCCGCATCGTGCAAAATCTGGTCTCCAACGCCATCAAATACACCCCGGCCGGCGGCCGGGTGCTGGTCGGCCTGCGCCGGCGCGGCAATCGCCTGCGGCTCGACGTCATCGATACCGGCATCGGCTTCAATCGCGACCAGCATCGGCTGGTGTTTGCCGAATTCTCCCGGCTCGAGCGCGGCGCGCGCATGGCTCAGGGGCTGGGCCTCGGGCTCTCCATCGTCCAGCGCCTCGTCACCGCCCTCGGCCTGACGCTCGAACTCGACAGTCGCGAGGGCATCGGTTCGCGCTTCTCGCTCTATCTGCCCATTGCCCGCAATGCCCGCCCCGCCGGCGTCAGCGCCCAGACGGCGCCGGAGAGCGACTTCGGCACGCTCAATTTCAAGATCCTCTGCGTCGACAATGAAGAGGCCATCCTCGAAGCCATGCGCGGCCTGCTGGTCCATTGGGGCTGCGATGTGCGCACCGCGCTCTCGCTCAAGCAGATCGACCGCGAACACCTGCTCGAAGGCTGGTATCCCGATCTGGTGCTGATGGATTATCACCTCGACCAGACCTCCGGTCTCGATGCCATCGAGTGGCTCCGCCACAATCTGGGCGGCCATCTGCCGGCGGCGCTGGTCACCGCCGACCGCAGCCCGGCGGTGCGGGCCCTGGCCGAGGATCGCGGCATCGCCGTGGTCAACAAACCGGTCAAGCCCGCCGCCCTGCGCGCCACCATTTCCGGCCTCGCCAACCAAGGCGGTCGCGGCCAGGGGCGCTCGCCCGGCGGGGGGTGAAAAAGGCTCTCGCGCCCCCTATCCCCCGCGCTTTGCCTCCCGCCACTCCCCGGGCGCCAGTCCGTCCAGGGTCCATTCGCCGATGCGCCAGCGCACCAGTCGCAGGGTCGGGTGGCCGACCGCCGCCGTCATCCGCCGCACCTGCCGGTTGCGGCCCTCGGTGATGGTGAGGGCGATCCAGCAATCGGGCACGGATTTGCGAAACCGCACCGGCGGGTCGCGCGGCCACAGTTGGGGCGGCTCGATGCGCTTGGCCTCGGCCGGCCGCGTCGGCCCGTCCTTGAGCATCACCCCCTTGCGCAATCGCTCCAGCGCCGCCGCGTCGGGCTCACCCTCCACCTGCACCAGATAGGTTTTGGGCAGTTTGAAGCGGGGCGAGGCGATCCGGGCCTGCAAGGCCCCGTCATCGGTCAGCAGCAACAGCCCCTCGCTGTCCTTGTCGAGCCGGCCGGCGGCATAGACGCCGGGCAGCTTGATATAGGGCGCCAGCGTTTCCTCGCGCTTTTCGCCGGTAAATTGCGTCAGCACCCCATAGGGCTTGTTGAAGAGGATGAGGCGAGACAAGGGGCAGGGCTCCGGCGGGCGGGATGGACTGTCATTGTGCAGTCCGGCGCAAAAGGAAAGCAGTTTCGTCATCCCGGCTCGGGCCGATAAGGGCGCGGCCGGCGCCAGCCCCCTCCAGCGGGCCTGCATCGATGGCGGCTTCCAAACTCGTGAAGCGAATGACGAGCCCCTGCACTTGCCCGATTCTGTCGGGCTTTGTATGCCCTCACACGAAAGGCGCCCGATTGTGGCGTATTCGCGCTGACCGCGCCCAGACCCGAGGGAGAGAGAATTTGGCCAGACGCCATCCGACGCCTTTGCGCACCTCCAAGCAAGACATCGCCGCCTCGCGCAAGGCGCCGCAGACGGCCCAGACCCAGAGCGCCGCCTATCGCCTGGCCTTTGCCGATGACGAATTCCTCACCTCCGAGGATATTCGCGGGGTGCGCTTCCAGCTTGAATATCTCAAGCCCGAATTCCGCCTGCGCGAACACGGCATCAAATCCACCGTGGTGCTGTTCGGCGGCGCCCGTATTCCCGAGCCGGGCAAGCCGGCCTGGGCCGCCAAGAACGAGGTGCAGAAGCGCAATCTCGAGGCCGCTTCGCGCTATTACGAGGAGGCGCGGCGCTTCGCGCAACTGGCCTCGCAGACCTCGGCGGCCAGCGCGTTCAAGGACTATGTGGTGGTCACCGGCGGCGGGCCGGGCGTGATGGAGGCCGGCAATCGCGGCGCCGCCGATATGGGCGCGCCCTCGATCGGGCTCAACATCGTGCTGCCGCACGAGCAGGCGCCCAACCTCTATGTCACCCCCGACCTTTCGTTCAACTTCCACTATTTCGCCACGCGCAAGATCCATTTCCTCCTGCGCGCCAAGGTGGTGGCGGTGTTCCCCGGCGGCTTCGGCACGCTGGACGAATTCTTCGAAACCCTGACCCTGATCCAGACCGGCCGCATGGAGCGCATTCCGGTCGTGCTGTTCGGCACCCATTTCTGGGACAAGGTGATCAATCTGCAGGCGCTGGCTGAAGCGGGCACCATCGCCCCCACCGACCCCGATCTTTTCACCATCGTCGACACCGCCGAAGAAGGCTGGAACGTGGTGCGGGCCTTTTACAACCTGCCCGAACTGGGCGAGCCCACCTGGATCGGAGGCTAAAACATGCCTGCCCGAACGGGGAACCGGTT
>JAHCJW010000070.1 GCA_026126125.1 Devosia sp.
TCTAGATCGCCAGATATTCGTGGCGCAACTCGCTATTGTCCAAGACCTCCTTGGCGGTGCCGGCGAAGACGACTTCGCCGGTGTCGAGGATAACGGCGCGGTCGGCGAGCTTGAGGGCAGCGACGGCGTTCTGTTCGACGATCACCGTGGTAATGCCCAGCGGCTTGATCGAGTGGAGAATGCGCTCGATTTCGTGGACGATGACCGGTGCGAGGCCTTCATAGGGCTCGTCGAGCAGGAGGAGCTTGAGGTCGCGGGCGAGAGCGCGGGCGATGGCCAGCATCTGCTGCTCGCCGCCCGAAAGGGTGACGCCTTCCTGGGTGCGGCGTTCGGCGAGGCGGGGAAAGCTCTCATAGATCTGCTCGAGGCTCCAGCCATTGCCGGGCGCGACCTTGGCGAGGGCCAGGTTTTCCTCCACCGTCAGGCCCTGGATGATGCGGCGATCCTCGGGCACGAGCTGGATGCCGGCGCGGGCGGCCTCGTAACTCTTCATGGCGTGGATCGGCTTGCCATCGAGCCAGATCTCGCCCTGGCGCAGCTGCGGATCGTCGGTGCGGGCGATGGTGCGCAGGGTCGAGGTCTTGCCCGCGCCATTGCGGCCGAGCAAAGCGAGGATTTCGCCTTTGCGGATGTCGAGCGAGACGCCCTGCACGATATAGCTTTCGCCGTAATAGGCGTGCACGTCGCGCACCGAGAAGAAGGGGCGGCTGGTTTCGATATCGGCGGTCTGGCTGCCGGCGACGATGTCGGATTGCATGGCTAGGGCACTCATCAATGCGCTCCTCCGAGATAGGCTTCCTGAACCTTGGGATTGCCGCGCACCTGGTCGGGGGTGCCATCGGCGATGATCCGGCCCTGCGCCAAAACCGAAATCTTGTCGGCCAGCGAGAACACCACATGCATGTCGTGCTCGATGATCACCTTGGTCATGCCGCGGCTCTTGATCTTCTTCAAAAGCTCAATGGTGGTGTTGGTGTCGTGGCGGCTCATGCCGGCGGTGGGTTCGTCCAGCAACAACAGGCGCGGATGCTGGATCAGGCACATGGCCAGTTCCATGCGGCGCTTGTCGCCGCGGCTGAGGCTGCCGGCCATCATGTCCTTGCGGGCGATCATGCCCACATCCTCGAGCATGTGCTCGGCTTCGGCGCGGATGGCGGTTTCGCTTTCGAGCGTGCGCAGCATGTTGAGCTTGAACATGCCGTCGCGCCGGGCCAGAGCCGGGATCATCACATTATGCAGCACCGACAGATCGGCGAAGATTTCCGGCGTCTGGAAGACGCGGGCGATGCCGAGCTGGTTGATCTGGAACGGCTTGCGGCCGGTCAGAATGGTGCCGTCGAAGATGACCTGGCCGCTGGTCGGCGCCAGCTTGCCGATGATGACGTTAAGCAGGGTCGATTTTCCGGCGCCGTTGGGGCCGATGATGGCGTGGGTCTTGCCTTCCTCGACGGCGAGGTCGATGTCGGCCAGCGCATGCAGGCCGCCGAACCGCTTGTGGACGTCCGCAACGTGCAGGACAATGTTTCCATTGGACATTTTGCGCTCCTACTCTGCGGCTTGCGTCTGGTTCGAGGTGCGCGGGGTCGAGCCGCGATTGCGGAAGGCGGCGGCGATGCGGCGCACGCCCTCCATGATGCCGCCGGGCAGGAAGATGACGATGATCACGAAGACCAGGCCCAGCGTCAGGTGCCAGCCATCGCCGACAAACTTGCCGATGACCTTGACCAAGAAGCTGTCGACGCCGTCAGGCAGCACATCGAAGAAGCGCGCGAGAATGTTGTCGTTGAGCGCCGAGAGGATGTTTTCGAAATATTTGATGATCCAGGCGCCGATGACGGGGCCAACCAGTGTGCCGACGCCGCCCAGGATGGTCATCAGCACCACTTCGCCCGAGGCGGTCCACTGCATGCGCTCGGCGCCCGCCAGCGGATCGGTGACGGCGAGCAGGGCGCCGGCGAGGCCGGCATACATGCCCGAGATGACGAAGGCCGAAAGGGCATAGGGACGGGTGTTGAACCCGGTGAACTGCATGCGCGTCTGGTTGGACTTGATGGCCTTGAGCATCATGCCGAACGGCGAGCCGGCGATGCGCTGGGCGACGAAGAAGGCGATGATCAGGAAGGCGGCGCAGAAATAGAAGCCGGCATAACCGCCGATCGGGGTGCCGAACAGGGTGGGGATGGGCTGGCCGACAAAGCTGTGGCCGACGGCGGCGTCGATGACGCGCGGATCGGAAAGCGTGAGCTGCAGGCCGGTCTCGCCATTGGTGATCGGGGTGAGCACCGAATAGGCGAGATTATAGCTCATCTGGGCGAAGGCCAGGGTGAGGATGGAGAAGTAGATCCCCGACCGGCGCAGGCAGAGGAAGCCAATGATGAGGGCAAAGATGCCCGAGATGATCACGGCGAGAACCATGGCCGGGATGGCGTCGAGCGTCAGAAGTTTGAGCGACCAGACCGCGGTATAGGAGCCGACGCCGAAGAAGGCGGCGTGGCCGAAGCTGAGATAGCCGGTGAGGCCGAACAGGATGTTGAAGCCGACGGCGAAGATGCCGTAGATCATGAAACGCTGAAGCAGGTCCGGATAGCCGGCGCCCAGGGGCGCCAGCCAGATCGGCATGGTCAGGACGACAAGGGAAAACCCAAGCAGCAGGACGAGGTCGTTGCGGGACATGAGATTGGCGTTCATGTCAGGCCTCCATCACACCGCGCCGACCCATGAGGCCACGCGGACGAACGAGTAGAATGACGACGGCGACGAGATAGATGATGATCTGGTCGATGCCGGGGAAAATGGCCTTCACCTGGTTCATCGAGGCAAAGCTCTGCAGGATGCCGAGCATGAAGCCTGCGGCCACGGCGCCGGGCAGCGAGCCCATGCCGCCCACCACGACGACCACGAAGGAGAGCACCAGGAAGTCCATGCCGATGTGGTAATTGGGCGGCAGGAGCGGCGTGTACATGACGCCGGCGACGCCCGCGACCACGGCGGCCAGACCGAACATGATGGTGAAACGCCGGTCGATATTGATGCCGAGCAGGCCCACCGTCTCGCGATCCGCCATGCCGGCGCGCACGACCATGCCGAATGTGGTGAATTGCAGGAAGGCGAACACGGCGCCGATGACCACGGCGGCGAACAGGAAATAGACCAGGCGCCAGATCGGATAGGTGATGATATTGGCCTGCATGCCCAGCCAGGCGCCGATATCGGCGGCACCGCGCAGATCGGTCGGCATGGGCTGCGGAATGGGGTTGGGGCCGAAGATCGACTTGATCACTTCCTGGGCCACGATGGCGAGGCCGAAGGTAACGAGGATCTGCTCGGCGTGCGGGCGCTTGTAGAAGTGCTTGATGATGCCCCGCTCAAGCGCGATGCCGACCACGAGCATGATCGGAATGGTGATCAGAATGGAGAACGGCACCGAATAATTGACGAGGACGGCGCCGAAATCGCCGAGCCAGGCCTGCATCAGCGGCTCGCGAACTTCGAGCGGCGTGCCCCAGGGCGAGAGCTTTTCGGGGTCGATGGTGACCGTTTCCATGGTCAGGACCATGCGCACGGTGACGGCGCAGAAGGCGCCGAGCATGAACAGGGCGCCGTGGGCGAAATTGACCACGCCCAGCGTGCCGAACACCAGGGTCAGCCCGAGGGCGATCAGCGCATAGGCGGCGCCTTTGTCGAGCCCGTTGAGAAATTGCAGAAAGATGACTTCGAACATGGGTGGCTCCGGGGCCTCGCAGGACGCTTCTATGGTCTCGGTCGTCACCGCCGGGCTTGTCCCGGCGGTCCAGTCGGCGCTGAGGCCCTGTCTGGATTGCCCGGACCAGCCGGGCAATGACGATGGGTGAGAGAGCGGACGCTATGCGCTCAGCACAGAGGTGCGGGTTCGGCCGGGCCGAGCTCGCCGCCGAAGATCGACGGATCGTAGGTGGTGGTGTCGCGACCAACTTCCTGAACAACGTTCAGCACGTCGAATTCGCTGGTGGGCGCTTCATTGCCCTGCACCACGAGCACCGACTTCATGCACTGGTGGTCATCGGCGCGATAGAGCGTGGGACCATTGCCCATGCCGTCGAACTCGTGGCCTTCCAGCGCCTTGATGACTTCGGGCGGATAGAAGGTGCCGGCGCGTTCCACCGCATCGGCATAGAGCAGGGCCTGCACATAGGCGGTGTGGGCAGCCTGGGACGGCGGGCTGCCATAGGCGGCGCCGAACGACTTGGTGAAGGCGATCGAGCCGGCGTCCTGCAGGTTCCAGTGCCAGTTGGAGGTGCCGAAAATGCCGCGCACCGACTCGCCGGCGCCCTTGGCCATCAGCTCCGAAATCAGCGGCGTGACGATCTGGAACTGCTTGCCATTGGCCTCACGGTCACGCAGGCCGAACTGGACCGCCTGCGGCAGCGAGTTCACCATGTCGAGGCCGTAGTGGTTGAGGATCAGCACGTCGGCGCCCGAATTGAGGATCGGCGTGAGATATTGCGAGTAGTCGGTGGAGCCGAGCGGGGTGCGGACGGTCGCGACGGTTTCCCAGCCCAGCGCTTCGGTCGCGGCCTTGATCGATTCTTCCTGCGTCCAGCCCCAGGTGTAGTCGGCGGTCAGGTGGTAGGCGCGACGCTGGGAGCCATATTGCTCACCGAGCACCGGGCCGAGCGCGATGCCCGATTGATAGGCGTTGAAGAAATGGCGGAAGCCGTAGCGGCGCTTGTCCTTGCCGGTCGTGTCGTTGGAGTGCGTCAGGCCGGCCATGAAGATGATGCCCTTTTCCTGGCACAGGCCCTGAACGGCAATGGCTTCGCCCGAGGACGAGCCGCCGGTGATCATGATGGCGCCATCGCGCTCGATCATGCGGGTGGCGCCGGCGCGGGCCACGTCGGACTTGGTCTGGCTGTCGGACGACACAAAGCCGACCTTCTTGCCCAGGATGCCGTTGCCCTTGAGAGCGGAGGGGGTGAGCACGTTGAGCAGCCCGCCATCACCTTCGCCATTGAGGTGGGCAATCGCCAGCTCATAGGCCCGCTGCTCGTCGGCGCCTTCTTCGGCATAAGCGCCGGTGAGGGGCAGGTTAAGGCCGAAGGTGACGGTGTCGCCGGTCGGGTTGTTACAGAAATTCTCCTGTGCCCATGCCCCACGGGTGAACACCATGGGCGCAACGCCCGTGCCGATAATGCCGGCCATACCGGTCTGCAAAACCCGGCGGCGGGTCAGCCCGCGCTTCAAAAAAGTCATAGATCTCCTCCTTATGGCGCGGGGGGCTGATACATCGCCAGCCACTCACCGCAGCTCCCAGTATTCGACATATTTGAAAACGCGAGCAATAGGTCATTGTAATTGCTGCTATATTTTGTAAAATATTGTTCTGGTTCTAAAGTGAGTGCGTAAATTCATTGACAGGCCGAAGGAGAAGACATGCGCGCGCCGATCGGGTTTCGCATCAGTAACAGGCGGAAATCGCTGCGGATTTCCCAGGCGGCGCTGGCCCGGCTGGTCGGCATCTCGCCGAGCTATCTCAACCTGATCGAGAACAACAAGCGCGATATCGGCGGGGCGCTTTTGCAGCGCGTGGCGCAGTGTCTCGACATCGAGATTGGCGATCTCACCGGGGAGGCCGAGCAGAAATTGCTGCAGGATCTCGAAGAGGCCTATGCCGATCCGGCGGTCGAGTCGCTGCCCTTCCAGCCCGACGAAAGGCGCCAGTTGGTGGCGCAATATCCGGCCAGCGCCATGGCTCTGGCGCGCATGCATCGCGCCTATATGGGGGCAGTGGCCAATGCCGACGCCTATGCCGATCGGCTGCGATCCGATCCCTTGCTCGGGCAATTGCTGCATCAGGTGCTTTCAGGCATCACCGCCATCCGCTCCAGCACGGAAATCCTCGAAGACGTGCCCGATCTCGACGAGACGGAGCGCCAGCGCTTTTTAGGCGCGATCGGCCGGGAAACGCGGGCGCTGAGCGATGTGGCGCGCAGCCTCATCGGCCAGTTCGAAAGCTCCAGCCAGGCTTCGAGCAGCGTTTCGGCCCTGCGCGAAATCGACGACATGATCATCGAGCAGCAGAATTATTTCCCCCAGCTCGAAGACGTCGCGGCCCAGTTGCGGCGAGAGCTGGACAAGGGCGGCGCGTTTGGCCCTGCCGGACTAATGGCGACGCTCGAAAAACGGTTCGGGGTAACGACCCTGGTCGGTGGACCGCCCGATATTGCCGATTTTCCCGGGCAATACCGGTTTCGCTCCGGCGAGCGGGTGATGTGGTTTCAGGGCGCCACGACAATTGCGACGCGGCAATTCCAGCTGGCGCGGCTGCTCGGCGAATTGTCGGCGGCCGATGTGCTGCGCGACACGCTGGATCGGGCGACGCTGACCAGCGAAACCGCCAGGCGCCTCGCGGCGCGGGCGCTGGGCTCCTATCTGGCGGGCGCCATCGTTTTTCCCTATTCGCGCTTTCTCGCCGAGGCGGAGGCGGCGGCCTATGACATCGACCTGCTGCGGCAGGAATTCAGCGGTAGCTTCGAGCAGGTTGCGCATCGGCTGGTGTCCCTGCGCCGGCCGGGAGAAGAGGGAATTCCCTTCGGCTTCCTGCGCTCGGATCCGGCCGGGCGGCTGACCAAGCATTTTCCCTTGCCGGGGCTGCTTTTGCCCAATACCGGGCATGCCTGCCCGCTCTGGGCCATTTACGGAGCATTTCGCCAGCCCGATCAGCTGTTGCGGCAGGTGGTGCGATTTTCCGATGGATCGCGCTATCTGTTCCTGGCGCGCACCTTGCAAAGGCGGCCGGGGTCCTATCGGGACCAGCCCAACGTCATCTCCGTCATGCTGGCCTGCGATGTGCTGCATGCCGACCGCACGGTCTATGCGGCGGGGCTGGACCTCTTGGACCAGAGCGCCGACGTGCCGGTCGGGCCGACCTGTCGGCTGTGTACGAGACGGGACTGTTCGTCGCGCCAGGAGGAGGTGCTTTCGCCCGGCGGGCCGCGCTCGATGACGCGACTTCCCTTGCTGCCGCGCGAATTCGGCCTTGGCGATTCCGCCTGATTGCGATTTAGTGACTCAGTTCGCGAGGGGAGAGTGCGAACACTGGGGGGATTTTTGGCAGTTGATATTCTCATCGCGGAGGACGAGCCGAGCATTCTCGAATCGCTCGACTTCATTCTCCGCCGGGCCGGCTGGAGCATCGGCTCGGTGACAGATGGCGAGGCCGTGCTCGACGGGGTGCGCCGGCTACGGCCGCGCATGCTGGTGCTCGACGTCATGCTGCCCAAGCGCAGCGGCTTCGACGTGCTCAAGCAGATCAGGGCCGATGCGGAGATGCGCAGCCTGCCCGTGCTGATCCTGACGGCCAAGGGGCAGCAGCAGGATCGGCGCATCGCCGAGGATCTGGGGGCGGACGGCTTCGTCACCAAGCCCTATTCCAACGCCGAGGTGGTGGGAGCGGTGCGCCAGCTCCTGGGCGACGATGCTGGACCGGCGTAGAATCATCGGCGGCATGCTGGTGCTGACGGTCGGTGGCACGGCCCTGATGCTGCCGCCGCTGGTGCTGTTGTTCAATCATTCGGTGTCCGTGTTCGGCGTGCCGCAGATCGTGCTCTATCTTTTCGCGCTCTGGCTGGCGCTGATCGTGGGAACGGCGCTGCTGACCCGCCAATTGCCGCGCGACACCACCGAGATCGGCGGCGAGGGGGAGGACTGATGCTCTCCGCCGATTTCGTCATCGCCACCGCCGTCGCCTATGTGGGCCTGCTGTTCGTGCTGGCTTATTTCGGCGACCGGCGCGCCAAGGCCAACGAGAAGAGCTGGCTCAACTCGCCGGCCGTCTACACGCTTTCCATCTCGGTCTATTGCACCAGCTGGACCTTTTATGGCGCGGTGGGCAATGCGGCGCGCAGCGGGCTGGAATTTCTGACGATCTATCTCGGGCCGACGCTGGTGTTTGTCGGCTGGTATTTCCTGTTGCGGCGGCTGGTGCGCATCAGCCATCTGCATCGCATCACCTCGGTGGCCGATCTTCTCTCGTCGCGCTTCGGCAAGTCGAGCCGGCTGGGCGTGCTGGTCACCTGCATCGCCGTGGTCGGTATCGCGCCCTATATCGCCCTGCAGCTCAAGGCGGTGACCTCTTCGATCCAGGCGGTGGCCGGATCGTCCGAATTCGGGCAGGGCAGTCTCAAGGGCATCGACGATGTGGGCCTCGCCTTCGGCGTGGCGGCCGGCATGGCGTTGTTCACCATCCTGTTCGGCACGCGCCATGTCGACGCCAAGGAGCAGCACCATGGCGTGGTCGCCGCCATCGCCTTCGAGGCGGTGGTCAAGCTGACGGCGCTGGTCGCGGTCGGGGTGTTCGTCGTCTATATCGGTGGCGGCTTCGAGGGCATTTTCAGCCGCGCGGTGGAAATGGGCTTGTCCGTCGATACCTCGACCAGTTTCGACAGCCGCTGGTTCACCACGCTCGGACTGTCCATCGCCGCCATCGTCTGCCTGCCGCGCCAGTTCCAGGTGACGGTGGTGGAAAATTCCAATGAGGATCATCTGCGCGTCGCCGGCTGGGCCTTCCCCGCCTATATGATGGCGATGAGCGTCTTCATCCTGCCCATCGCCACCTATGGGCTGACGGTGATGCCGGAAGGGTCCAATCCGGATATGTTCGCGCTCACCCTGCCGCTGGCAGCGGGGCAAAATGGCCTGGCTCTATTTGCCTTTATCGGCGGTTTTTCATCCGCTACATCAATGATTATCCTGGAGTCCATCGCGCTCTCGATCATGGTGTCGAACCACATCATCATGCCGCTGGTGCTCAAGTTCAGCGCCAATCGGCATAATGGCGACGGGCAGGGCGTCAGCCGCATGTTGCTGATCGCACGACGTATTTCGATCGGGCTGATCCTGTCGCTGGGCTTTTTCTATTTCTTCTTCACCCGCGATTCCAATGCGCTGGCGCCGATCGGGCTGATCTCGTTCACCGCCATCGCCCAGTTTTTCCCGGCGCTCCTGGCGGCGATCTTCTGGCGGGACGCCTCGCTCAAGGCAGTGACGGCGGCGATTGCCACCGGCTTCGTCATCTGGGCCTGGTGCTGCTTCCTGCCCTCGTTCGACTCGGTTTCTCCTGCCGTGTCGGTTTTGCTGGCGGAGGGGCCGTGGGGTATTTCCTGGCTGCGGCCCGAGGCGATGTTCGGCCGCGATGGCTGGGACCCGCTGGCCCATGCGGCATTCTGGAGCCTGACCATCAACGTCCTGGTGCTGGTTTTGGGCTCGCTGATCACCACGCCTTCGGCGCTGGAGCGCATCCAGGCCACGGCGTTTGTCGACGTGTTTCGCCGGCGCGGCCTGCCGCAGCGCGTTTTCGTGCCCGGCTCGGCCACGGCCAATGACCTCTATTTCGTCGCCGAGCGTGTATTGGGCGAGAAACGGGCGGCGGCCCTGTTTGAAATGGTGGCGCGCGAGCGGGGGATCGATCCGGTGATGATCGAACCGACGCCGGAATTTGTCGGGCAGCTGGAGCGCGAACTGGCCGGTTCGATCGGCGCGGCATCGGCGCATGTCATGCTGTCCAAGGTGGTGGCCGGCGCCGATGTGTCGCTCGAAGAGATGATGCAGATGGCCGACGAAACCCAGCAGGCGATCGAATATTCGCAGCGGCTGGAGAAAACCTCGGAAGAGCTGCGTCTGACGGCGCAGAAGCTGGAGGATGCCAATACCCAGCTGCGCGAACTCGATAGCCAGAAGGACGAATTTTTGAGCCAGGTGAGCCACGAAGTGCGCACGCCGATGACCTCGATCCGTTCCTTCTCGGAAATCCTGCTCGAACCGGGCGAACTGGATGACGCCCAGCGCCAGCGCTTCGTGTCGACCATCCATCATGAGAGCCTGCGCCTGACCAAGCTGCTCGATGAAATCCTTGACCTCAGCGCGCTGGAAAGGGGGGAACGGAGCTGGCAGAATGTGCCGGTGGATGCCGAGGAGGCCCTGAGCCGGGCCTTGAGCGTGTGCGACGCCTTGCTGCGGCAGAAGGGGTTCAAGGTCGAGTTTGGCGAGCGGGTCGGCACGACGATGGTGGAGGGAGATGCGGACCGGCTGTGCCAGGTGTTCATCAACCTCATTTCCAACGCCGTCAAATATAACGACGCGGCGCAACCGCGGCTGCGCGTTACCTCGATGCTGCGAGGGGGCAGCTATATCGTTGATGTGGCTGACAACGGACCAGGCATTCCCAAGGCTGAGCGGACGCTGATCTTTGAAAAATTCGCACGCGGCGTGCGCGGCGCGGTCGACCAGACCGGCGCGGGGCTGGGGCTGGCGATCAGCCGGCAGATCGTCGCCCGGATGAACGGCACGCTCGAGCTGGCCCAGGGATCGCTGCCGGGTGCCTGTTTCCGGCTGAAACTGCCCGTGCTGGGCCGGCGCTAAAGCGCATCGCGATCTTTCAGATCAGCTCCATTCGCTTTAGTTCTTTGTTTTTACGCATGTCTTTTCCTAAAACCGGTTCGCACTTTCGGGGGACATGCTTTAGCCCGGCTCAGTCCTTGCCCTCGTCGGGAATGTTGAGCAGGTGGCCGCAGGCCTTGCAATGGACCGCGTCGGGGTCGTGTTTGCTGAGCCCGCATTGGGGGCAGGGGAAGGTCACCCTTGCCGGGCGGAAGATCAGCTGTGCCAGCCGCACGAACAGCGAAATGCCGATGATCATGATGACCATGGCGACGAGCTTTCCAAAGGGGCCGGGCAGGGTGATGTCGCCGAAACCGGTGGTGGTCATGGTGGTGACGGTGAAATAAAGCGCGTCGACATAGCCGGTGATGCCGCTCTTCTCGCCGACAAAGGCGGTGTAGACAAAGCCTGTGACCACAAACAGAAAGACCAGCAGGTTGATCACCGCCTGGATCGTATCCTGATAGGCGCCCAGGCCGCGCTTTTTCAGCGGACGCCAGATGAGGCTGGAGCGGGACATGGTCCACAGCCGCAAAATGCGCAGGAACCCCAGATTGAACAGCCAGGCCGGCGCCAGCAGGGTCACGAGAATGAAAATATCGATGATAACCGGCGGCTGACGCAGCCAGCGCCCGATATGGGTGGAGGCCAGGGCCCGCGCCGTCAGCTCGATCCCCAACAGCGCCGCGATGGAATAGTCGATCCACAAAAACAGCCCGTTGCCGCGCAGCAGCGGGCTGGCGATGAAAAAGGCGATGATGGCGAAATCCACCACCAGTACGATCGCCTGAAAGCGTAGCGCGCCGGGCGTGTGGGAGTGATAGAGCAGGCGCAGCCGCTCGCGCACCCGGCTCAGGCGGTCCGCCGCTTGGGGTTCAGTGTCGGTTTGAGAAGAATGCGCCAGGGCCTGGGCCTTTCCAATCGCGGCAGCTTCGGGGGCTAAATGCCGCCCGTGGTGAACTGACCACCGGTCGTCGGGCTCTGCGTTCCGCCGGTGGTCGTCGTTGTTCCGCCGGTTGTGGTGGTTCCGCCGGTGGTCGTCTCTTCCGTCGTGGTTTGTTCTATCGTGGTTTGTTCCGTCGTCGTTTGGTCTGTCGTCGTTTGGTTTGTTGTGCCGGTATCGATGGTGTCTTCGCCGGACGGCTCGCTGACGGTTTCCGTATCCGTCGTGGTGGGAGACGGGGTCGGAGTGCCGGTGTTGGTGGTTGGGCCGGGCTGGGTGGGCGTGGTGGAGCCGCTCGAAACCGGCTTGCCCGGTTCGGCTGTGCCGAGAGACGTCGGCATGCCCGGACTGGGCTTGGGCTCAGTGCATTGCGCCGCCCCGCTGACGCGGAAGTCGCGGAGCAACGGCGTCTGGAAGCGCGCATAACGGAATTCCATGCTAAGGGCGCGGTGTTGCGGATCGGCATGGGCGAACTGGCGGGCATTGGCGGGTGTAGCGACGCCGAGGTCGCAGCGCTCGACCAGATCCTGACACGGGCCAGTGATGGCGCACACGCGCACCGCGCCTTCGAACAGCAGAACCTGCGTCTGGCCGCGCCCCACCAGCACGTCGAACTTGGTGCCCCGCACGGCAATGGACGCGGTGGGGGTCTTGATGGAATAGGCCGCTTTCGGCCCATTGCCCGAGATGAAGCGGAAGCTTCCGGCGAGGGCGTTGATGGCGAATGTATCGGCGGAACCGCCGGACATGAGATAGGCTTCGATCAGCAGGGAACTGCCCGGGCCGACCACCAGCCGGGTTTCGTCGGCAAAGACGATCTGCACCTGACCGGAGGGACCGGTCACGATCCGCTCGCCCAGCGACACATCGGCGCCGACCTGCAACACCCGCTCGACCCCGCGCGATTGGGCATGAGCCTCCGGATCGACGCCGACGGCCCGGCCCTCGGCAGCGGCGAAAGCGGGGGAAACGGCCAGGGCAGAGAGCGTGGCCAGCGTAAGCAGAAACCGTTTCATGATTGCCGTTCCCAATCGGATAAAAAGCAAAACGACGCCTTTATTGCGCGCCGGCCAGCATAGCAGAGGGAAATTGTTTGAAAATGGCGGCGGATTTCAATTCCGTCTCGCCGCGCGCCATCTGTTGCTCCTGCGATGCTCTCGCGCTAAGAGCAGCGCGTTTGTGAAGCTGGCCTGCCGCCAGCGGAAGGAGCCTCATGAAGCTGGCATTCGTCATTCCCGCCTATAACGAGGAAGCGCTGATCGGCAAATGCCTGGAGTCGGTTCTGGCGGAGATCAAGCGCTCCGGCGTTCCTGCCGACGTGATCGTGGTCAACAATGCCTCGACCGACCGCACCGGCGAAATCGCCCGCAGCTTTCCCGGTGTGCGCGTGGTCGACGAGCCCAAGAAGGGACTGGTCAATGCCCGCGACGCGGGTTTTGCCGCCAGCGAGGGCTACGATCTCATCGCCAATATCGACGGCGACACCATCGTGCCCGAGGGCTGGCTCAATGTGGTGGCGGATGAATTCGCCCGCGACGAGAAGCTGGTGTGCCTCAGCGGGCCCTATATCTATTACGACATGGCGACGCATAATCGCCTGATGATCGAAATGTTCTATGGGCTGACCTATCTCATCTATCTGCTCAACCGCTTCATCCTGCGGGTCGGCTCGGTGGTGCAGGGCGGCAATTTCGTGTTCAAGCGCGAGGCCTGGCGCCAGGTGGGCGGCTATGATCGCTCGATCGAGTTTTTCGGCGAGGATACGGACGTGGCCGTGCGGCTTTCCCGCGTCGGCGGGGTAAAGTGGACCTACAAGCTGCGCATGAAAACCTCAGGAAGGCGGCTTGAGAAGGAAGGCGCATTCAAGACGGCGGCGACCTATACGCTCAACTTCTTCTGGGTCACGTTTCGGGGCAAGCCCATCACGATGGACTACAAGGACGTCCGCAAGGATTGAAGACAAGCCTCTCCACTTTTTAATAAAACGCCCCTAGGATCGAGTCTGGCCGCATCGGGCGGCCGGAGACGACCGGCCTATGAGCATATCGTCGCAACTTCCGGTGGTGTTTCACGCACAGGCCGGTTCGTTGCTGCGTGGAATGGCGCTGGTGCCGGGGCAGACGGTGGAAGCGCGTGTGCTGCACCAGAACGGCAATGGCGCCACCCAGGTCCAGATCGGCAAGCAGGCAGTGACGCTCAACCTGCCCCAGTCCATGGCGGCGGGGTCCATATTGACATTGGCGGTGCAGCAGGCCGATGGGCAGATGCGCCTGTCGCTGGTGTCGAGCCGTCCGCCGGCAACACCGCAAGCCGCGCAACCGGCGACGACTATCCAGATCTCGCAGGGGCAGGGGGCTCCGGTCCCGTCGGCGCCGCCTCCCAGCTATGGGCCGGCCGTGATGGCGGCTCCCGCCAGCGCCGCGGGGCTGACGGCGGGAACCAGTGCGCCATTGGTTACCCCTCCTCCCGCCGCGTCGGCGTCACCTATAGCCCTGGCTCCAGGGGCCGGCCCGGCTGCGGTGACGGGCGCGACGCCGGTGATGGCCACCGCCACCGCCCGCATGGCAGCAAGCCCCTATGGAGCGGCGACGCCCGCTCCCACGGCTGCGGGGCCGGCTTCAGCGCAGCCGGTGCTGGCGCAGATGGTGCAGCAGGCGCTGCCGGTGCAAAGCAGTCTTGCGGGCGTGACCAGCATGCTGACAGCGCTGGTGGCGCAGGCAAACATGCCCGAGCCGGTGCTGAAGGCCGCGCGGCAGGTTCTGGGCAATCAATTGACACTCGACGGCAAGATCGATGCGGCGGCGCTCAAATCCGCCATCGGCAATTCGGGGCTGTTTCAGGAGGCGGCCCTGGCGGGCGGGCGCTCCCCGGCGGCGGCGGGCGATACGAAATCGGGGCTGCTGGCTCTGCGTCAGGGGCTGGTGCAATGGCTGGGCGGGGAGGCGCAGATTGCCCAGATCGCGCGGATCCCGCCGCCTCTGCGAGGCATGGTGCCAAGGGCGCAATTGGCTGAACCGCCGCCTCTGGACCCGCCTCTTGAGGGGGAAGACGCCGGGCGATTGTTGCTGGAGCGCACCGAAGGCGCCCTCTCCCGGCTGCGGCTGCATCAGCATGCGTCCCTGCCCGAGAGCACGCATCGCAGCGAGGCGCAGTGGAACCTCGATCTGCCCATCGCGGTGGCCGGCTATCAGACGCTTTTGCAGTTGCAGATCCATCGCGACGGGCATGGGGATACCACCCCGCCGGAGGAGCGCAGCTGGCAGGTGCGTTTCGCGCTCAACCTGCCCGAAATGGGTGAGGTCGGGGCGCAAGTGTCGTTGCGCGGCAAGCTGACGGCCATTCTGCTCTGGGGCGAGCGCCCCGATGTCGTGGCGGGACTGAGCGAACATGTCGAGGCGCTGCGCGAGGAATTGGCCGGGGTCGGCCTTGTGCCTGGCGCCATCGTCGTCCGCGCCGGGCCGCCGGCCGATCCGGCCGCCGGGGCAGCGTCGGGGCAGATGCTGGATGCGCTGCGATGAGTGACGATCCGGTTCCGCCCGCGCTTGCGGTGGCGTTGCAATATGAAAAAGGCGAAGACGCGGCCCCCCGCGTGGTGGCCAAGGGCAGGGGCCATGTCGCGGCGCAGATCGTCGCCCTGGCCGAGGAAAACGGCATTGTCATCGAGGCCAATCCGCTGCTGGCCGAGGCGCTGAGCCAGGTGGAACTGGACGACACCATTCCCATCGAACTTTACGAAGCGGTGGCCATCATCATCGGTTTTATCCTGCGCCAATCGCGCCCATAACCATTGCGGGCCGCCCGCATAATTCCCATCTCCTTGGGATCAAGAGCCCAGGAGCGGACCCATGCTGAGACCGGAAGACCAACGCGCCATCGAAGATCTGTTCGAGCGGCTGGCCAATGTCGAGCGCAACAGCGGCCCGCGCGACATCGATGCGGAGCGGCTGATCCGCCAGCGTCTGCAGGAAAACCCGGCCGCCGCCTATTACATGGCGCAGACGATCATCGTTCAGGAAGCGGCCCTGCGCGAGGCGCAGCGGCGGATCGAGGAGAGCGAAGCGCAGGCGCAGGCGCGCTCTGGCGGCTTTCTCGGCAGTATTTTCGGTGACGACCGGCGCGAGCCGGCCCGGACGCCGAGACGCGGTCCCTGGGGTCCGGTGGATGACGGCTATCGCAATGAGCGGCGGGGCGGCGGCGGTTCGGGCTTTCTCGCCGGTGCGGCGCAAACCGCGCTGGGCGTGACCGGAGGCATGCTGCTGGGCAGCGCCATCGCCGGAATGTTCAGCGGCGGCGCGCAGGCGGCGGAAACGCCGGATGCTGGCGACGATCCCGGCCTCGATGATGGCGGCGATTGGGGCGATTTCGATATCGGTGGGGATTTTTAGGGCATTTCGCCAGGGCGAGGGGAGCCTTATAGCGCCTATCGCGACCGCTTCTCGTAGAATTCGTTGCCGCCCGCTTCGAGCACGTAGTACATATTGTCATAGGGAAAGCGCAGGCCGGCGGTGTGGAAGTGCTGCGCATTCTGCACGCCGGGATGGCGCGAGCCGCGCAGCACCTGATCGGCCATCTGCGCGGCGAGCACGGCGCCGCTATCGGTCATCGGGCGGGTGAGAACGCCCTGGGCAAACTGGTTTTTCTGCCCGACGACGCCGCATACGCTTTGGGGATAGCGGTTATCGCCGAGGCGGTTCATCACCACCGTGCCGACTGCCAGCATGCCTTCGGCGCTGGAGCGGTTGGATTCGAAATACATCGCGCGCATCAGGCATTCCTTCTCGCTCATCTGGTTCATGGCGAAATTGATGCCCAAAAAGCTGCAGCCGCCAAGGCTGGTGACGGCGATGCCCAAAGCGAGGGCGCGGGTGGCGAAAAGGGCGAGGCGGCGCATGGGGGACTCCGGCGTGTTGCCCGAAGGCAGCTTCCCCAGAAAATGCGCCGCCAGCCTTAAGGAAGGCCTGAGCGGGAGGGTAAATGAAGTGTTACTTGCGCCCGCTCAGCAGGTGGGCAAGCAGCAGGGCAGTGCCGACGACGGCAATAGCCGGTAGCGGGTCGCGGCGAATGGCCCTGGCGCTGCGCATGGCATTGCGGCTGGCGGCGCCGGCCAGCCACGCCCCCTGTTTGGCCGCCTCGCGGCCGAAATCGCCGGCCGTGTCGCGGGCCTCGCGGGAGACGGCACGGCCGAGATGTCCGAATTCGCGCCGCAGCTGATCGAGCTGGTCGGCAAGGTTGTCGACGAGGCTTTGCTGGCGATGGCGGCGGATGGAGAAAAGATCTTCTAAGGACATGGTTCGCTCCCAATGATGTCATTGGAAACGCCATGGTAACGCCGCAAGTTCCAGAGATGGATTTCCCTTGCAAAGGCCGGGATCCCGTTCCATCTAAAATGCATAAACCGGTGAGAAGACCATGAAGAGTACAGAGCGCCTCAATCGCCTCTTCGACCGGCTGGAGCGTCGCATTCCGGGCGTTGCAGCCAGAATGCTGGCACGCGTGCGCCGACCGGAGGCGCGCTGGGTGCGCATACCCCTCGGCATCCTGCTGGTTCTCGGCGGCATTTTCAGCTTTCTGCCGGTGCTGGGCATCTGGATGTTGCCGCTTGGCCTGCTGCTGCTGGCCGTCGACCTGGTTTTTCTGCAGGGGCCGGTTAATATCGCGGTGCTGCGCGGCAGCCGTAAATGGACGACCTGGCAGCGCTCGCGCCGGGACAAGAAAGCCAATAGTCAGCGGCCGGAATAGGCCGCCTCGACCAGATCGACCGCCACGGCCAGGTTTTCATCGACGATGTGGAGATATTGCGTCCAGTCTTCGAGCCGGCGCAATTCGCTCGCCCCATCCGAAATGCCCCGCAGCGCCAGCAACGGCACCCCGAAATTGTGGCAGGCGCGCAGGATGGCGAAGGTTTCCATATCGACCATGTCTTCGGCGATGCCGTCATAGGCCGATCCCGAGACCACATTGGCGCCGGTCGAAAGGCTGGCGGGCCTGAGGCCGGGCACCAGGGGCTCGAGGGGAAGAGTAGGCGGCAGGTCGAGCAGTGGCGTCTGCCCGCGCGCAAAACCGAGCGCCGAGGCATCCATATCGCGATAGGCCACGGTGAGCGCCTGATAGACAGCGCCCTGTTCGAGCCGGCGCGAGCCCGCCGAGCCCAGCGACACCACCAGCGATGGCAGCGCCGTGCGGCTATCGGCCAGCAGGCGCGTGGTCGCGATGGCGGCCTCGACCGGGCCGATGCCGATCAGTTCGGGCTGGATGCGGGCGCGCAGATGGGCGCCATATTCGGCCTCGGCGGCCATGAGATACAGAATGGTCATGCGTTTCCTCTAGCATGGCCGCCACGCCTGCCACGAGCGGGACGTTTCCGCTTTCCTAACGCAATGATGACAGGCTGAAGCAGTTCTTCGGCGCCGGGCCGAAGGCGGACAAGGCAGGCATGTCGTGCGTTTCGCGGTAATCGAGGGCAGCAGGGAGTGGACGGAGCCGGCGCCGCCGGACGTCAGACAGCCCCGGATCATTGAGGTGGAGGATGTCGAGGCCGAGGCGCGCCGTCGGCTGAGGGCGCTCAAGCTCGATGAATGGCGCGTGCGCGAATTCGTCACCGGCTGCCCCATGCCCGACGCCGTGCGGCATCTGTCCTTGCAGATCGAGTTCGCGACGCAGGCCATCGGCCGGCTGTCGCCCATCCCGCAGAATTACACCGACGACGTCTATTGGCCGCGCGTCTGGTAGGGGCAAGCCTGGGGCCGCCTCAGGCGGCTTTCTTCGCTCTTGGCGAGCGTTTGCGCGCCGGCGGCTTGATGGTCTTTGCCGCTTCTGTCGCCAGCTCGCTCACCGCCTTGAACCAAGAGGCCTGATCCTGCCCCTCGGGGCAGCCATCTTGTTCCCACAAGGCATAGGCGCGGCGCTGAATGTCTTCATGCATGACAAATCTCCCCGA
>JAHCJW010000071.1 GCA_026126125.1 Devosia sp.
CGCTTCAATTTCACTCAAGGCGTCTTCTTTGAATGCGCCCAGCAATTCCGCTTCAGCCGGATCGAATTCAGCCTGAAATCCCGGTGTTTGTGCATCAATCAGCTTTTGCGCCAATACCTGACGGCGCATGTCATGATCATTTAGGGTGGTTTCAGCCGTATCAGCGATATCTGAATTAGCCGCAGTAGCCTCAACAGCCGGAATTTCAAGCGTGTCAGATTTTGTGCCATCATCTGCAGGATTATTCATGGCAATTACTCCTCTTGAAGATTGAAGGTAACAACGGGACGTACCACATGCACAATCTGTGCTTGGTCGATGACGCCAAAGTAGCGTGCATCAAATGAATGAGGATTCAGATCGGATAACAGCAGGTATTCGGATTCACCGAGTACTGCATTAAACCAGTATTGCGGCAGAGCAGTGCCATAGACATCGGTGGATAGCGGCGCGCTGTTCGGCAGCCTTTTGCCATTAACCGTAATACCGGTTTCATCAATCAAAACCGTATCACCGGCAATCGCATGAACCCGTTTGAGCAATTGCCCGGTGCCGCCAGGACAGTTACCTGCATGGATATAGCCTCTGGCGACAGCCCAATCAAACACATCGCTTTGCGGCGGACAGAACGCAACGTATGCGCCTTTTAAAACCGGTTCATCAACAATCCGGTACAAACCCACCGGCAGGCTTGTCGTGGTGTTGATATAAAACCCGCCAAGACGCAATACAATACTCAGTACAAACAGACCGATACTGATTGTCAGCACACCAATCGCCAGGATTCTGAGCGGCCTTTTCATGGTCACAATCCTGAAGTACTGGTATCGGTGTTGGTACCAGTACCAGAATCAGTTCCGTTATAAGAATCGGTATAAGAACCAGTCAGCCGGTCGCTTGATATTGACGGATCAACTTTTGCGCGTGCGGCAAACACTGCATCCTGGAAGTACAGCGGCTGTACGCCATAAATGGCAGGGTATCCAGCGACATAAATAATCATGTCACCCGGTTTGGTAATTCTGCCGTTTGCATCTTTGGTTGCACCCGGCAGGCGCATGCATTCGTCCGGTGTCAGTAATGCGCGTTGTGTTTCCTGCAGTGTGCGTGTGACATGACCGTGCATCATCGATGATCTTCTGCCACTCGTGGTGATCTGTTCCTTGATCACGGTCGTCTGGCCGGTAAGTTTGGATAAGTGTTCTGCCGTTTCTATGCGGTTGGGTGCAAATGCGGTCTGGATATGACAGTTCGAGGTAATCGCTTCATCATGGCCGTAACCCGATTCACGGCTTTTAAGCTGGTTGATGTCCTGACAGATCAGATAGGCTTTGATGCCGTAACCGGCGATAAACGCGAGGGATTCCTGGAAGATTTCAAGTTTGCCCAGACTTGGAAACTCGTCGAGCATGAGCAGCAACCTGTGGCGTCGGCCCCTGGCGTGAAGCTCCTCGGTCAGCCGCCGGCCGATCTGGTTCAAGACCAGCCGTACCAGCGGCTTGGTCCGGCTGATGTCTGACGGCGGCACCACGAGGTACAGCGTCGTCGGCCGCTCATTCTCGACGAGATCGCGGATACGCCAGTCGCAGCGGCGGGTCACCTTGGCCACGACGGGATCCCGATACAGGCCGAGGAACGACATGGCGGTCGAGAGCACGCCGGAGCGCTCGTTCTCGGACTTGTTGAGCAGCTCCCGCGCGGCCGAGGCGATGACGGGATGCACACCGGCTTCGCCCAGATGCGGCGTGTCCATCATCGCGCGCAAGGTTGCCTCGACCGGGCGGCGCGGATCGGACAGGAAGTTCGCGACGCCCGCCAGCGTCTTGTCCTTCTCGGCATAGAGAACATGCAGGATGGCGCCGACCAGCAGCGCGTGGCTGGTCTTTTCCCAATGGTTGCGCTTGTCGAGACTGCCTTCGGGATCGACCAGAATATCCGCGATATTCTGCACGTCGCGGACTTCCCATTCGCCTTGCCGGACTTCGAGCAACGGATTGTAGGCGGACGATCTGGCGTTCGTGGGATCGAACAGCAGCACACGGCCATGCTTCGCGCGAAAGCCCGCTGTCAGGGTCCAGTTCTCGCCCTTTATGTCGTGAACGATGGCGGATGCCGGCCATGTCAGCAGCGTCGGCACCACCAGCCCGACACCTTTGCCGCTGCGCGTCGGGGCGAAGCATAGGACATGCTCAGGACCATCATGGCGCAGATAGTCCCGGTCGTATCGGCCGAGCAGGACGCCATCGGGGCCGAGCAATCCGGCCGCATGGATTTCCTTGCCCTCGGCCCATCGCGCCGATCCATAGGTGGCGACGTTGCGCGCTTCCCGCGCCCGGATGATCGACATGAAGATGGCGGCGGCGATGGCGAGGAAGCCGCCCGATACCGCGATGATGCCGCCCTCGACGAAGATCGCGGGCGCGTAGGCGTCGAACGAAAACCACCACCAGAAGAAGGCGGGCGGATAATAGACCGGCAGGCCCGCCAGCTCGAACCATGGTGCTCCAAGCTGCGGCTGGAAGCCGAGGCGGAACGCCGTCCATTGCGTCGCTGCCCACACCATCACCAGAACGATGGTGAAGACGGCACCAATCTGCCCCCAAAGGATTCGGCCTCCGCGCATACAGGCTCCAGTCGGCAAAAAAAGACGGAGCCGATCAGAGAGTAGGCAAAATCGGGACGGGCAACAGGAAAGAGGATGCCGGAGGGCTGCCGGATACTATCGGCGGCAAATAGGACGGGTCGCCTTTGCCGTTATCGTGCCGGTCGAGTGCCATCGAGGAAACGATTGGGCGAATCGCCGTCACGCTTCATTTTGCCTGCGAGGTTGAGTAGATTTTTCAGTGCGGAGCTGCGATTGAACGGCGACCAGACGGCTGTAAAGGCAACCGGCTCCGGTTCATCGAGGAAGGGCAGGAAGACGATGCCGGTCGTCGGCAATAATGACGTGGCCTCGCCGACGATAGCGATGCCGAAGCCTTGTCCGACCATAGATAGCAGCGTGCCGCGCCCCACATCAAAGCGCAGGATCGACGGTGCGGGCCAACGCCCGGCAAGGCGCAGCACGATATGGTCATGGACCTGCGGGCCGGTGCCACCATAGCGAACAATGAAAGTCTCGCCGACCAGATCGGACCAAGTGATTGCGGACTGCCCGGCGAGGCGATGCCCATCCGATAGCACCACCACCAGCGGTTCGGTCCAGATCGGTCGGGTATGGCAGTCGGGCATCTCGGGCTTGCCCGCGACGAACGCCACGTCGAGCTGGTCAGCACGAAGCTGCATCACCGCATCGCGGGCCGTGCCTTCGGTTATCTCGACCTCAATGCCGGTATGGGCTTCCCGATAATGACGGATCAGCTCCGTGAGAAAGCTGCGTGGGATCAAGGCATGGATGCCGATGCGAAGCCGGCCACATTCTCCTTGAGCTGTCATGCCGGCGGTCTTCACCGCGTGATCGAGTTGATCGACACCCGCCGTGACACGCTCCATGAAGTGCCTGCCTGCGTCTGTTAGCCGAACGCCCCGCGCATGGCGCTCAAACAGCAGGATACCAAGGTTATCCTCCAGCGCTTTCACACGCGCGCTGACGCTCGACTGGCTGACGCCGAGTGCCTTGGCCGCATGCCGAAAATTCAGATGCTCGGCGACGGCGATGAACTGAACAAGGGAAATGAGCGGTATCCTGCCAGACAGGATACCGCCATTCACGAGGTTTCGATGGTTAGTGCGCCGCATCGGAGCGGGCCTGCCACCAGTCGTCGGTTAGACGACTGGCGACTTCTCGGTGGCAGTCCCACGGAGCCGAAGGAGCGCCAGCCCCAACGACACCAGCACTGCCATCGCCGTGGCGTAACAGATCACCGGCCACGCTGTGTCACCGTTTAACAGCGTCACCGCCAATGTCCCGACAATGCTGACTATCAGGCTTTGAACGCAGAAGTAGAACGCGACCGCTGATCCTGCGATGTCGTCGAACTCTGCCAAAGCGCCGTTCGCGGTAACGGACACAGTGAAGACAATGGCGACCGCCATGAGCCACATCGGCACGATGAAGGTGAGGAATGACGGCGAACCGAAGAGTTCGCCGATCCCCAACAGGACCGCCCCGAAAACGAGCAACGCCATTCCACGCGCTACGCATCCCGCGATGCCCCATCTGGTGACAAAGGACTTCGCGAAACGAGTTGTCACGATCATTACAAGCGCGACAGTGGCGAAGGCAAAGCTGAATCCGATCTCGGAATATTCCGCTTGGCCTATGAGCACACGGGGAGCCGTCGAGAAGAAGACGAAGAAGGTGCCCATACCGGCGCTAAAGCCGATGGTGTAAACCCAAAAAGCCGGACTCGCGAAGATCGGCAAAACAGATCGGCGCGTCTTCGCTTGATCCAGAGGGCGGGTTTCGTGCCACCTGAAACCCGCATTTAGGAGTGCGAGCATCGCCAGTATAGCCAAAGCAATGAATATCGCCTGCCATCCCAAGAACTCGCCGATCAACGCTCCGGCGATAGGGCCGAGCGCAGGTACGAACGCCAGCATCGAACTGAAAAGGCCGTAGATGACGACACCCTCAGGACGACTGGCATAAACGTCGCGAACCGTCGCGAACGTCGCCACCAGCATGGCCGACGCGCCGACTGCTTGAAGCAGACGGAAAGCGACAAAGGCTGGTGCAGTTGAAGACCAAGCTGCTCCCAGAGACGCAATGACGAAAGCCGTTGCGCCCGCAAGTAGAATTGGCCGTCGCCCAATGCGGTCTGAGAGCGGACCAAAAATCACCTGGCCCACACCGAGCATCACAATATAGAGGCTCAACGTGAGTTGGATCATGGCGGGCGTCGTGTTCAGGATGCCGGGCATCGTTGGAACGACGGGGAGATAAATATCCATCGCCAGTGAAGCGAGGATGTCGAAGGGAGCCATCAGCAGTAGGGCTGCCGGCAGCGTATAGGCCCATGCAGGGCGTGTGATGGTCATGATAAGTCAACCGCTCGATTAAGAAATCTCGGGCGGCGTCTGCACATCAGCAATCACATGGGATTGGTCTCACAGAGCGCCGCAACAACAATTTTGCTGTTGCGGCTTACTTGTCTGCTGACTTTGGATTTCCCATGCTGACCACTCCACGATCACAAATTTGACTAGCTATCACTTATACGATCAGCTGTTGCCTCGCAATGCCGTATCGCTGGCTCGTAGCCACCCAATCCCCCGCTGTTGACGTTCCCGTCATTCTTGGCCGTATGAAACCCCTATGCCTTGCTTTGGCGGTTGGCTGGAACGGCAGAGGTTCAGTCGACGCGGATCAGCCGACCCATTTCTTTTGCGAGAGAGAGCAGATCACGGAGCGCGGCGCTTCGATTGAACGGCGACCAGACGGCGGTAAAGGCAACCGGCTCTGGCTCATCGGCGAAAGGCAGGAAGGTGATGCCGGCAGTCGGCAGCAGTGCCGTCGCTGCCCCGACGATGGTAATGCCGAATCCCTGTCCGACCATGGATAGTAGCGTGCCACGTCCTACGTCGAAGCGCAGTATCGAAGGCGCGGGCCAGCGCCCGGCAAGGCGCAGCACGATATGGTCATGAACCTGCGGGCCAGTGCCACCATAGCGGACAAGGAAGGTTTCGCCGACCAGATCGGCCCAAGTGATTGCCGGCTGCCCGGCAAGACGATGCCTATCCGGTAGCACCGCTACCAGCGATTCAGTCCAGACCGGCCGTGTATGGCAGTCGGGCAGCTCTGGTGTGCCAGCGACGAACGCCACGTCCAGCCGGTCGGCACGAAGCTGCATGACCGCATCGCGGGCCGTGCCTTCGGTGATTTCGACCTCGATGCCGGGATGGTTTTCCCGATACTGCCCGATCAGATCGGCGAGGAAGCTGCGCGGAATCAAGGCATGGACGCCGATGCGCAGGCGGCCCCATTCCCCCGTCGCCGCCATGCCTGCGGTCTTCACCGCATGGTCGAGTTGATCGACGCCGGCTGCGATCCGCTCGACGAAGTGGCGTCCGGCTTCGGTCAACCGAACGCCACGCGCACGACGCTCGAACAGGAGGATGCCAAGGTCTTCTTCCAGCGCCTTCACGCGGGCGCTGACGCTGGATTGTGCAACCCCGAGTGCGTTCGCTGCGTGGCGGAAGTTGAGATATTCAGCGACCGCAAGCGTCTGGATCAGCGACAAGAGAGGTATGCGCGACCCGAGCAGCGTTTCACTTGATCGGAAGGCATCGTTCGCATGTCTTTTCGAACGCCGCATCCTATGCTCCCGCTAGGCGGCCTTTTTTGTGGCTCCGCGTTTTTCGACCGGGATTCCGCGCAGATCGCGCAACCAGAGCTGACCGCATGCCGCCGAAATATCCCGCCCCTGTGTATCCCGCACCACGACCGGCACACCGGCGCGATCCAGCACTTCACGGAAAAGTCCGAGGCTGCGGTCGCCGGTTCGATCAAGCGCGATGCCATCGACAGGATTCCAGCGCATAAGGTTCACACGCGCCCTTCGCTTGTTCATGAGACCGGCAAGCCGTTTCGCATCAGCAAGCGTGTCGTTGATGCCGGGGAGGACCAGATAGACAAAGGTGACGATCCGGTTGTGCCGTTCCGCCCATGACGAAGCGCGCGCGATGACCTCCTTGATGTCGTGCTTACGCGATCCGGGGATGAGACGGTCGCGAACTTCCTGCGTCGTCGCATGCAGCGATATAGTCAGATTGATCGCCAGATGCTCTTCTCGCAATTGCGCTAGAGCCTTCGGTATGCCGATGGTCGAAAGCGTGATTCCCGTGGTGGGAAAATTCATCCCTCGCCGGTCGCGCAGGATACGAATCGCCTTCATCACCTGCTCGTAGTTGTTCAAAGGCTCGCCGATGCCCATGAACACGATCCGGTTGACCTTCGGCCCGAGTTGAACGACCTGTTCGACAATCTCGCCCGCCGAAAGGTTGCGCTTGAGGCCGGCTTGGCCGGAAGCGCAGAACTGGCAGGCGAAGGCACATCCAACCTGTGACGAAATACAGGCGGTGTGTCCGTCGTGACGACGGATCAGAACGCTTTCAACGGCATAACCGTCATGAAGGCCGAAAAGCACCTTCTGCGACCGACCGCCGCGCTCATGCGTGATTTTGCGAAGGCTCCGCAACTGGACGCCCCGAGCCTCTGACCAGTTCCGCAAGGCGCGCGGCAGGTCCATGTGTGGGCAGAACAGGTCGCGATAGGCGATTTGCGGCCCGCTGCTCGCGTTCAACGCATCGAACTCGTCGGCCATGAGGTTCAGCGCCAAGGTTGGCGCAGGCAGTGCTTTTTGTCGTTCGGCCCCCAACGGGCTGGGTTCTTGTATAGGCATGATAGTCGTTCCGGGTTTCCGTGCCCGGCGATACCGTGGCGCATGCCTTATAAATAACCGACACGACTGTTATAAACAACCCTCCAGATGGTGTTACCCGAACACATGGTCGGGATAGAGGACGGACAGAAGCATGTGGGTGCGCTTGGTCATGAAAGCCGCTAGCTCGCCTTCCGGCTCAACGAGCCATTGCATGCAAGACCCCTGAATGACCGTCTGAATCAAGCCGGCGGTATGCTCGGGTGGGCGCGGCCCGGCGGGCAGTGCCTCGATAGCTTTCAGGACCAGTCTGTTCCGCTCCGCCGCAAGGGCGCGAAGCGACGGCTCCTGAACGTCTCCCCACAATAGAAGAAGGTAGCCTTCCGTTCCGGCACCGTCACCCATACCGGCGATGAGGTCCTTGAGCATCGCCCACAGCGGATCGAGGCCCTTTTCGGGACTCGCACCCGCGAAATAGTCGCGCACCTCCTGCGTGTTGCGCTCCATGACCTTTAGATGCAGCGTCGCCTTGTCTTTGAACCGCTGGATCAGTGCAGCCCGCGAGATGCCGACCGCTTCCGCAACATCGGAGAGGGTGAAGGCCGATGGACCTTTCTGAAGAAGGATGCCTAGCGCGGTATCTAGAATGAACTCATCGCTATGAAGTTTCGGTCTCGGCATATCTTCTTTTCTACTGCTCGCTTGAATGATGGCCCCTACAATAGCCGGCATCCAGCGTGAGATACACGGGGCATGATAGATACCGGATGAAACACGCGTATGTGCTAAAGGCCAAGGTCATGCCTTCGCCCCAACTGCCACGACACCGATCCGCCCTGCACGACGCCAGTGATCTCGCGGCCGAACTGGCGGTCGATCACCGGCCGCCACGGGACAAGCGTGAACTCATGGCTCTTTTCCACCACGGCGAACTTGCCGCTCGATAGCTGAACGGTCCCGGTGAACTTGCCGCTGACGTTCTCGCCGTCCGTGGCGGCACGGAACGGCAACCCCTTGCCCTCGGCCATCTCCGCGCCAATGCGGGCAACCTCCCGCTCGCGCAAGGTGGCGAGAAGGCTGCGCCGGTAGAAGATGCGGCCGTTCCGTGCTCGGGTGGCATCGCCCTGTTCGATGTGATGCTCGCGCCGCTGGTCCATCGCCTCACGCACCTGCTGGCCGAAGCCGGCCGGCGCAAGGTCGGCCGTTTCGCCATGGACCAATCGCCGGTCCAGCCATGTCGCGCCGTCCGATCCGATCTGCTTGCCTAGATCGACCGGGGAAAGGATGCGAACGCTGGCCTGCCGGTCACGGCCGGCGTCATAGGCGGCGGCGCGGCTGACCAGATCATCGGGGATGCGCCATTGGTCGGCGTCGATCCTCTCGACGATCCCGGCGCGGCGCAATGCCTCCAGCCGCCGGACATGGGCATCGACATAGCCCTCATAGTCGCCGCCCGGAACGCGGCCCTCGAACTTCGCCTGCTCCAGATGGCGGCTCGGACGATAGATGCCGTCCTCGGCGATGGCGGCAATGGCGCGTTCGGACGGTCGGGCGGTCGCCTCGGCCGGGCCGATCTGGACGACGCTGCAAACGCGGGCGTCCTCCAGCCGCTCGGGCGCGATGCCTGCGATGTGGTGCGTCCTGCCGTCGATCCCGTCCACCACGATGGTCAGGTTCTCGCCCAGCTCGTCCGACAGGTGCTTGTCCACGACGCGGCCGACGATGGGCGTCTCGGGCGCTCCGTCATGGATTTGGAAGCTCATGGGATCGCGTTCGCCTCCCTGCGGGCCGAGCGCCTTCTGCATGGTGCGGATAATGTCGCCGCGCTCGCCCAGCTCGCGCAGGGCCGGCTCCATGTCCTTGCTCAACTCCCAAACGCCGGGCGCGTGCTCGGTCGCCAGTCCCATCTTCTCCAGCTTGGCGAGACGGCGCAGGCGTAAGGTGCGCTCGAACTGGCGGCGCGGTGCGGCCGGTTCATGGCGCAGGTCGAGGAACCGGGCATCGGCTTCCTCGGCCATGGCGCGGTCAATCCGGGTGAAGCGGTCCTGGTCTATCTCGGCCGACAGCTTGCGGGTCTGCTCGATTTCGGTGACGGGGCCGAGTTCCAGACTGGCAAGCTCGCTGGCGCGCTCGCGCAGGCCGGCCGAAAGATAGTCGCCATTGATGACTAGATCCCCGCCCGTATCGTCGCGGCCGTTGACGATGACATGCACATGGGGATGGCCGGTGTTGTAGTGGTTGACGGCGACCCAATCGAGTTTCGTGCCGAGGTCGGCTTCCACCTGCTTCATGAAATCGCGGGTGTAGGCCGTGAGGTCCGATAGCTCCGCGCCGTCCTCGGGCGAGACGATGAATCTGAATTGATGGCGGTCGTCCTTGCCGCGATCAAGGAAGGCGTCGCCATCGGCGCGGTCCTCGGTCGCCGAATAGAGCCGGCCGCGCTCGCCATCACGCGAGGTTCCGTCACGCTGGATATAGCGCAGATGGGCAGCACCCTTGCCGTTCTTCCCCGCGCTCTGGACATAACGGGTTTTGACGACGACGCGGCGCACTTCGGCCGCACTGTGACGCCAACCGCCCGACAGGGTTCGGGCGCGAACAAAGGCCGCACCACGGCCACGCTTGACGCCCGGAGCTTTGCCTGCCCGCGACGCCTTCCCACTCCTTCCGGCAGAACCGGATGCGGAGCGCGATGAAGAGCGTGATGCGGATGACGATGATCTGCCGGAGCTGTTGCTGTGCTGACGCGCCAGCTTCTTTGCCTGCGTCAGGAAGCTCTTCGCCTTGCCAGCTTTCGGCACGTCGGACCTGATGCGACCGGGCTTCGGCCGGAAGCGGTTCTCGTCGTCGGCGTTCATGAACGCGCCCCACGCCGTGAAGGCTGCAAATCGGTCGATATTTGGCGGGAGTGCCGGTCAAAACCCAGCAAAGCCAAGGCTTTGCGCCATATCGCGGCACGCGAGGCCCAAAAGCAGGGTGCCATGCGCCGTGCCCCAAAACAGTGTGCAGACAAGGGCTTGCCCGGAAACCGGCCCGACAGGGTGCCGGTTTCCTTTATCTTGCCCTCCGCCTTTCCTTCCCTTCTTGCCCTTCCTGCCGGGAATGCAGCCAGGCGCACCCCCGCCTGACTCCACACCGGAAACGGACCGAACGAGCGTGGAAGCGCCATGCTCATGGCTGGTCTTCATCGCTCGCACGGGCCACGAATATGCTGCCGTCCTGCGGCTCCTGATCGACGGGATCGCGCAGAGGAACGGTTGCGCGGACGGCGCCTGGCGGCTGATTGGAGGTCGCCGAAATGCCGCCGGATAGCGAGACGAAGAGCGGAGCTTCGCGCCAATCCGGTGGCGGCGACGGCACGATTGTCGGCACATCAGGCGCAGTCGCACGCCCAAGAAGCGGCGCAAGCGTGGCGACATAGGTGCGCGTCTCTGCGGGCAGAATACGGCCGGTCGCCAGATACTCGTCGTAGCGGCCGGGACCGGCATTGTAAGCGGCGAGCATGGCCGCGACATTGTCGTAGCGGTCCCACATCTCGCGCAGATACGCCGTGCCTGCGAGGATGTTGTCACGCGGGTCATAGGGATCGCGCCCGAGACCATGGCGGCTGCGCAGGTCCGCCCAGGTATCGGGCATGACCTGCATCAGTCCCATTGCGCCCGCCGATGAGATGGCGCGCACATCGCCCGCGCTTTCCACACGCAGCACGGCCCGAATCCAGTGCTCGGGAATGCCAAAGCGTTGTGACGCCTCGGCAATGAAAGCAGCATGGGGATGCGCGGTGGCAGGCGCGGATTGCGGTGTCACCTGCGCCATGGCCGGCGTCGAGCCGCTGCCAGCCGAAAGCAGGGCCGTGAAGAGAAGAAGGGCGCGGGATCGCATGATCTCAGGCCCGATCTTCGCGGGGCCGCGGACGACTCCAGTGCAGCGACCATGACGAACCTGCATCGTCGTCACAGAACAGGTTGGCACGGATCGGTTGCGGCAAGGCGGGATCGTCGAGCAGCACCGAGAGATATTCGCCAGCCTTTTCGCCGGTGCGTTTCCATGCAGCGCCGACCTCCGGCCCGTCATGTTCAATGTAATGGACGCGATAGTCCGGTGCGTTCTCCGCATCGGAATGTTCAGCGGGCACGATGACGAGATCGCGCTTCATGGTGAGCGTTACGAGCTGACCGGCGAAGCTGGATGCATCACGCGAGAATTGACCGATCTGTGGCATACGTATGTCTCCTGTTTTGGTGGGTTAGACGTGGGTTCAATGCGTGGTCGCCCGCCATTCGTAGCGGCCATCGCCATCCTCATCGGTCCAGAGCGGAAGCGCCCGGCCGATGACGGAACTGGCGGGAACAGGCCCGAAGTAACGGCCGTCGAGGCTGTCCCGGATTTCCCAATTCATGAGGAAGAGTTCGCCGTCGCGGATGATCCGGCAGCCCTGCCAAACCGGCAGATCGCGGCCCAAGCGGTCGCGCTCCAGTGCGTTACCCATTTCGACATTATCGACGGTGATGGTCGTACCGCTGCGGCAGACGCGCTGTCCCGGCAGGCCAAGGACGTGCTTCAGCAACGGCACACCGCGCCCGATATAGCCGCGCTCGACCATGAACCGCTCCAGCGGTTCGGGCGACATTATGGCGACCAGTTCGGGCACTTCGAGCGCATCGGCGTGAGCAACTGTGTAGAAGCCGATGGGCGCGCTGGCGGTCGCATTCCAGATCAGCCGGGTTGGCAGATCGGCAACCACCGTAGCGACAAGTGTGCCGACCGCCAGCAAGGACACGGCGAGGATATGACGGCGGCTCATGGCGCGATCCTCCGGCGGCTGACCCATGCGGCATGGCGCTCCGGGGTGTAGGAATTGGGTTCCTGACCAGCACTCAAACGGTTGTGGACGTGCCGCCAATGGTCCGGCGCAACATCCGCCGGATCGACGCCAAGCGCGTCCACGGCATCGATCAAGGCCAGCACTCGCTGGACCTTCGGCCAGCCGTCGATGCGCAGCAGGATCTCGCCGCCAGGACGAACGAAGGGCACGGTCTGGTACGGTTCGCCACGTCCGACAGCGCGCAGGATGTCGAGCCGCGAGACGATGGTGCCGTAATCGTTGGAGGCCCAGCGGACGAAGGCGAAGATGCTTTCGGGCGCAAAACCGATCAGACTGCGGCGACGGTCGATGATCTGCTCAAAGCTTTTGTGGCCGAAGCGTATCCAGCGTTCGATCTTCTTCTTCTGGAAGGTCAGTTCGACCAATGCGGTGAACGGTGCAGGCCCGTCCGCCTGCGGATGTTGATGCGCTGCTCGCCCGGTTTTGCCGGTCATGGCTGATCTCCTTCGGTGGGTGGAAACTCGCGGACCAGCAGCTCGCGCAGCATGACGGCGACGGTGACACCGCGCCGGAAAGCGGCAACCTTGATGCGCCCGCGCAGTTCGGGCGTGATGTCGATGGTCAGGCGCGCCGTGAACGCCTCCGTAGCCGTCTTGCCGTTTGCCGGCGCATCGGCGGCTCTGACCCAGCTATCGGGATTGCCCGGACGCGATGCGAAGCCGGATTTGGCGGGTGGACGTGTCATCGCACGATCCTCCCGATCCCGAGGCCATCGATGTCGGCCACCAGCGCTGTGACCTCCTGTGCGGCCCGTTCGCCGCCATCGGTCTCTGAGACCAGTCGCCCGGTCTGCGCGGCTTCGGCGAAGGCGACGCGCTGGCCGATGGTCGTGGCGAGCAAAGGCGGATCATGGTCCGCCAGCGTTTCGGCCGTTTCGCGGGCGATGACGGTGCGCGCACCGCATCGGTTCAGAAGAAATCGGGCGACAAGCTCCGGTCGATAGATGCGCGCTTCGTTCAGAAGCGCCAGCATCTCGGCCGAGGCCCAGCCGTCGAAAGGAGATGGCTGCACCGGGATCAGCACCAGATCGGCTGCAAGCAGCGCAGAGCGCATCAGACCGGCGACACGGGGCGGACCATCGATGACGACATGATCAGCGTCACGCGCCAGCTCCGGCGCTTCCCGGTGCAGCGTATCGCGAGCCAGGCCGATGACACTGAACAGCCTTGGTAGCCCCTCATGGCCGCGCCGCTGCGACCAGTCGAGCGCGGAGCCTTGCGGATCGGCGTCGATCAGGATGACGCGCTTGCCTGCCGCAGCCCAGGCTCCGGCGAGATGCAGCGCCAGCGTCGTCTTGCCCACGCCGCCTTTCTGATTGAGGAGCGCAACAATCATCGCCGTCCTCCCGGTTTGCCGAGAGGAAGTTCAGGCGTGCTTGTTGACGCGGGCGATCCCTGCTTTGGGGGTGTCAGCTTGCCTTTATGGGCACCCGATCTGAGGGCCGCACCAGCCTTCGCGATGAGCTTTTCCACATCGCGCCGCCGCTCTTCAAAGTTAGATTCTGTGTTAGACTCTAAGTTAAGGGCGCGATTTTCGCTTTTGTTACCGAAGGATAGGAGGTGTTTGGGTTCCCGATAGCACGAGCCTCCGGTTCCTGATGGCACGATAATGCGGGTTCCCGATAGCACGAGGCTATCCACAGGTTTTCCACAGGCCAGGACAGGCTCGAAAGCGAGCAGCATCCGGCCGCCGGTTTCGACCTCGGCGAACAGGGTGTAGCCGGGCAGCGGTTGGCGGCGGATAATGTCGCGCAGCTCGAAGGCGAAGCGCTTGAACGGCGAGAGACTGCCCGATTTCTGGTGCAGGTGACGGAAGTCGAACCGCCAACCGTTTCTTTGCCGCCCACCATGCTTGCGCACCAGGCGATAGAGCCAGCGGTCCAGCCCGCCGGTCAGACTGAAATAGGCCCGGTCGATGGTGAGGATCAGGGCATCATCCAGAACCGCGCTGTAGAACCAGTCGGGCACGATCATCTCGATGCCGTCCGGACGGCCATTGGCATCGGTCCGTTCCCGCCATTCGTTGATCCACGAAAAGCGATGGCGCCGTCCGTTGGCGCGCTGGCGGATCGAGGTCGCAACCGTGGTCGATTGCAGGCGGTCCAGCGCCGCTTTCAGACGCTGATAATCCCGCAGGGAGGTTCCGCGCCCCGTGAAGGTAAGGATCTCATAGGGCGTTGCTGCCATCAGGCGTGAGGTGCGAAGACCGGCGTCCCGTGCCTCTACAATCTGACTGGCCGCCCAGATCAGAATATCGGCATCCCAGATCGTTGCCATGCCGTGATCGGGGACAGCTTCGACACGGATCGAGACGTTGCCCAGGGCAAAATCAATCGGGCGGATACGGTGCGATTTGGAAAGTGAGAAGAAGGGATAGGCCATGAGATCCTGCGCGTCTCGTGGCGCGAATTCACCGGGAAGCGCCCGAAACAGATCGAGTTGTCCACGTTCCAGGGAGGATCGGTGCTGAGCTGCCATCAGGGGCGACAGCCGTGTTCAGCGCGTGATGCGTTTGGGTGAAGTGAATGCGTTCGCCGGCAGGGGTTTCGCCGGGAGAACCTGTCCACGCGGGTCCGACGTGGAAGTGACTGATCCGCGCGCAACCCAGGCGGCCAGATCCTCGACCGAATAAACAACGCGGCCGCCGAGTTTGTGATAGGCAGGCCCCGTTCCGTAGGTCCTGTGCTTTTCCAGAGTCCGCGCGGAGAGGCTGAGGAAGTCGGCGGCTTCCTTGGTGCGCAGGTAGCGTGGCGGCAAAGCGGCGAGATCGGGTCGCATGGGGTGGCCTCCGTGGTTGTGCAGGATGCCGCTGACGATCAACGGCATGACATGCGCACGGTGGCGAAGGCAGGGCGGCCTGGGGGATGAGGAAGATCGCAGGGGTGAAATCGTCACCCCTGGTCAAGCGTCAGCTTCAGCGTTTGCGACGATGGTGCAGAAGGTCACGATAGCCGCCATCGATGAGTGCGGCGGCGGACCGGACAAGGGCGATAACAGAAGCGCGCAAAGCAGATGTCTTCCACGGCTCGGCGCGAACGCGCGCCTCTCCGTAGATGGCGATGGCAATCTCACGATAGGTCGCGTGGTTGGCGTTTCCGTCGGCGGCTTGCATCATCAGCCGGAACCGCCGGCGCTGATACGGCGTCATCCGGGGATCGCGGCGCGCGGGTTTCGCTGCCAGCATGTGCCAGAGCCTGAGAATGGCTTCGATCCGATCTGGCAAATGACCGTCAAGTGGCAGGATGATCGCCGGCTGCGAATTGGCATCGGTGTCGGCGAGGATCAGATATTGAACGCCGTCTCTGGCGCCGCAGACACCATATGTCCCCTCCGGTCCGCAGATGGCGTCAGCAGGATCGACCGATAGTGCGGATGGCGAAGGCGGAAGAAAATCGGGCACCGCCCCGAGCATCAGCACGTCTGGATTGGCAAGCGGTGACCAGATGACCGGTTGGTCCAGCGCGGAAAGGCTGGGGTCTGCCGGGAAATCGCAACCCCCAGCGATGCAGGGCATCATCCGCAAGGGGCAGATGCCCGGCGCCTTGCGCTACAAGATCGTCGAAACTGGCCTGATAGGTGGCGTTACGGCGCAGGCATTCCCAGGCGACGCCCTCAACGGGCAGCGCATCGTAGAATTCATACTGGTCCCGATCTCGCCAGCGGGATGTATCCGGCTTCATTGCTCCGCTCCTGGTTGAAACCCTACAGGTGGAACGTAAAAGGATTCCGCCGCATCTACCGGGATGGAAGCCGGAACGAAGACATGGGGTGATGCTCTCAGGGCATCGCTTGCGCGATGGCGGCGAGGTCAGTTCCGATCTGTTGGATGACGGAGCAGCTGACGGTAGCCGCTCTGCGTCATCCAGCGCGCCCGGGCCAGATGGCTGTCATGGACTTGTCTGGCACGTTCAGGCTCCTGAACCGGGTCAATACCGAAAAGCACTGTGACGGCTTCGGTCCATTCCGCGCCATCAACGGCGGCATCGAGCAGCCGCATGTAGAGCTTGACATGCGCCCGATCATATTCGGTCAGCTCGTCGCTCACCGGCGCGATATCGTCGAAGGGGGCGACCGCGGATGTCATGTCGATGGGCGCCACAGGACACAAGCCGCGGTCGCGGATTGATGATGCCGCCTGTGCCGATCAGGCGTCATGGATTTGTCGGTATTTCTTCTCGTCGTCCCCATGAACCAGCAACACTCCTTGCCCGCGATCCGTGGACAGGAGGACGATCCCTGCTGTTTCAAGCGCCCGGCGCACCTGATCCCGCGTTGTCTCATACACCTCGAGCCGGTTCTCGGACTCGAGGCGCTTCAGGGCAGTCAGCGATATTCGGGCCTTGTCAGCGAGCGTCTCCTGTGTCCAACCCAGCAACGCGCGTGCGGCCCGCGACTGTCGAGCGGTGATCATGCATGATCACCTCCCATCGCGACCGGCGCGCATTCCAGAACTACGGCTATTTTAGTCGTCTTCGTCCGATCCGCCACATGAATTCGTCAAATCTGGCCCGGACGTTATCTGCGTGATGCAACATACAGACCGTCTGATTCGTCTGCATGCCGCATGTACAGCGCTTGCACTGACCTCTGTGCCGGGCAGGCACAAAATGATCCTCAAACATATCGCGCAGAGTTCCAATGACACGTCTGAAGATCATCACCGTTGCATTTCGCGCAGGATATGCTACCTATTCAGATCAATGAGGCAAGAATGATCCGTAAAGGCATCACATGAAGGCGGAAGCAGAAACACTGGGGCTGATCGGCGACCATTTTCGCCGCGCTCGTCTGGCAGCGGGGCTGACCCAGGAGCAAGTGGCCGATCTTGCAGGCATTTCGCGACCACGCTACCGCGATATCGAGACCGGGGCTGCGGCCGCGCGCACCACGACATTGATCAACATCGCCCGGGCGCTTGGGCTGGAAATGATGCTGGTCCCGCAGGCGATGGTGCCCGCCATCGAGGCGCTCCTGCGCCCCGAAGCCGAGGACGACCGCCCGGCCTTCAGCCCGCAACCGGAGAGCGACGATGACAGCCGCCCGCACCGCTGAGACCATCACCTCGCTGGACGTGTTCCTGAACAGCATGAGGGTCGGAACAATCGTCAGGACGCCGGGCGATTTCAATGCCTTCAGCCTAGATCCGGCCTATCGCGCCACCGGCGGCCTTCCGGTTCTGAGCCTGTCGCTGCGGGCGGCATCGGGGGGCTTGCGCAAGGATCCGCGACCTGTCGCAGGCAGCCTGCCGCCCTTCTTTGCCAACCTGCTGCCCGAAGAGAGGCTGCGCGAGGCGATGGAAAAGCACCATGCGGGCCATGTGCGGCCGGGAAATGATTTCGATCTTCTGGCAACCCTTGGCGCCGATCTGCCGGGGGCGGTGCGGGTGCTGCCCAGTGACGGACAGTCCGGCATCGCAGCGGCGCCCCCTCAAGGCCGGCCCAAGGCCCGCTTCTCACTGGCGGGCGTGCAGATGAAGCTCTCGGTGATGAAGAACACCGGCAAAGGCGGCGGGCTGACCCTGCCGCTCGGGGATGGCGAGGGGCAGTATATTGCAAAATTCCCCTCGACCGCATTTCCGGGTGTGTCGGAGAACGAGTTTGCAAACCTTGCGCTTGCCGAAGCGATCTGCATGGACGTGCCAGAGCGGGAACTCGTCAGCCGAGACCAGTTCGAAGGCATTCCCGAAGAGTTCGAAACACTTGCC
>JAHCJW010000072.1 GCA_026126125.1 Devosia sp.
AGCAATGGGCCATGCATGTGCGGTGCGCGCTGGTGGTGCTGGTCGTCGCTTTCACCTTTTTCGCGCTTGGCTGGGTCGGCGGCGGCGACGCCAAGCTCGCCGCCGCGACCACGCTCTGGCTCGGCTTCGGCATGACGCTGCCCTATCTGCTTTACGCAGCGGTTTTCGGTGGCTTGCTGACACTGGCCATTCTGACGCTGCGCGGCATACCGTTGACCCCGTTCATCGCCCGCTTCGCCTGGCTCGAACGGCTGCACAACAAGAAATCGGGCGTGCCCTACGGCATAGCCATGGCTGCCGCCGGTGTGATGGTTTACTCCAACACCGTGATCTTCGAGCGCCTCGCCGCCTGAGAGCGGCGTAGCGGTTGGAGACTGTCCCCGCACATTTCAGTTGCTTTTCCGCCGTCACCGCCGGGCTTGTCCGGGCGGGCCGTCTTGCGCTGCAGCCTGGCGCACCCGGACGAGCCGGGTGATGACGGCCAGGATGGCGCGAGCCGGGAAGCGCAGGTTTGGTGCATCAATATCGCGAGCCTCTTCCTCCAATACTTGCAAATTGCCAGTGTTCATAAGTTGTTAACCCAGTGCTGCAAGCAGCGGTTAACCAAACTTTGACCCTTTGGTTTCATAGTCCGGTCGGTGGAATTGGGCGTTGCCGCCCGCGTTGAACCGGAGTGGGGTCATGAGACCAGCGCGTATTATCCTGGTGGTGGTTGCCCTGGTGGCCGGCGGGCTCGCCGCGCTGCTGGTGACGCGCATGGGCCGCGCTCCCACGACGACGGAAGTCGTCACCCAGGTGGTCGAGGAGGCCAAGACGCAGATCCTCGTCGCCAAGGCCGGCATCGGCATCGGCGAGCGGCTGACCGCCAATACGGTCGAATGGCAGGACTGGCCCGCGGGGGCCTTGCGGCCCGAATATGTCACCATTGCCGCGCTGCCCGATGCACCGGCCAAGCTGACCGGCGCCGTGGCGCGTTTCGAATTTTTCCCCGGCGAGCCGATCCGTGAACAGAAACTGGTCAATGCCGATCAGGGCTATCTCTCGGCGGTGCTGGCCCAGGGCATGCGCGGCGTCTCGGTCGGCGTCAGCGCCGTGTCGAGCGCCGGCGGCTTCGTGGTGCCCAACGACCATGTCGACGTCATTCTCACCACGTCGACCTCGGCCGGCCAGCAATCGGAAGTGGTGCTGTCCAATGTCCGCGTGCTGGCCATCGGCAAGCGCCTGGGCGAAATGGGCGCCAGCGGTGGCAATACCAAGGGCGATACCAACAGTCCGACCCCGATAACCTTCGATAACAGCACCATCGCCACGCTCGAGCTCAACCCGGTGCAGGCCGAGGCGCTGATCAACGCCTCGATGCGCGGTCAGTTGACGTTGACCCTGCGCTCGGTGGTCGATTTCGCCCGCTCGGCCGATGTGCAGCGTCCTTCCGGCACCAGCCAGTCGGTGCGCGTCATTCGCGCCGGCAAGGAGCAGAGCGTTCTCGCCGGCGCGGTGGCGCAGGCCGCGCCCGGCGCCTATCGGCAAATCGAGGACTACGCCTCGGGCGATGATTATTACAGCGAACCCGAAATTCAGGTCGATGCGGTCGAGCCGCAATTGATGCTGCAATAAGCTGGAGATTGAGATGAACCGCTCCCTGACCGCTTTGTTTCGTCCTCTCCTGCTGGCCGGGCTCGTCAGCCTGGCGGCGCCCGTCCTGCCGGCGCTGGCACAAAATGCCCAGGTCACCATTACTGCGGCTGCCTATGGCGGCGTGCGCAATATCGATCTCGAGCTCAACAAATCCATCATCGTCGACCTGCCGGCGGGCGTCGCCGAGGTGATCGTGTCCCAGCCCAATGTCGCGGCGGCCATCATGCGCACCCGCACCCGCGCCATCGTGCAGGGCATTGGTGGTGGCGATACCAATATCTTCTTTCTCGACGACAATGGCCGCACCATCCAAGTGCTGGACCTGCGCGTGATCAAGGAGCCCTCACAGGTTGGCAACGCGCTTGAGGAGGCGCTGGCACGCGTCATTCCCGGCTCGAAGATTTCCGTGGAATCGGTGACGCTGCGCGACGACACCAATCGCGTGGTGCTGACCGGCTCGGTCTTGTCCTCGGACGACAAGGAGCGCGCTCACCAGGTGGCGATCCAGTTCGCCGGCGATCCGGAGAACGTGGCCAATATCCTCGACGTGGTCGGCGCCCAGCAGGTCATGCTGCAGGTGACGGTGTCGGAAGTGAAGCGCGAAGTCGCCAAGCAGTTCGGCATCAATTTCGGTGCCGTGGTCAATGTCGGCACCACCAATCTCCTCAAATTCGCCAATGGCCTTCTGACGGATGCCTTCCCGCTCGACGGGCTGGACGCTTCCTTTGGCGCCAATGGCAACGTGGTGTCGGCCGCTATTCGTGCCCTTGAAGGTCGTGGCGCGCTGCGCGTGCTGGCGCAGCCCACCCTCACCGCGCTGTCGGGCGAGGCGGCCACGTTCCTGGCCGGCGGCGAGTTGCCCTATTATACCTATGAGGACAATGACGACGGCACGCGCAGCCGGACGGTCCTGTTCAAGCCCTATGGCGTCGAGCTGGCCTTTACGCCCACCGTCCGCTCCAATGGCACCATCACGCTCAAGGTCGATACGTCCGTATCCGAGCCGCAGGCGGATATGTCGATCACCAAGCGCCAGGCCAATACCTCGATTGAGGTTGCCAGCGGCATGACGCTCGCCATAGGCGGGCTGTTGCAGGAGCGTTCCAGCCAGAAGATCAACCAGTTCCCGTTGCTCGGCGACGTGCCGATCCTGGGCGCCCTGTTCCGCAGCCGCGAATATCAGACCGAGCAGACCGAACTGGTGATCCTCGTCACACCTTATCTCGTCAATCCGAGCCCGGCCAATTCCATCGCCGTGCCCACCGATTTCTCGCACCCCTCCAGCGATGCCGAGGCGATCTTTCTCGGCCGGCTCGAAAAGCAGTACGGCGTCGGCACCAATGCCGGCATGCGAGGCAGTTTCAGCGGCTCGGTCGGCTTCGTGCTCGATTGATCCGGGGTCAGTTCGCAAGGATTTCAGCATCATGAGTTTTCTTACCCCTGATCAGCCGAGCAAGCCGGAAGAGCCCGCCGCCGAAATCGCCTCGGGGGCGCGGCTGGTGCCGCGCATCACCATCCAGGCCTTTTGCGAGCATTCCCAGACGGCGCAACTGGTCGAAAGCGCCGTCTATGACCGGCGCATGTCGAAAGTGGCGCTGACCACCCATAATGGCGGCATCGACGGGGCGGTCGAGACCTACAAGTCCAATCCGACGCCCAATCTGATCATTGTCGAAACCACGCTGCCGCCCGAAGCCATTCCCGGCGCGCTGGAGCGGCTGGCCGAAGTGTGCGACGCCTCCACCCGCGTCATCGTTCTTGGCCATGTCAACGACGTGCTGCTCTATCGCGACCTGATCCGCTCGGGCATTTCCGAATATATCGTGCTGCCCGCCACCGCGCAGCTGATCGTTACCGCCATCACGGAGCTGTTCGCGGGCGAAGGCGCGGCGCCCATCGGGCGCACCATCGGTTTCGTTTCGGCCAAGGGCGGGGCAGGGGGCTCGACGCTGGCGCACAATGTCGCCTGGGCCATCGCCACCAGCCTCCGGCAGGATTGCCTGATCCTCGACATGGACCTCGCCTTCGGCACGGTCGGGCTCAATTTCAACCAGGACCCGCCCCATGGCCTGGCCGATGCGCTGCTTGCCAACCAGAAGGTCGACCAGACCATGCTGGACCGGCTGATGAGCAAGGCGGCCAATCACGTCAATCTGCTCACCGCCCCGGCGACGCTGGACCGCACCTGGGATTTCGAGGAGCGCGAGTTCGAGCAGATCATCGAGATCTGCCAGCGCTCGGTGCCGGTGATCATTCTCGATATTCCCCATGTCTGGAACGCCTGGGTGCGCCACACGCTGGCCACCATCGACGAAGTGGTGATCGTGGCCGAGCCGGACCTGGCCAATCTGCGCAATGCCAAAAATCTGAGCGACGCGGTCAAGGCGCTGCGGCCCACGGAAAAAGCGGCGAGCCTCGTCATCAACAAGCAGGGCATGCCCAAGCGGCCGGAAATCGCCTCGGGTGAATTCGCCTCCTCCATCGAGGCGCAACTGATCGGGCAGATCGGCTTCGATCCCCAGCTGTTCGGCACCGCGGCCAATAATGGCCAGATGATCGCCGAGGTCGCGGCCAACCACAAGATCAACGATGCCTATCGCAGCATCGGCATGTCCGTGACCGGGCGGCAGGAAATGCATGGCGCCGGCAAGCCGGCAAGCCTGTTGAAACTGCCCTCCTTCCTCAAGAAGCGGGCGTAGTCGCCCCGGCGGCGAAGAGGGCAAGGATAGAGCGACAATGTTTGGCAAGCGCACCACATTCGGCGGCAATACGCCTGGGCTCGGCGATGTCCCCCGGCCCGTTCCGAGCCCGCCGCGGTCCGAACCGGTCGCCGCCGCGGCCTCGCCCCGGCGGAGTGCCGATGATGGCGCCGCCGCCCGTACCAGGACCACCGACGACGTGCTCGATGTGCGCGCCCCGGCCGATGCCCAGCGCGACCGCGAATATTTCCAGACCAAATCGGCCATTTTCAATGCGCTGATCGACTCCATCGATCTTTCCCAGCTCGCCACCATGGAGAGCCAGGCGGCGCGCGAGGAAATCCGCGACATCGTCGCCGAGATCATCGCGCTCAAATCCATCGTCATGTCGATTTCCGAGCAGGAAGATCTGCTCGAGGATATCTGCAACGACGTCCTGGGCTATGGCCCGCTCGAACCGCTTCTGGCGCGCGACGACATCGCCGACATCATGGTGAACGGCTCGCAGAAATGTTACATCGAAGTCGGCGGCAAGGTGCGGCTGACCAATGTGCGCTTCCGCGACGATGCGCATCTGATGAATGTCTGCCAGCGCATCGTTTCCCAGGTCGGCCGCCGGGTCGATGAAGGTTCGCCCATCTGCGACGCCCGCCTGCCCGACGGCTCCCGCGTCAACGTCATCGCCCCGCCGCTCGCCATCGATGGCGCCGCCCTCACCATTCGTAAATTCAAGAAGGACAAGCTGACCCTGGGCCAGCTGGTCAAATATGGCTCCATCTCGCCCGAAGGGGCCGAGGTGCTGCGCATTCTGGGGCGCGTGCGCGCCAATGTCCTGATTTCCGGCGGCACCGGTTCGGGCAAGACGACGCTGCTCAACTGCCTCACCGCCTTCATCGAGAAGGACGAGCGCGTCATCACCTGCGAGGACTCGGCCGAACTCCAGCTCCAGCAGCCCCATGTCGTGCGCCTCGAAACCCGCCCGCCCAATCTCGAGGGTGAGGGCGAGATCACCATGCGCGATCTGATCAAGAACTGCCTGCGCATGCGTCCCGAACGCATCATCGTGGGCGAAGTGCGCGGACCCGAGGCCTTCGACCTCCTTCAGGCCATGAATACCGGCCACGACGGCTCCATGGGCACGCTGCACGCCAACTCCCCGCGCGAGGCGCTGTCGCGCCTTGAATCCATGATCACCATGGGCGGCTATGCGCTCCCCAGCCGCACCATCCGCGAGATGATTGTCTCCTCCATCGACGTCATCGTCCAGGCCGCCCGCCTGCGCGATGGTTCGCGCCGCATCACCCACATCTCCGAAGTGCTGGGCATGGAAGGTGATGTCGTCGTGACCCAGGACGTGTTCGTCTACGACATCATGGGTGAAGACGCGGGCGGCATGCTGTTGGGCAAGCATCGCTCCACCGGCATCACCAAGCCCCAGTTCACCGAGCGGGCCCGCTATTTCAACGAGGAAGCCAATCTGGTCGAGGCCCTGGAGCAGGCCAATATCGAGCAACGCGAGATCATGGGACGCTAAGCCATGCTGACCACTATCCTTCTTGCGGTTCTGGCCATGATCAGCGTCGGCGCGGCCGGCGTGGCTTTTGTTCCATCGGTGTTGGGCAGCAGCCGGGCCGACAAGCGCCGCAAGGCGCTGCAGGGTGATATCCGGGCCAATCGGCGCGACGCCGACGCCAGCCGCGTGCGCGACCAGCGTCGCAAGACGGTGCAGCAGGCGCTCAAATCGCAGACCGACGAGCTCAACACCAAAAAGCGCCTGCGCCTGCCCGATATGCTGTTCCAGGCGGGCATGACCCTGACCCCCGCCGCCTATATCCGCAACAGCGTCATTTTCGGCGTCGTGCTGTTCGTCGTCCTGTTCATCACCCAGGTGCCGTTCTATTTCGCTGCCGTCATGGCGCTGGCGGGCGCCTATCTGCTGCCGCGCATGTATGTGCTGCGCAAGCGCAAGAAATACCAGAACGCCTTTCTCGATGAACTGCCCAATGCGGTGGAAGCCATCGTGCGCGGCGTCAAGACCGGTCTGCCGCTCAACGATTCCATGCGCGTCGTGGCCAAGGATGCCAAGGAGCCGGTCAAGTCCGAATTCGGCCGGGTCCTCGACCAGCAGGCTTTCGGGTTTTCCATGACCGAAGCCGTGCAGGTTCTGCTCGAGCGGGTGCCGCTGCCGGAGGTCAATTTCTTCGTCGTGGTGATTTCCGTGCAGCAGCAGGCCGGCGGCAATCTCTCCGAGGCTCTGGGCAATCTGGCGCGCGTGCTGCGCAACCGCAAGAAGATGAAGCAGAAAGTGGCGGCCATGTCCTCCGAAGCCAAGGCCTCGGCCGGCATTATCGGGGCGCTGCCTGTGGTTGTGGCCATCATGGTTTCTCTCGTCTCACCCAATTATCTGCTGCCGCTCATCAACACGCCCCTGGGCCAGATCTGGCTGGGCGTTGCCTTTCTCATGTTGAGCCTGGGCGTCTTCGTCATGAACCGCATGGTCCAGTTCGAAATTTAAGGGGAGGCAGGCCAGTGAATATCGTCGAGCTCCTGACCCAGACGCAATTCCTGATTGGCGTTCTGACGGCCATTTCCGCCGCCGCCATGGTGTTCACCTTCGGCTCGTCCATGATCGTCAAGCAGGACATGCGCGCTCGCGTCAAACGGGTGGCGGTCGAGCGCGATCGCATGCGCGCCGAGGAAATGGCCCGTTTGCGCGGCGGCGGTTCGGCCGATACGCGCGGCACGGTCCGCCGTGGCGCCGAAACCAAGACCTATATGAAAAAAGCGGTCGAGCGCTTCGATCTCAAGCGGGCCTTCCAGGACGACACCACGCTCGACAAGCTCGCCATGGCCGGCTATCGCGGCCAGGGTCACCTGACCACGTTTCTGTTTCAGCGCCTCGTGGTGCCGCTGGGCGTTTTCGCTATTGCCGTCTTCTATCTGCTCTTCGTGGTGCCAGGGGATCGGCCGGTCTTTCTCAACCTGGTCTACGCCATCGGCGCGGGTCTGGTCGGCTCCTACCTGCCCTTGCTGATGCTCAAGAATGCGACGCAGAAGCGTCAGGCATCCATTCGCCGCTCCTGGCCCGATTGTCTCGATTTGCTGTTGCTTTGCGTCGAGGCGGGCATGTCGATGGAACACGCCATCAAGCGCGTGTCCCGGGAGATCGGCCAGCAGAGCGCCGAACTGGCTGAGGAGTTGACGCTCACCAATGCCGAATTGTCGTTTCTCGAGGAGCGCAGCCGCGCCTATGAAAATCTGGGGCGCCGCACGGGCCTCGACAACGTCAAATCGGTGATGACCGCGCTGATCCAGGCCGATCAATACGGCACCTCCGTCGGCCAGGCGCTGCGCGTCATGGCTGAGGAAGGGCGCGAAGCACGCATGATGGAAGCCGAGAAAAAGGCCGCCGCCCTGCCGCCCAAGCTCACCGTGCCGCTGATCCTGTTTTTCCTCCCCGTCCTGTTCATCGTCATCATGGCCCCCGCCATCATCAAGGTGATGACCAACGGCATGATGGGGTGAGAGGCGCAGCGCTTGTCGCGCCCCCCACAAAAACCTCCCTCTTTTCAGGGGGAGACATGCGGCAAAACACAGGACTAAAACGCAGGGAGCTGATCTGAAAGATCGTGGCGCCTATTAGGTGAGGTGCCGAAAAGCACCTGCCCCCAAAAATCAGCTCTTGTCGATCAGATCCCAGCGGTTCTGCTGGGTAAGCAGCGCGCGGACATAGGCCATGTTGGCCTCGACCTGTTCGGGCGGCAACTCGGCGGCATAGAGCGCCCGGCTTTCGTTGAACCGGCCCTGCAGCCCCACCACCAGCGCCAGGTTCTGCCGGGCCTGGCTTGAAGCGCCGCGCATCTGCACGGCGCGGCGCAGATGCGTCTCGGCCGTGGTGAGGTCGCTGGTCATGGCATAGGACAGGCCCAGATTGGTTTCGATCGATGCTTCGCCCGGCGCCATCACCGCCGCTTGCCCATAAAGCGCCCGGGCCTGGGCATGCTGCCCCATCTGATCGAGCGCCGCGCCCTTGACCAACAGCGCGTTCCAGTCTGGCGCGTCGGGACGGATGACCGTGTCGAGCACGCCGACCGCTTGTTCGAACCGCCCTTGGGCGGTCAGCGCCTTGGCATAGGCGATGGCGATTTCCGCGTTGCCGGGATAGGCGGTCATCGCCTGTTCGAGCGCCGCGCCGGCCTGCTCGGATTGTCCGGCGGCGCGCAGGGCGGCGGCATAATGGATGACTACACCCCGGTCGCGCGGATTGGCCTTGTAGCGGGCGGTCAGCTCCGCCAGGGTCTGGTGGCTCTGGCTGGCCGAGAGGCCGGAATAATCGGTGGCTCCCAGCTGGCCGCGATTGGAGGCGCAGGCCGATAGCGCCAGCGCCGCGACACCGGCCAGCAGCAGGAGACGGCAGGACTGGGCAAGGCGGGCGGATGACAACACGGCTAGGCACTCCCGGGGCGAGCCTCTTGCCCGCTCTGCCAGCAATAAATCATTAACCCTAACAGCCGGTTAAATCCGCCTTTCCGGGGCCGTTGCCGTGACCTTGCGAGGGCGATAGACTCCGGGCCATTGCTGATTTTTGGAGCCTTTCATGTCCAGTCCGTCCACTCTCCCCGTGCGTTTCGTTCCAGAGGGAGGGCTCGAAGCGGCCGGCTTGACGCCGCGCCAGCGCGGCTGGGCCGACGACAATAATTTTACCGGCCAGCGCGGCCGCCTGCTGGCCCTGCCGGACGAAAGTGGTCGCCTTGATCTTTATCTCTTCGGCATCGGCGCCGCCGAAAACCGTCCGGTCTTCGTCGCTGGCCTCGCCGGCGCCGCGCTGCCCGCCGGGCAATACCGGCTCGAAGGGGCAATCGAGGACCAGACGCTCGCCGCCATCGCCTTCCGCCTCGGCGCCTACCGGTTCGACCGCTATCGCGAGACCAAGCCCATCGCCGAACTGGTGCTGGACGAGGCGGCTGACGCCGACGAAGTCGAGCGTCAGGTCGAGGCGGCGCGTCTGGCGCGCGATCTCATCAACACCCCCGCCAGCGATCTGGGGCCCGATGCTCTCGAAAAAGCGGTCCGAGATTTCGCCGATACGCACGGCCTCGAGATCACGGTGACCCGCGGCGAGGAGCTTCTGGCCGAAAACTTCCCGATGATCCACGCCGTGGGCCGCGCCAGCGCCCAGGCGCCGCGCCTCCTTGATCTGCGCTGGGGCAATCCCGATCACCCCAAGGTGACCCTGGTCGGCAAGGGCGTTACCTTCGACACCGGCGGCCTCGACATCAAGTCGGCGGCCGGCATGCTGGGCATGAAAAAGGATATGGGCGGCGCCGCCAATGTGCTGGGTCTGGCGCATGCGATCGTCTCGGCCGGGCTGAACCTGCGTCTGCGCGTGCTGCTGCCGGTGGTCGAGAACGCCATAGCCGGCAATGCCTTCCGCCCCAGCGACATTCTCAAGTCCCGCAAGGGGCTGAGCGTCGAAATCGGCAATACCGACGCCGAGGGCCGCCTGATCCTCGCCGATGCGCTCGCCCTCGCCGATGAGGAAGGCCCGGAACTTTTGGTCGACATGGCGACCTTGACCGGCGCGGCGCGTGTCGCCCTGGGACCGGATCTGCCGGCCCTCTACAGCACCGATGACGAATTGGCCCGGCAACTCGCTGCCGCCGGCCTTGCCGCCGAAGACCCGCTCTGGCCGATGCCCCTTTGGTCGCCCTATGAAGGGCAGTTGTCGTCAAAAATCGCCGACATCAACAATACCGGGTCGGGCGGCTTTGCCGGCTCGGTCACGGCGGCGCTGTTTCTCAAGCGCTTCGTGTCCAAGGCCGGGGCCTGGGTGCATCTCGATATTTTCGGCTGGGCGTCCGAAGCCCGTCCGGGCCGTCCGGTGGGCGCCACCGACCAGGCCATCCGCGCCGTCTATGGCGTGCTCCGCCAGCGTTACGGCGGCTGATCGGCCAAGGGGAGCGCTCGCGCTCCCCTTTTTCTTAAAGCGCGTGGCGTTTCTTTGAGATCAGCCCCGCTCGCTTTAGCTCTTTGTACGCCTGTCTTTCTCCCGAAACCGGTATCCACTTTCGGGAAACATGCTTTAGCTCTCCGGCACCAGATCGATGCCCACGACCTGTTCCACCGGCGCATCCATGATCGCGGTGCCGGTCTTGGGAAACAGCAAGGGCGCCATGGCAAAGCCGACCACCACCAGCGCCACCATGCCCCAGCCGGCCCATTTCTTGTGCTTGTCGATGAATTCGCCGGCCACCGGACCGAAGAAATAGAACAGGCCGCAGGGCACGAAATAGCGCAATCCGCGCCCGATGATGCCGTAGAAGATGAAGGTCCACAGATCGAGCCCCGCCACACCCGAGGTGATGGTGATCACCTTGTAGGGAATGGGCGAAAGCGCGCCGATCAGGATCATCAGCGGGCCGTTTTCGACAAAGCTGTGGCGCAGCGCTTCGAAGCCCCCTGAGGCGCCGTAGAAATCGATGATCCCCCGGCCCAGGGAATCGAACAGGAAATAGCCGATGGCGTAACCGGCGAGCCCGCCGGTCACCGAGGACACCGTGCAGATCGTCGCCAGGCGCCAGGCGCGCTTGCGGTCGGCGATGATCATCGGCGCCAGCATGATTTCCGGAAATACCGGAATGATCATGGCTTCGAGAAAACAGAGTGCGGCGAGGATGGGCTCGGCAAGCTTGTGCCGGGTCGCCCGCTTCAGGCGGTCGTATAGACTGATTTTTTGAGGCGCCGCGGTTTCGGTCATGCGAGCTCTTTGTCGTGGTTTTGCACCATGCTTGCCTGCAATCCTGGCGTCGCGCCAGTGAAATTTGTGTCAATATCCACGAGCGCGGTCCACGACATTGATCAGCTCACGCCCGGCCAGATGGTCCTGGATGATCCGGGTGAAGTAGTGCACCCCGGTCTTTTCGTTGGAAATGGCGGCGATATGGGGGGTGATGAAGCAATTTTCCAGCCCCCAGAGCGGGCTGTCGGCGGGCAGGGGTTCGACCTCGAACACGTCGAGACTGGCTGCGCCCAGCGTGCCATCGGCAAGGGCGGCGGCGATATCGGCCTCGCGCTGATGCCCGCCGCGCGCCGCGTTGACGATCACCGGCCCGCTGGCCAGCCCGCCGCGCCGCAATTTGGCAAAGGTCTCGGCGTTGAGAATGCCTTGCGTCTCGGGCGTCAGGGGCAGGAGATTGACGAGGATGTCGGTGCCCGACAGAAAGGCGTCGAATTGCGCTGCCCCGGCAAAGCCGGCAACGCCGTCGATGACCTTGGGCGTGCGGCTCCAGCCGCGCAGGTCGAAACCCAGCGGCCTGAGCCGCGTGATCGCGTCCTGCCCGAGAACGCCAAGCCCCATGATCCCCACCGTGGTTTCATTGGCGGCCGGCGGATAGAACTGGCTCCAGCGCCGGGCCTTCTGGTCGGCCTGGAAACGGGTGAACTGGCGGTGATGCATGGTGACATGGGCCACCACATAATCGCTCATGCGCTGGCTCAGATCCTTGTCGATGAACCGCACCACCGGCACGTCGGGGAGCCTGGGATGCTTGAGCAGCGCGTCGACGCCTGCCCCCAGCGAGAGCACGGCCTTGAGGTTGCTCAGCCCCTCGAAGGCTTCCGGCCTGGGTTTCCACACGAAGATGTAGTCCACATCGGCCGGATCGAAATCCTCGCCTTGCCGCACAACCTTATAGGGCGCCAGACTCTGGGTGAAAGCCTCGGCCCAGCGGGCCTCATCGACGTCGGAAAGGTGAAGCAGCAGCATGGTTTCTCGTGGCTCCAAAAAAAAGAGCCGCGCAATGGGCGCGGCTCGTATGGGTGTCTTCTGGCTTGCCGAACGGCCGGGCCTTACTGGCCCTGCGTCGCCGGTGCGCCCGGCGTGCTGCCATCCGATGCCGGAGTGTCGGCGGCGGCCGGTGTGCCTTCGACCTGGGTTTCGGTCGAGGTGGTGGTCGGCGTCTCGGTCACCGCTTCGGGCGCGGTCGCCTCGGTGCCTTCGGGCGCCAGCGTTGTTTCCACATCGACTTCAGGCTCGGTCGCGGTTTCGTCGGCCGGCGGGAAGGGAACGTCCATCGACCCCAGCGTCTGCAGATAGGCCAGGATGTCGGCGCGCTCTTCGGGCGAGCGGACACCGGCAAAGCTCATCTTGGTGCCCGGGGCATAACCCTTGGGGTTGGTCAGGAAGGCGTTGAGATTTTCATAGGACCAGACCTGGCCATCCGCCTTCTGTTGGAGAAGGATGTCCGAATAGGCAAAGCCTTCGGCATGCGCCTTGGTATGACCAACCGTGCCCCACAGATAGGGGCCCTGCTTGTTGGGCTCGCCTTCACCGAAATTGTGGCAGGACTGGCACTTGCGCACGGCTGCGGCGCCGCGCTCGACGCTGGCGCTGGCCAGCAGCACGCCGAGCGACACTTCCGGTGCGGCCTCGACGGGCGCGCTGGAAGCCACTTCCGGCTCCGGCAGGGCATAGCCGGGGCCTCGACCCTCGATGGGTTGATAGATGGCTTCGGTCAAAAAGCCCACTCCCATCACAAACAACAACGTGCCGAGGACGGCGCCCATAATTTTGTTTAGCTCGAACGAATCCATTTGGTCTCTCTGCCAGTCCATCCCCGTGGACGTTTAACGAACTGACCAACACCTGATTTCGGTAAAGAAATCTGCCTCAACCGGCCAGTTCGACGCGCGCGGAAGATAGTATCACGGCCCGCGTGGTGCAACAGGGCAAACCCACGGTGCGACAATTCCCCCGAATCTTCTTCTGTCCTAGCGCGTTCGGACCGAGATTGACACCCCATTTGGCCGCGTCTAAAGCCCGCAGGCCTTAAAAATAATGGACCCTCGCCATGAGCAAGAAAATCGCCTTCCAGGGCGAACCTGGAGCCTTCAGCCACGCCGCGGCTGCCAAAGTGTTTCCGGGCGAGGAGTTTGTCGGCTGCGTCACCTTTGAGGAGACGCTGGCCGCCGTGCAGTCCGGCCGCGCCGACTTCGCCGTGGTTCCGGTGGAAAACTCGCTCTATGGCCGCATCACCGATATCCACCATCTCCTGCCCGAAAGCGGTCTGCATATTGTCGGGGAGACCTATCTGCGTGTCGAGATGACGCTTCTGGGCGTGCCGGGCGCGCGTCTCGAAGACATCAAGGCCGTCCAGTCGCTCTCGGTGGCGCTCGGCCAGTGCCGGCGCTTCATCGCCCAGAATAGCTATCGCACCATCAATGCCGTCGACACCGCCGGCTCGGCCCGCGAGATCGCCCAAAAGGGCGACAAAACCGTCGCCGCCATCGCCTCGCGCTTCGCCGGCGAAATCTACGGGCTCGATGTCCTCGCCGCCAATATCGAGGATGCCGATCATAACACCACCCGTTTCCTCGTGCTTTCGCCCAACGAGAAACGGGCTGCCGCGCAGGACAAGGTCAAGACCACCTTCGTCTTCCGCGTCCGCAACGTGCCGGCGGCGCTCTACAAGGCCATGGGCGGTTTCGCCACCAATGGCGTCAACATGACCAAGCTCGAAAGCTACATGGTCGGCGGCGCCTTCACCGCCACCCAGTTCTATGCCGATATCGAGGGGCACCCCGACGATATCGGTGTGATCCACGCCTTCGACGAGCTGAAATTCTTCACCGACCAGTTCCGTATTCTCGGCGTCTACCACGCCGCGACCCCGGGCGACTGAGGCAGGCCGAAAGCGCTGCACCGCCATGGCGGCACCGGTGCAATGGCCCGAGGTGATAGAGCGCGTTTCGGTTCCTCGGGCAGGGGCTCTCTCGCCCCTGCTCCTGGCAGGCTGGAGCATCGGACCGATGCGTAGACAAGCGATTAAAGCATCGGACCGAAAAGTGTCCTCACGGTTTTCGGATAATCCGATGCGTAAACAAGGAATTAGAGCGGCAATTTGCGTTCGATAGAACGCGCGCCCGCTCTAATACGACGCCCCCGGCAGCGGAATGAACTCGCTTTCATCCGGCACCGCGCCGAACCTGGCCTGTTTCCAGTCTTCCTTGGCTTGCTCGATCCGCTCCTTGCTCGACGAGACGAAATTCCACCAGATATAGCGCGGCCCTTCCAGCGCCGTGCCGCCGAGGAACATCATCCGCGCCGGGGTCACCGCCTTGACGGTGATGGCGTCGCCGGGGCGGAACACGAGGAGGCGCGGCCCCTCGAACACATCGCCGGCAATCGCCACCGAGCCCTCCACCACATAGATGGCGCGCTCTTCATATTCGGTGTCGAGCGGCGCGCTGAGCCCGGCCCCGAGGCTCACCTCGACATAGAACCAGTCCGACACCATCTGCACCGGCGAACGCCGCCCAAAGGCGCTCCCGGCGATGATACGGGCCGAAAGCCCCTTGTCGGCCACCGTGGGCAGCACCGCGCCGCCGAAATGCTGGAAGGTCGGTTCGATCTCTTCCTTGTCTTGGGGCAGGGCGATCCAGCTTTGCAGCCCCAGCATGGTGTGGCCGCTCACCCGCTCCACCTCCGGCGTGCGTTCCGAATGGGTGATGCCGCGCCCCGCCGTCATCAGGTTCATCGCGCCGGGGCGAATATCCTGCACATTGCCCTCGCTGTCGCGATGGGTAATCTTGCCGTCGAACAGATAGGTCACCGTCGACAGCCCGATATGGGGATGCGGTTTTACGTCCATGCCCTGTCCGGCAAGAAACTGCACCGGCCCGAAATGGTCGAAGAAGATGAACGGCCCCACCATCTGCCGCTTGCCATGCGGCAGCGCCCGCCGCACCGGAAAGCCACCGCCCAGATCGCGCGTGCGCGGCACCACCACCAGCTCGAGCGCATCGCAGCTCTGCGTATCGCCGGCGATCGGATCGTAATCGGGCAACCAGGTCATGGCGTGTCTCCTTGGCCGTAGGAAGCCAATGTGGTCTTCTCACCCCGCTCTGTCGAGGCGGAACAGCGCTGTAACCGTGGCTTGTTTTTGGCGCCTGACAGCGAAAAAATACGACGCATCGGTGGATGGTAAGGGCTTCGACAACCGCCGTAATTAATTGCGCGTCTATTTCCATCATTAACCGCCCTTTAATGGGATACGGACAATTCTCTCCATGTGAAAGGGCTGCATGAAGCGGCTCCATGTTTCCAGAAGGAAAGCACCACACATGGGTTCCGATATCTCTCTCTCGAAGGCCGTTCGCGCGAACCTTCTGAGCCTGCAGAACACCGCCGAAATGATGAACAAGACGCAGTCCCGTCTTGCCACCGGCAACAAGGTGAACTCTGCCCTCGACAATCCCTCCAACTTCTTCACCGCCTCGGCTCTCAACAGCCGCGCCGCCGACATGAGCAACCTGCTCGACTCGATGGCTTCGGGCATCAAGGTCATCGAAGCCGCCAATAACGGCATCACTGCCCTGACCAAGAACCTGGAATCCATGCAGTCCACCCTGCGCCAGGCCCGTCAGGACAAGTCGTTCCAGACCAAGTCGTTCGAGGTTGATGCCAATACGGTCCTCAAGCTTGCCGGTGGCCAGTTCGGTGACAGCGTCAGCGAGATCAGCCTGGCAACAGCGACCGTTCCCGGCCAGAAGGCGGAACTGAGCACTTCTGCAACCAATTATCTTGGCCCGCAGTCCACGACCGCCAGTGCGACCGGCGCCGGCGCACGCTCGGTAATTTCCGGCATCGATGGCTTCTCCAACGGCGACAAGCTCACGGTTGCAGGCGTTGAAGTCACTATCAACGATGCTACCAGCGCCGCGACCATCGCCGCAGACATTCAGAATCAACTGAACCTTGATCCTGCGACCACAACCAAGTTCACGGTCACTGCCGGTACCGGCGCGAACGAGGACAAGGTCATCATTGAAACGGTTAACCCGTCGGCAGACGCCGCTGAGGTTACTTTTGGCGCCGGCTCTGTCGCTGCCACAAAGGGCTCGACCACTTTCAATTACTCGGCGATCACCTCATCGATCGAGGCTGGCGGTCAGACCATTCAGACCGGTTCGACCTTCAATGATTTCGTTGCCAATCTGCAGGCTGGGGCTGAAGAAGGCGGTTACACCGTCGAGTTCGATGCCACTTCCAAACAGATCACGCTGACCAACACGCAATGGGGCGGCGCTGCTCCGTCTGTGACTGGGGTGCCGGTGACAAGCGCGGGAACCACGCCCGTCGCCTCGACGTCTGCCTTCCAGCTTGCCCACACCTCCGGTGCCGCAAACACCACGCAGAGCCTTACGATTGCCGGTATCACCGACCCGGTTGAAATCGAAGCTGGCATGAATAAGGCGGCGGTTGAGGCTGCGTTTGCGGCAAACACCGACCTCACGGACCTCTATGACGTCGTGGTCGATGCTAACCTGAACGTGACGTTGACCGAAAAGGTCGCATCCGGCGCGGTTGGGCCGAGCGTCACCTCGGACAAGGGCGCTACTGCTGCGGTTGCAAGCACCATCACGGCAGCCGGTGGCATTGACTTCACCGCTGCGGCAACCAATGCCGGCTTGGCTGGTGTTTCGATCGAACTGGACATCGGCACCGGTACGCCGCTGACCATCAACTTCAATGACACGGACAACCTGGATGACCAGGTATCCAACCTGCAAGCCGCCGCCACGGCAGCTGGTTATACCATCACTGGTACGGCCAATGGCCTCGATATCACTCGTGCCGACGGCAAGGGATTTGACATCCAGATCAACGGCGGGTCCAATCCCTTCGGTCTGGGCGGGGGTGCAACCTCGATCTCTGTTGCCGCAGGCACGGAAATTGGTCTTGTCGGTGGTAACGCTGCCGTTACTTCGACCACCGGAACGGCAGGTGTGGATCCGGTCGATGGCCAGGTCATCACCAATCCGGTCCAGGGCGCTTCCGTTGCAACGGTTGCAGCCGAAAAGAACGAGTTCACCGTCTCCTACGATGGCAAGACGGCTAACATCGAAATCGGCGCCGTGAAGGGTGGCATCAACTCCTCGGTCAATGCTCTCGACATCAAGAACTGGCAGGACGCAACCATTGCTTCCGTCAACAACCAGCTCAAGAACCAGGGCGTTGAGGGCGTCGAGGTCAAGTTCGATGATGCCGGCACGATGCAGTTCGTGGCTAAGGCTGCCGAAGCCAAGACCCTCGCGATCTCTGGTGCGGACGCGGTGGCACTGTTCGGCACCGATGGTGTCGACATCGGTGTTGCTGAAAAGAGCAAGCTGAATTCGACCAAGACCGTCGACAAGTTCGTTGAACTAATCAACCGCGACCACGGCGGCCAGGTCCGGGCCTCGAACGACAACGGCAAGCTGCGCATCGAGAACCTGTCCACTCAGGAACTCAATATCGGCATCGACACCGAGGGTGCGATTAGCAGCCTCAACGTCGAAGGCAACTCGGTGCGTGCGAACCTGTCCAAGCAGTTCAACG
>JAHCJW010000073.1 GCA_026126125.1 Devosia sp.
AAGGTCTGGCCGAACTGCTTGGTGGCGTTGCTGACCGTCAAATAACTCATGCGTGGTTCTCCCCCTCGATCGCCTGCTGGCATATGACACCGACAAACTTTCGTATTGCAACAAAATTTGCAGTGGTTCAGGATCATTTCGATCGAGGAGTGATCAAAAACGAAAGGGAGGACTCACATGAATATTCGCAAACGCACATTCATGGTGTTATCGGCTGCGGCGCTGGTCGCTTCGTGCAGCATGACCACGCTGGCTCTGGCGCAGAGCGGCCCGGTGGTAATCTATACCGCGCACAAATCGTCGATCGTTGACACTCTGCTGCCGATCTTCGAGCAGGAAACCGGCCTCAAGGCGGAAGTGGTCAAGCTCGGCTCGGGCGATATCGCCAAGCGCGTACAGGCGGAATCGGCGGCGCCGGCCGCCGACGTCATCTGGTCGATTTCCGGTAGCCAGCTCACCGAATTGCACGATCTGCTCGAGCCCTACACACCGCCCGAGGCCGACCAGATTGACCCGCAATTTGTCAAGGACAGCGCCTGGACGCCCTATACGGCCGTCGTTTATGTGCTGGCCGTGAACACCGACCTGCAGCCGCTCGACAGCGCCCCGACGACCTGGGCGGCGTTGGCTGATCCGCAATGGGCCGGCCAGATCGCCAGCGCCCGCGCCGATGGCTCAGGCTCCGCCATGCAGCAATTGCAGACCGTTCTCACCGTGTTCGGCGATGAGGGCTGGGCCAAATATGCCGAGATCGCCAAGAACTTCGTCTTCGCCGACAGCTCGGGCGCCGTTCCGCGCTTTGTCGCCGATGGCGAAACCGCGATGGGCCTGACGCTTGAGGACAATGCGCTCGAATATGTGCAGGGCGGGGCACCGATCGCCATCGTGCACCTGACCGACGGCACGGCGGCGACGCCGGACGGCGTTGCCCTGGTCAAGGGCAGCCCCAACCCCGAGGGCGGCAAGGCCTTCATCGATTGGGCAATGTCCAAATCGACCCAGGAAAAGCTCGCCATGGATATCGGCCGCCGCGCCGTCCGGCTCGACGTGGCCGGCCCTGCGGGCACGCCGAACCTGGCCGATCTGACCCTCGTCAACGTCAAGCCGCTCAGTGATTTCGGTGGTGCCGAAGCGGTGTTGGCCCAATGGCGGACCGCCATCGGCGAGTAAGCCGGACGTCGCGGACAACATGACTGAAGCAGGACCAAATGAGGCAGCTCGAAGCATTCACGCTGGGTAAGAAATTCGGCCACCCAGAGACCAACGAAGACAGCCTCGTGGTCATGCCGAACCTTGGTTACGCCGTCATCGACGGCGTAACCGACCGCAACGGCACCCGCTATGGCGGCATGCTCTCCGGCCAGTTCGCGTCGCGCACCGTCAAGCGCGCCATCGAACTTTTCCTGCTTGCACAGGGTGACGCGGACAAGAAGGACATGCAGTTCCAGGGCGGGGAACATTTTATCGACTATCTCGGCAAGGCTATCCATGCCGGCTATGTCGCCCATGACGCGCTGGCGGCGGTGGAAAACGACTGGCGGCCGCGCGGCGGCTGCACGGTGATGGCGGCAATGCTGATCGGAGAGCGGCTCGAAGTGGTGGCGGTCGGCGACAGCGGACTTCGCCTCAATGGCACCGACATGTTGCAGGTGCTGAAGCCGCTCGACGACGTCACCTCGATTTTGCGGCGCGAGACCTGGCAATATCTGGCGTCACAGGGGTTTTCACCGCAGGACTGCGACAGCCATGCCGGCTCCATGACCTGGCAGGGCACGCGCCATCAGCCCGTGGGGAGCATCACGGCGCAGGCCGATCTCGTCGCCCTCATCGAGGCGCGCGCCCTCGCCGCTTGCCGGGCGCTGCTGCCCGACGTCCCGGAAACCGAACTGACCCTGTTGATCGAGGACGGCATTTCTCATGGCCAGGGGCAATTTCAGAACATCACCGGACCAGTGCTCGGCTATGGTGCCATCGATGGGTTTGCGGTGCCGGGATGCTATGTGGAAACGCGCAGCTATCCCCTTAACGATATCGAAACGATCGAGCTGTTTTCGGACGGCTATTTCAAGCCGGGCTCCGGCTTCGGCGTTGCGGCCTGGGAGGCGGCCTTCCAGGAGGTCGAGGCCGAAGATCCGCACAAGATAGGCCGCTATATGAGCACCAAGGGCACCACCGCATCGCAGCTCACCGACGACCGCAGCTATCTCGGCGTTCGACTGAAATGAGCGGCGAAACGGCGCCGCATCTGCGGCCGACCTCCGCCCCGGCGCCATCAGAAGGTGGCAGGGCGAACGATCGGCGGCAGGCTATTCTCGAAGCCGTGCGGCTGAATGGCGCCGCGTCGGTGGCCGAGCTGGCGGCGCGTTTCGATGTCACCTATCAGACCATCCGGCGCGACCTGCGCACCCTTGAAACGCAGGGACTGCTGCAGAAGGGCTTTGGCGGCGCCTTCGCCTCGCCGGGCGTCGCCCACCACACCCATGACGAACGCCACGCGAACCAGGTGGCGGTGAAACGGCAGCTGGTGGCGGCGCTCGATGCGTTCATCGTGCCCGGCGCGACGATCTTTGTCGGCCTGGGCACGACCTTCGATTCGCTGCACGAGATCATGATGCGCCACCCCGGCGTGCTGATCGCCACCCCCAATCTGGAAGTCGCCCATTCCTGCGCGCTTAAGACCGATGCGACGGTCTATGTTTATGGCGGCTATGTGCGGAACAAGGATTCGTCGGTTCTGACGCTGGCCGATGACAATCGCCAGCGCTTCAAGTTCGACCTCGCCATAATCGGCGCCAGCGCTATCGACCGCCAAGGCACGGTGCAGGAATTCGACCCCCTGGAGGTTGCTCTGGTGCGCTCGATCCTGCCACAGGCGCGGCAGGTCATTCTGGTGGCGCATGACGAAAAATTCGAGCGGCGTGCGCCCCATGTGGTGACACAGATGGCTGATGTCGACGTTCTGATCACCAATGGCGAGCCGGCTGGCCGGTTCGACGATCCGGCGACCCTGGAGAACCTCAAGATCATCGCCATCGGCTAGAGGGGCGTGCGTTCTGTCGAACGCACATCGCCGCCCTAATCCCTTGTTTGCGCATCGGAGAGTTCGGCCTGGCGCGCGTTGCGTCATTGCACCATGACGTAATGCGCGTCGTAGCGCTCGCCATAGGCGTGCGCACTGTCAGGTTGCTGGGTCATGGCCATCAGGACCGGTGGCATGTCCGGCCGGGCCCTTTCGAGCACCGCCAGCGCTCGCAGGACATCGCGCTGACGCGTATTGGCATAGCGCGTCAGCATGATCACGGCATCGGCGAATTTCATCGCATAGACGCCGTCGACAATGCCGGCGAGAGGCGGCGTATCGATGATGATGACGTCGAAGGACTTGCGCGCGGCCCCGATCAGCCGATGAAACGCCGCATTGGTCAGAAACCGCTCCGTGGGCCCGTCACCGGGGCGAGCGTTGACGATGGTCGAAATTCCCGACAGCGGATCAATGCCGACAGCGGTTACCAAAGCCTCGGGCGGCAGAGCACCCGACAGATAGTCCAGCAAGCCAGCGACCGGCCCCGCATCGAGGTGACGAAACAGCGCCGGCCGCCGCAAATCGGCATCGATGATCAGCACGCGCTGCCCCTCCAGGCCATAGGTGCGCGCCAGACCGAGGGCCGTGGTGGTTTTGCCTTCGAACGACACCGCCGAACCGACAACAATGACCCGACCTTGCACGAGGCCGCCCGAAGGGCCGGCGGCCATGGGCAAACGCAGGTCGAGCCGCAGGCGAAGTCGGCGCAGGCTTTCGGCATAGTTGGACAGGGGCGAGAGCACGACAGCGTCGGCATAACTGAGCGCCGGGTCTCCGCCGGCATGCCGCACCGGCTTGATCAGCGGAATACCGGTGGCAACCTCGCGGCCGGTGATGGCCTCGAGCTGCTCCTGCGAGGTAAAACCGCCAGTATAGGTATCAACCAGCAGCGCCACGCCCAAACCGACGCCGAGCCCAAGACAGCCGGCAAATGCGACCACCAGGATCGGGCTTGGCGAAGACGGCTCCATCGGCACGATTGCCTCGGCGACGAGGTGGCTATCGGCCTGCTGTAGGTCGATTTGCGACCGCAACTGGCTGACGCGCGCCAAAAAGCGCTCATAATTGGCCCGCGCGAGCGCCGTGCCCTGCTGAAGCTCGTAGATCCTCGTCCAGATTTGGGGCGACAGCGTGCTGTCGGCCAGCAATTTGCGCATCGCTTCGCGCACCCCCTGGATTCGCAACTGATTGGCGGCGAGCGCGGTTTGCAGTGAAGTGATCTCGTTGCGCGCCGTGGCTTCCAGCCGGTCCTGCAGGGCTGCCAGTTCGGCATCGAGCGCGGGAGCGATTGCGCCGCGGGAGGGTGTCAGCGCGATACTAGCCAAAACCCGGCTCCGCGCGCTTTCGACTTCTCGCAACTGAACCGAGTTCAGAACGGCGGCAAGTTGCTTATAGTCCTTCTCGGCCAGGCGGCTTCTGGCCTGCGCCAGCGTGTCTTCGAGGCGACGGGCCGTCGCAAGCGCATCCTTGAGTTCACGCCGATTGTCGAGAAGCGTCGGATCGCCCGACTGCGCCGCCATGAGCTCGATATTGGCGTCGATGAAGGCGTCAAGTTCGCTTTCGCTTCGGGTGAGGCCAGCCGCCGCTTCGGCCATATGGGGCTCGAGCGTGTCCAGCGCCGACACGATCCGGCGCGCCTTGGCTTCGCGCTGCAGATCGATATGGGCTTTCACCATCGCATTGGCGAGCCGGGCGGCAACGGGCGGCTCGCTCGCCGCGGCCTCCACCGCGACAATATAGGTCTGGGCACGTCGCTGCACGGCGGTGGCGCGCTGCAGCCGGGCGATCAGGGCCGACAGCGCCTCGTCGCCCGTCGCCAATTCCGGCTCGCCAAACCCTATGAACGCCAGGACCTGCTGCCACAGGCTGGCACGCGGCGCGAAATAGGCGTTGTCGAGCAGGTCCTCATTCTCGATCAAACGCAAAAGCGTCGGAATGGAGCGGACGATTTCAGCCTCGCTCTCGACGCGAGCATTTTCAGCGGACGACGAGACGGCGTGCATCTGCTCCGGCTGCAACAGTTCCATGGGCGTCGTATCGACGAAGAGGAGCGCTGTTGCCGAAAATTGCGGTCTTGTCACGAGTGAATAAACAAGGGCAATTCCGACACCCATGCAACAGAAAACAGCCAGAAGATGAAGCTGTCGATGCAGAACGCCTACAATAGCCCTGAGGTCGATCTCCTGATCATACATGAAATCTCCAAATGCTTCTCTTTGATCTCGACGCTAAAACCAACGAAATGCGAAGACGAATTTCATTCGAAGAAAATAAGTATATAATTATATGCTCTGAATTAAAAATTTCAGCAGTGGACGGAAATTCACGACCACAAAAATCCAGTGATTTGAGAACTTTAATTTGAACAAATATTGATCAGATTTTGCTCTGGGTCAACTCAGAGAATCACTCGCGGCAATTTGAATTTTGGCTGGCGGCCTAAAATTGGAAGGTTAATGTAGAGTTAAAGCCAATTCTCTGGAGATGCTCCGATGAAGGGAGGGTCGACTTTGCGGCCGGGGCGGCGGCGGGGCGAGCGCGCCGATGGACGCCCCGAAAGCGGCGTGTTGTGGTTTCATGCGCGGCTCCGTTCTGAAGCAACGCTTCCGCCTATGCGCCGCTATCGGGAGCACTTTGGTGGCAAACCAGACTTCAGCCGGCGCAAGGTTGCGTTGGCCCTCAAGCGCGTTTTCGATGTAGCCGGCGCCGGCATCGGGCTCGTCGTCCTCGCCCCGTTATTGCTGCTGATCGCGCTGACCATTCGCCTCGCGGATGGCGGTCCCGCATTGTTCAAGCAGGACCGAACGGGGCGGGGCGGGCAGCGGTTCACAATCTTCAAGTTCAGATCGATCTATCGTCGCCATTGCGACCCCAGCGGGCTGACGCCAGCGGAAGCCAGGGACGAGCATTTGCTGCCGATGGGGCACTTCCTGCGCCGGACTGGCCTCGACGAGCTTCCGCAACTGCTCAATATCGTGCTTGGCGACATGTCGCTGGTCGGCCCCAGGCCGCACGTGCCGGATATGCTGGTGGCGGGAACGCCCTATCGCACGCTGGTGGCTTGTTATGACCGCCGCACGGACATGCGGCCGGGATTAACCGGCTGGGCGCAATGCCGAGGGTTGCGCGGGCCGGTGTTATCCCGCGAGATGGCCGTGGCCCGCATCGACCACGACCTCGCCTATATCGAGAATTTTTCCATTCGGCTTGATCTGGAAATCCTGGTCGGAACGGCGATCTACATTCTTTGCGGCAAAACCGCCGGCCCTGACATGCCGGTCGGTTCGCCGCGCGCGACCAGCTTCAGCGACCAAACGGCACTTTGGCGGTCAAGACCTGGCCCGAGTGATTGAACTCAACCTCGAAGTCCACCGTAATCCTGCTGTCGTTCAGCATGATGGTCGAACCGATCCGCACATCGCTGCCGCTGCGGTCGCGCTGCTGTTCCTTGAGGTCGAAGGTGATGGTATTGCCGCGGATCTGGCCGACGGCGAGACCGGTAAAGCCGGCATTGGAACTCATGGCCGCCTCATAGCGCCTGTTGGCGTCACTATAGGCGATGGTGCCGCTGATGGAGAGCGTGGTATCGACCAAGGTGCAGCGCCCCGTATAGTTGATACGCTGCTGATTGCCCTTGGCGATGCTCAGGCGGCAGCGAAAAGGTTCGGGCTTGTCGCCACCGACCAGTGCCCCCTCCCCGCGCCATTGGCCGATATAGGTACCAAGCAGCGCCAGCTCCGCTTCTCCAGCGCGCGCGGCGACAGTCATCGCCCCCGCCGACCACAGCACGACCATTGTCAGAATCAGTTTTCTGAAAGCGAACTTCAAAGTCGACCTCCCAAGCCGCGCCTACATGATTCCAAAGCGCCCAACGCGCTAGGGATAGACAGGAAATTGGTGTCACGATACCCCGAAACACGAAAGAATCAGTGACTATCCAGCGCCATGGCGGGAAAGCCACTTCATAAGTTCGTCAGACCTGTCAGCATAGAAAGAGACCCGACCCCAGGCGTCTGGAAACACTGTTTTGAAGGATAGGTGACGTGCAAGAGGCCCGATCGCCACTCATTGTTGCGGACAATGTCGATTACACGCTCAACGTCGCCGGGCGGCCACTGCATATTTTGCGCAAGGTCTCGCTTAGCGTAGCCCGCTCGGAAGTGGTGGCCATCGTCGGGCCTTCGGGCAGCGGCAAGACGTCCCTTTTGATGCTGCTGGCCGGCCTCGAACAGGCCACAAGCGGCAAGATCCGGGTCAATGATCACGATTTGACCGCTCTCGACGAAGACGATCTCGCGCGGTTTCGCCGCCGCACGCTCGGCATCGTCTTTCAAAGCTTTCACCTCATTCCTTCCCTGACGGCGCTCGACAATGTCGGGCTCGCCCTCGAGATCGCCCGTCCTGAGCTGAGCATGGCGCAGGTGCGGGAACGGGCGGCCAGGGCGCTGGACGCGGTCGGGCTGAGCGGGCGGCTCGACCATCGACCGACGGCGCTGTCAGGCGGCGAGCAACAGCGTGTGGGCCTGGCCCGCGCCATCGTGGCGGAACCGCCGCTGCTGCTGGCGGACGAGCCGACCGGCAATCTCGACCAGAAAACCGGCGCCGCCATCGCCGATCTGATGTTCGGGCTGACCCGCGACCTGGGAACGGCTCTGGTCATGATCACCCATGATCCGAAACTGGCGGCGCGCGCCGATCGCATGCTGACCATGACGCAGGGCGAATTGAGCGAAACGCTGGTGACCACCTGATGCGCAATCCATGGCCCATGCTCCGTGTCGGCCTGCTCGACATGCGCGGCGATCTGCGCCGCTTCGTGCTCTTGGTCGTCACGCTTGCCGTAGGAACTGCGCTCATCGCCGGCGTCAGCTCGGTCGGTGCCGTCATCGACCGGGCCGTGCTGCGCGAAGCCGCCCAGCTGATGGGGGGCGACGTGGAGTTGTCCCGCGCCGACCGAGGCGCCACCGCCGATGAAATGGCCATATTCAGCACATTTGGCGCGGTGACCGAGACCATTGACACCAATCTGCGCGCCCGTTCGGACGACAGCGACGCCTTTGTGGATCTGAGCGTCGTCGGCGCCGGCTATCCGCTGCTCGGCGCGATCCGCAGCCCACAGCTTCCGCCCGGCGCGGCGGTGACCGAATTTCTCGCCGAGCGCGACGGGGCCTATGGGGCCCTGGTTGCGCCCCTCATGCTCGACCAGCTCGGGATCGATGTTGGCGATTTCTTCGATCTGGGCGGCGCCCGTTTCGAGGTGCGCGGCGCGCTGATCGGCCTGCCCGACAGCCAGGTGCGGGGGTTCCGCCTGGGACTGCCGACGCTTATCACCGCGGAGGGGTTTACCACGGTTTCCGACCGAACCTCCCCTTTGCCCGGGCTCGGCGCCTGGTTCCGCTACAAGATCCTTCTCGATGGACGCTCGCCGGACGAGGCCAAGGCGGCCTTGGTCGATCAATTGGCCGGCACCGGCTGGACCGTTCGCACCTCTCGCGAGGGGCTGGGCGAAATGGTGCGCTATTATGATCTGTTCATGCGCTTCCTGCTGATCGTGGGCCTGGGCTCGCTGCTGATCGGCGGCGTCAGCGTCTGGAGCGGCATGAACGCCTATATCGGCGAGCGTTCCGGGGTCATTGCGGTTCTGCGCAGCCTCGGCGCGACCACCGGGCGCGTCTTCGTGCATTTCTTCGTGCAGGTGACGGCGCTGGCGGTGGTCGGGGTCGGCATCGGGGTCGCCGCCGGCGGCCTCATCGCCTATTCGATCCTGCCCACAATCGGCGATGCGGTGGGCATCGCGCTCACGCCGACCCTCGATGCGCGTGCCCTTCTGGTTGCCGCCGGCGCGGGTCTGATCACCGCGCTCGCCTTCGCCTATCTTCCCTTGCTGCAGGCGCAGACGATCCGCCCGGTCGAATTGTTCCGCTCGCAACGGCAGGCGCTGCCGCCGGTCGATTGGCGGCAGGTACTGGCCAGCTGGAGAAGCGTACCGCTGGCGCTGGCCGGCATACTGTTCTTCCTGCTCGCCTACGCCATGACCAGCGATGCGGGACTGGTCGGTCTGTTTGCCGGAGCGGCGGGCCTCGCCACCCTGGTGTTCGAAGTGATCATCCGCGCGCTGCAATGGGCGCTGCGGCGATTTCCGGCCGGCAGGCCCGCAATTTTGCGCCGCGCGCTGCGAGCCATTGCCGGTTCGGCGGCGACAACGGCGGCGGTCGTGGTGTCGATCGGGCTCGCCCTGTGCATGCTTGTCGTCATCGTGCTGTTGCAGAACAATCTGCGGCAGGAATATCTGGGGGCCTCGGTCTTCGATGCGCCGACGCTGGTTGCCTCCGACCTGTTCGAAGACGAGGTTGACGAGCTCAAAACCATGGCGAGCGCAGGCGGCGACATCAGCCGGCTCGTGGTCACGCCGATGTTGCGCGCCACCCTCAGCGCCATCAACGCCGTCGATATCGCGCAAATTCGCACCCAGGGGCCGGAGGCAAGCTTCCTGCTTGGCGGGGAAGTGCCGATCACCTTCCGCTCCGAACTGCCCGCGTCCTCACGCGTGGTGGCGGGGGAGTGGTGGCCGGCCGACTATTCGGGTCCGGGCCTGGTCTCGCTGCATCAAAGCCTGCGCTCCGGCCTGGGCGTCGAGCTGGGCGATATCCTGACCTTCTCCGCCTTCGGGGACAGTTTCGAGGCCAGGATCGTCAATTTCCGCGACTATTCCTGGCAGGGCGGCACGGATTTCCTCGCCACGTTCTCGCCCGGTCTTCTCGATGACTATCCCTCGACCTTGTTCGCCGCCGTCACCGCGACGGCGGGACACGAAACAGAGCTGGAGCGCAGATTGGCGAGCGCCCTGCCCGATATTCGCTTCATTGCCATTGGCGACACGCTCAAGCAGGTCACCCAGGCGCTGTCGCAGTTGACGCTTGCCGTGGTGCTGGTCGGTGGCCTTGCGGTGGGCAATGGGCTGCTGGTCCTGATCGGCAGCCTTGCGGCGGGGCGGCGGCAGCGGCAGGCCGATGCGGTAATCACCAAGGTTCTGGGCGCCACACGCGCGCAATTGCTGGGCACTGACTTCCTGCAATTCCTGATCCTGTCGATTGCGGCGGCGCTTCCGGCGCTGGGGCTCGGCCTCGGGCTTGGATGGCTCGCCAGCTTGATGCTGCTCAACGTGCAGTTCTCCATCGACGTCAATGCACTGGCATTCGTGCTGGGCGCGGCGGTGCTGCTCACCTCCGCGCTCGGCTGCATCACCATTCTGCGCGCCGTGTCGACCCGCCCTGCCCGGCTGCTGCGCGATCTTTGACGCGATCCGGGCGGACACCGCGGATAAAAATCCGCCGTGTCCGCCAAACCCGATGGCGTCGCGAAAGCTCAAGACAACCCGCTGAGACAATTCGCCCTCTCGTTGATCGGGCGCAAGGAATATGGTGCAGTTTGCTCTAGCTTGCCTTGATAGTGCTCATTACTGCCGGTTCGCCTCTTGCTTCAGTTTCTTGCCGCGCTCGTCGTCTTTCTGGCTCTTCACTCGGTGCCCGCTATTCCCACCATTCGGGGGCGGCTGATCGGGCTTGTCGGCCTGCGCGCCTATCTCATCGCCTATTCGGCGGCGTCGGTGCTGAGCCTGGGATGGGTGTTCTACGCGGCTTTGCAACTGGACTATGTCGAGCTTTGGGCGCCAGCGGGCTGGCAGGCCTGGGTGCCGCTGATCCTTAGTCCCATCGCGCTGTTTCTGCTGCTGGCGGGCCTGCTAAGCGCCAATCCCGCCTCCATCACGCTATTGCCGCGCAAGCGCGAGCCGGGCGCTATCGTCGCGGTAACGCGCCATCCCGTGCTGTGGGGCTTTTTCCTCTGGGCCGCCAGCCATGTCGTGGCCAATGGCGATCTGCGCAGCCTGTTGCTGTTCGGCAGCATGACGGCCTTCGCTGTCTTCGGCGTCGCCATGACCGAGAAGCGGGCACGGCGCCGGCTGGGGCCGGCCTGGCCGCCCTTGGCAAAAACCACCTCGATCCTGCCCTTCGCGGCCATTCTGGGCGGCCGGGCGCGACTTGGCTTCGACCGCGCCCTCGCAATTGCGCTGGCGGTATCAGCCTTGCTGACCTTGTGGCTGCTGCTGGGCGGGCATGCGGCGCTGTTCGGGGCCGATCCGCTGGCTATGGCGCAAATCTGAGATGAGGACGATCCAGCGCCATACCCTCACGGCATTGGGCTTTTTCTGTCTGATCCTGGGAATTGTCGGCGTGTTCTTGCCGATCCTGCCGACGACGCCGTTCCTGCTCGCCGCGGCGGCCTGCTTCTCGCGCTCATTTCCAAGGCTCGAAGCGTGGATGCTCGATCATCCCCGGCTGGGAGCACCCTTGCGCGACTGGCGGCAGCATGGCGCCATAGCGACACGCGCCAAATGCCTGGCGCTGGCCGCCATGGGCTTGAGCGTGGCCGTCTTCATGACAACGGTCGAGGCGCCGCTCGTGGGCAAACTCGGCTTTGCGGCCGTACTGGCGGGTTGCGCCATCTTTGTTCTCACCCGCCCAAATCCGGCAAAACTGCGCCCTGCGGATCACCGCAAGGCGCCATAATCGTCTCAGGGAAGATCGTCGTTCATCAGGATGCGCTGCCCCGCGCCTTCCAGATCTTCATACTGTCCAGCGCGCAGAGCCCAGAAGAACGTGCCCAGCGCGACCAGACCAAGGCCGATGGCGCAGGGGATGAGAACGACAAGCCCACTCATCGCGAAGCTCCCTCGTTGGTAGTATCGAACTTGTAGAACCGCAGCCGCATGGCGTTGAGCACGACGACCAGCGACGAGGTCGACATGGCGATGGCGGCAATCAGCGGCGTAACATAGCCGGCAATCGCCAAAGGCAGCACGACGACGTTGTAGAGCACCGAAAAGATCAGGTTTTCGCGCACCAGCACTTCGGCGCGGCGCGCCAGGGCAATGGCGAAAGGCACATCGTCCAAACGGTCGCGGGTCAGCACGAGATCGGCGGCAGCCCGGCCGATATCGGCGGCGGAACCCGGCGCCATGGAGATATCGGCCGCGCGCATGGCCGGCGCGTCGTTGATCCCGTCCCCCACCATCAGCACGGTGCCCCGCTCCGCGCGCAGCGCCGCGATGGCGTCGAGCTTGTCGGACGGGCTGAGCGCGGCGCGAAAATCGCTGGCGCCCAGTTCGCTGGCGATGGCGGCGACGACATGTGGCCGATCGCCAGACAGAATGGTGCTGGGGACGCGCGCCCGCTCCAGCGCCTGCAAAGTGGCGGCGGCGTCCGGACGCGGGCGATCGGAAAAGCGGAATGTCGCGACGGGCTCTCCGTTGCGGCTCAACCAGACGCGGCTCTGGGTATCGTCGAATTCGTCCCGCCCATTGCAGAACGCGGCATTGCCCAGGCGCCAGACGATGCCGTCGGCCTCGGCCTCGACCCCGGCGCCGGCGGTCTCGCGCGCCATCGCCATGCCAAGGTCATTGCCCGCAGCGGCGGCAACGATGGCCTGCGAGAGAGGATGGCTGCTGGCCCCGGCCAGCCAGGCCGCGCGCGCCAGGGCATCCTGCATGTCGCTATCCACCCCGACGAGCTGGGGCTTGCCCTCGGTCAATGTGCCGGTCTTGTCGAAAGCAACCACACCGACTTTGGCCAGGCGCTCAAGCGCGGCGCCATCGCGCAGCAATATGCCCCGCTCGAACAGGCGCCCCGCCGCCACGACATGCACGATAGGCACCGCCAGCGCCAGCGCGCAGGGACAGGTGATGATCAGTACCGCCACCGCATGGAGAAGCGCGGTGTGGGGATTGGCCAACACCACCCACAAAACGAAAGTGGCAGCGGCGGTGAGATGGATGACGGGCGCATAGTGGCGCGAAACGCGATCGGCGATGCGACGATAGCGGGTGCGAACCTCTTCGGCGGCGCCCATCATGGACGCCATGCGGCTCAGGAAAGAATCCGCCGAAGCCCGCATGGCCTCAAGCTGCACGACACCGCCCAGATTGGCGGCGCCGGCCGGCACGCTTGCTCCCGCGCCGATGGTGACTGGCTGGGACTCGCCACTGACGAGAGCCAGATCGAATTCCCCCGCCTCACCCACAACCACGCTATCCACCGGCACGCGCTCGCCGGCGCGCAATTGTAGATGCATGCCGGGCTCGATCGCGGCCAGGCGAACGAAACTGCTGGTGCCGTCAGCATGCAGCTGGACAGCGCCGCGCGGCTGCAACCGCGCCAGATTTTCGACGGCGCCCCGGGCGCGCGCCCGCATCATGTGGTCGAGCGTGCGGCCGGCCAGAAGAAAGAACAGCAGCATGGTGGAGGCATCGAAATAGGCGTGGCTGCCCCCCACAATGGTTTCGAACAGGCTCAGCGTGGTGGTGGCGGCAATGCCGATGGCGATCGGCACGTCCATATTGGTGCGCCCCACCCGCAGGGCGGCGAAAGCCGAGCGGAAAAAGGGGCGGCCCGCATAGGCGACGGCCGGCAGGGCGATGAGCGCCGAGAGCCAGTGGAAGAGGTCGCGCGTGGCCTCGTCGGCCCCCGACCAGACCGAAACCGAAAACAGCATGATGTTGCCGGCGGCAAAACCGGCGACGGCAAGGCTGCGCACCAGTTCGGCCATGGTTTTGTCCTTGCTGGACAAATCCGCCGGATCGACCGGAAAATTGCGATAGCCGCTGAGGGAGATCGCCGGGCCGAGCGCGGCCAGATCGAGGCTCTCGTCGTGCTGAATGACGACGCGGCGCTGGGAGAGATTGACGCGCGCATTGCTGACGCCCTCAACCTTGCCCAAGCCGCTTTCGATGGCTTCGATGCAGGTGGCGCAATAGGCGTCGGGGACGGCAAAACAGATTTGCCGCGCGCCGTCCGGACCACGCTCGACATATTCCGAAAGCTCGTTGTGCTTTGAGAGTTCGTCCGGCAGATCAGTCAGTTCGAGGGTCATTCCACAGTAACCCGCCGCTCATATTCGATGGGGCCAAGCTCGGTTTCGGCGGTCCTGACGGTGATATCCCAAACGCCGGCCGTGAGGGGCAGCGCACCGACATAGACATCGCCTGAAAGCGCGAGGGGGACGGTGGTGTCGTCATGCCCGCCCACCGGACGGCGCACAAAGGCGGAAATGTCGTCCAGTATCAAGGGGCGCCCTTCGGCGTCGAGGGCCTGGAAAACGATCTCTCCATCCTGATAGGCGGTGGCAAGCGTCCAGCCGGCGGCTTTCTGCGCGGCAACCGCCTGCTGAATATCGTTGAAGCGCTGCCCTTCGACATAGCTGTTCTGCACCACAAGGCCGGTCCAGGTGCGCGAGGAGGCGATGGCGAGGGTCAGATTGACGGCGATGATGACCCCGAAAAAGGCCACGATGATGAAAAGGAAATGATAGCCGGTGAAGGGCTTCGGGGTGGCATTGTTCATCAGGGGGTCTCCGGGGCTTCGAAACGGGCGTTGGCCGTGGCCGACGCTTCACCATCTTCACTGACCACACTCATGACGATGTCGGTCTGGCTGGCAAGACCTGCGCTGGGTACCCGCAGATAAAGGCGCAGGGGCAGAACCAGATCGGCATCGACGCTTAGGGTCAGGCTGGTCGTCGGTTCGCTGGCGATATTGGGCGATGTCATGGTGACGCCGGCCAGGCCTTCGACCGACAGCGTCATCACCCGCACGTCATTGGTCATGTTGAGAATCTTGACGTCATAGCCGTTCTGGATCGAACCATCCGAAAGCAGGGTATAGAGCGGGTTGCGATCGTGCAGCACGTTGATACCGACTTCGGCGCGCATCGACACCGCCGTCAGCATGCCCAGGCCGATCGCCGCCCAGACGGCGAAATAGATCAGCGTGCGGGGACGCAGCACCGAGCGCCAATTGGTCTGGCGGATGGCCGGCAGGAGGGCGCCGGTTTCACCCCGGACGCGCTCGGGTGCGATGGGGCCGCCAGCGGTGGCCAACGCCATATTGGCGTTGTAGTCGCTGAGCGTGGCGTAAGAGATCAAGCCCTTTTCGCGGCCCAGCTTGTCCATGACATTGTCGCAGGCATCGATGCACAGGGCACAGGTGATGCATTCCAGTTGCTGGCCATCGCGAATGTCGATGCCCATGGGGCAGACGGCGACGCAGGCATTGCAATCGACGCAATCGCCCAGCGACTGGCCGGCGGCGGCCGCTTTCTTGGAATGCTTGCCGCGCGGCTCGCCCCGCCAGTCATTATAGGTGACGGTCAGCGAATGCTCGTCGAGCATGGCGGCCTGAATACGGGGCCAGGGGCACATATAGGTGCACACCTGTTCGCGCATCAAACCACCGAAAGTGTAGGTCGTGGCGGTGAGGATGGCGACGGTGAAATAGGCGACGGCCGGGGCCCGCAGGGTGAACAGATCGGCGAACAGGGTCGGCGCGTCAGCGAAGTAGAACACCCAGGCGCCGCCGGTGGCGACGCCGATCAGGATCCAGATCGCATGTTTGGACACGCGCTTGGCGAGCTTTTCGACGCTCCAGGGCGCGCTGTCGAGCTTCATGCGCGCATTGCGATCGCCCTCAATGAGGCGCTCGACCTGGAGAAAAAGATCGACCCACACGGTTTGCGGACAGGTATAGCCGCACCAGGCGCGCCCCACGGTGGAGGTGATGAGGAACAACCCTACCCCGGCCATGACCAGAAGGCCGGCGACATAGTAGAATTCCTGCGGCCAGATTTCGAGAAAGAAGAAATAGAAGCGATAATTGGCAAGATCGAGCAACACTGCCTGATCTGGCGCGTGCGGTCCACGATCCCAGGTCAGCCAAGGCGTGACATAATAAATGCCGAGCGTGATCGCCATGATGATCCACTTGAGGCGCCGGTAAAATCCTTCGGCGCGCTTGGGGAAAATCTTTTGACGGGGCGCATAGAGCGGCTGGCGCCTGGCGGCCGAATTGACGGCTTCGACGTCAAACTGCGCCGGTTCTTTTTGCAGATTGTCGATGATGATCATGCCGAGTCGTGCTCCGATACACGTGTTTGTCACACGAAGCCGCCACGGCGCCTTTGACTTGCGTCAAAGCCCAAAGCGGAAAGGGGGTGCCACGACACCCCCCTCTGATCCGAACGGCCGCTATTGCATGTCGGCCGCGCCGGATTATTGGCCGCCGCCGAGGCTGTGGACGTAGACGGCCAACTGCTTGATCGTCGTGTCGTCGAGCTTTTCCGACCAGGACGGCATCATGCCGTGCCGGGCCTGGGTAACCTGGGCCTCGATGGAAGCCAGCGAGCCCTCATAGAGCCAGATGGCATCGGTAAGGTCGGGCGCACCGGCTTCGGCCATACCCTTGGCGGTATCGCCATGGCAGGCCGCGCAGTTTTCGGCGTAGAGCATCGCCCCTTCGGGATTATCCACGCCCCCCTCGAGCCCGGAAAGGCTCGCGACATAGGCGGAAACCGTGCGGATATCGGCCCGATCGAGAATGCCGTCTGTGCCGAAATTGGGCATCAGGCTGAAGCGGGTATCCATGTCGGTTGCCGAGCGGATACCGTGATTGATGCTCAGATAGATGTCATCGATGGAGCCGCCCCAGATCCAGGAATCGTCGTTGAGATTGGGGTAGCCCGGGCCGCCGGCAGCGCCGGTGCCGTGGCACTGCGAGCAGTTGACCTTGAAGGCCGAGCTGCCGCCCGCCGTGGCAAAACGCGCCAGCTCGAGATCGGCAAGGATGTCGGCCAGCGGCGCTTCGCCGATGCGCTGCAGGATATCGGCATTGGCCGTTCTGGCGTCGGCCACGGTCTTGGCCAGCTCGCCACGGCTGGAATAGCCTAGAACACCGGCGGTCGCTTCCGAGATCAACGGCCAGGCGGGATAGGCGATCATATAGCCGACCGACCAGATAATGGTGCCGTAGAAGGTCCAGAGCCACCAGCGGGGCAAGGGATTGTTGAGTTCCTTGATCCCGTCCCATTGATGGCCGGTGGTCTCGATGCCGCTGAGGCTGTCGATGTCCTTTTCGTCATGCCGTGTGTCGGTCATTTGATGGGGTCCTGATCGTCGCGGAACGGAATATTGGCCGCATCGACCGCGCGGGCGCGGGCATTGGGGCGCAACAGAAAGAGGGCAACCGAAATGAAGATGCCGAAGAGGTAAACCAGACCCCAGGAATCGGCGAAGTGGCGCAGGCTGTCATAAAGCATGGCAGGTCGCTCCTAGCGGAAGTTGGCTTCGGCGTCATAGGTCTCGAAATCGACCAGGGTGCCGAGCATCTGGAGATAGGCGACGAGCGCGTCCATCTCGGTGATGCGGGTCGGGTCGCCATCGAAATCACCGATCACCGCCTTGGGATAGCGCTCGAGCAGACCCGAGGTATCGGCATCGGGCGTCGCCTGCGCGACCAGGTCGAGCTTGGCGGCGGCGATGGCTTCGGTGGAGTACGGCACGCCGACAGTCGCGTTGGCCTGCAGCATCCCGCCGATGGTGTCGTAGTCGAGCGTGGCATTGGCGAGGAAGCCATAGCCGGGCATGACCGACTCGGGCACCACCGAGCGCGGATCGATCAGGTGCTGCACCTGCCATTCGTTGGAATAGCGGCCGCCCACGCGGGCCAGGTCCGGCCCGGTGCGCTTGGAGCCCCACTGGAAGGGGTGGTCA
>JAHCJW010000074.1 GCA_026126125.1 Devosia sp.
TGGCGCCCTGGGCTTGGTAGATGGTCGAGGCATAGGCCCAGGCAAGCCTGGCGCGGCCCTCGCCGTCGGCGATTTCTCTTAGGGGAAAATTGACCGTCCCGCCTTCGACATTGGCCTCTACCTCAATGTCGAGGGGGTCTTCGCCGCCTCGCTGGTAAACGGCGGCAATCCGGCCCATTGTGCCGTTGATGACGCCGAGGTGGTCATTGCGGCTGAGGAAGCGAATCTGATCGCCCCTGGCCAGGGCAATCGAGGTCGTCTGACCGGAGGGGGTGACGGTAGGGATAGCGATGTCGGGGCCGGACAGAACGCCGTCTTCGCGCAGGACGTCCCGAATGGAGCGTGAGAGCGCCATAGCCGAGGCATTGCTGCGGGCGAGCAGCAGGGGCGCTTCGCCAAGCTGGCGCTGCCGCTTCCAGGTGTCGACGGCGGCGCCGATGGTAGCGGAAAGTCCCTCCGCTTCGACCAGGCGGCCATGACCGGCAAAGGCATCCAGCGCGGCGCCGGCCTTGCCCTGCCCGAGATCCCGTATGGCATCGCGCGACCAGGGCTCATGCTGGCGCACGATCTGCTCGACGCGCGCCACCTCGACGGACCGTTCCACCACGGAAAGGGCGGGGCCGCCGATCGGCTGAAGCTGTTTGGTATCCCCGACGAGGATGATTTTTGCGCCGGCCTGTTCGACATGATCGAGCAGGGCGTTCATGTCGCGCAGGTCGATCAGGCCCGCCTCGTCAACGACAAGAACGTCATTCTCCTGGAGGAAGTCGTGACGATGCCGGGCGCCTTCGAGCCAGCTTGCGGTGGCTCGGGCCTCGATGCCGAGCTCGGTGCTCAGGCTATTGGCAACGCGCCAGGCACTGGCCGCGCCAATCACACGATGCCCGGCGTCCCGGTAGGCAGAGACGATTGTCGAGAGGGTTGTGGTCTTGCCGCTGCCCGGCGCGCCGGCAATGACGGCCAGGGCGCTGGCCTGGGTCGCCATAAGTGCAGCCCCGGACTGCTCTGCGCTGAGGCCGGCGTCCTTGGATTGTGCAGCAATCCTGTCGGCATCGAGATGGAATCCCTCACGCGCAACCAGCCGGATCGCGGCTTCGGCAAGGTGCCGTTCGGCGGCAAGGATTTCCGGGGTTGTGTAGCGGGCGTGGCCGAGCCGGTTCCGGCTGATCTCGATGACGGCCGCTTGTTTGATGAGTTGGTCGATTTCGGCACTGATCCGCGATGCGGGGAGACCAGTACCGACCAGCGCGGTCGCTACCGCCCCGATCAGGTCTTTCCGCTCGAAAACCGAGCGCTGCGCCGTGAGGTGCGCGGGCAGTTCCGCAAGACGTTCGGCCAGCAGTTGTTCGGCCCGTTCAGCATCGTGAACAGGCTCCTGCTGCAGCACTCCTTCTACAATGGCGGTCAGATCAACGCCCAGCCGGGCGGCGGCTTGCTTCCAGATGGTTTCCCGGTCCTCGAAAGCGGCCTCGTCCTTTGCCTGCCGGGTCGTTCTGGCAATGGATGAAGCAAGCGCGACCGCCTCGGCGCTGGAGACGCCATGCTTGACGAGTTCAGCTTCGATCTCCTGGCGACGGGCGGAAAAATGGCCGATCAGGACATCGTCGATGCCGGCGATCTCGAAAATCCCGTTCCGGCCAACCCGGTCGATCTCGAAGCCGAGTTCGATCAGCGCGGCAGAAAATTCGGCATGATAGACGGCGCCGGCCGCGAGCTTGAGATCCCGGTGGGCGATGGAGAACAAAGAGCGAACATTACCATCGGGGCATGTTGCCATATTGGGGACGACGGCATGCGTATGCAGATTCGGATCAGCGAAGACCTGACCATCGGCATGTTCGGCAGGGCGGCTTTCGCCATGCTGGAAAAGCGCGGCGGTGAGCGGGACAGGTTCAAGAGTCTGCCCATTGTTGCCACGCCGGGCAAAGGTCGCTTCTTGCTCAAGAAGATGGAGGGCTGCGCGCACGGCGCGCAGTTGGGCCGCCTCGATCCGGGCCCTGAGAATCGGATCCGCAAAAGCCCAGGCCAGCGTGGCCGAGCGCGGTGCGGAAAATGTGAAATCGTAGGCCGGAACCCGGCCCTTGGAATTGCCGGCGATCAGAACCTGCCCATCGGCGCCGAGGCCGGCATGGAGGCGTTCGAACAGAGCCGACTCAACCTCGGCGCCGTCCTCGATGTCGAAATCGCCGGCCGGGGCATACCAGACGCCTGCGGGTTCGCGGCCGCCGACATAATAGGATGCCTGTGACTCCGCCTGGGCGGCGTAGTATCCAGCATCAGCAGCGACGTTCCAGGTGGCAACCATGACCAGGACGGGTCTCCATTACGGGACCCAGTGTCGGGTTCTGGCGGCATGGCTGGCGGGGGGATTATCCCCGGAAATTGCATGAAATGCAGAAAGGGCGGCCATTTGGCCGCCCTTTCATGGCTGTCGTCACTCTGGCCTGCTAGAGGTGGTCAGCCCAGCCGACGGGCCAATCCAGGATCGGCACATGCTCAAACCCCGTCACCGCGGCCCGGATGAAGGGCCGCCCGTCGAGGCGGTAGAACTTACCGAGCCGGCCGGTCAGTTCCGCTTCGGATAACACGTCAATATCCTTGACTTGGATGGGGCCAGGGCCTTTGTCCGTAGCCGGATCCTGCCAGCTCACCGTGCGCGACCCCAACCAGGATTCCGCGACCTCCTTACGGTCCGGTCCCGGCGCCATCCTGGTAATGATCTGGATACCGAAATTGCCCAGCAGTGCCGTTGCCGCGTCGGCCCCGATCTCCCGGCGCAGCTGCGCCGGTGTCTGCAAGGCGGCAAGGATCCTGACGCCACGGGACCGGCCCAAAGCCACGAGCCTTTCGATGGTCTGTGCGTCACAAAAACGCGGCAATTCATCGAGCCCCAGCCATATGGCATGATCCTCTCCGTCAGCAACGTCTGCGCCCAGCACGCTGGCCTGAACACAGCGTAGCGCCAGTTTGAGCAGGGCCGCCGACTGGGTTTCGCGGTCATATTCGAGGCGCAGGATGGCCACCCGGCACTCGCTCCTGCCGGCGCCCCAGGCACGCAGCGAAAAATAACGGCCTTTGGCCCGCTCGCGCTCCGCCAGGGTCCAGACCAGCGACCCTGCATTGGCCACAACGGTCACGAGGATGGACATCACGGTCGCGGTCGGATCGCCGTCCTTCATCTGCAGCAAAGCGGCGACGTCTGGCATGGACTGGCGGATGCGTTCTTCCTGCTCTGCGAAAGGCAGGCCCAGTTGTGCTTCAAGCTGCCGCCAACCCCATTTCGTTCCTCGTTCACGCTGGAGAGCGACAATAAGGCCGGTGAGATAGAGCCTCGCCCCGTCCGACCAGATGGGATCGCGGGACGCCGGGATCAGCGCCGCAGCAAATTCGATGGCGTCCTGCCGGGTGCGGATGTCGACGCCGATGCGCCAGATCGTACCTCCCTTGCCCGGCGCAAGGGAAATTTCCGCGAAGTCTTTGACCCCGAGGCGGCGTCCGAGGCTGCCCTTTACATCGATCATCAAGGCGCGGTCACCGCGACGGATTCCCTGGCGCAAGAGCCCTTCCACGATGGTAGATTTACCCGCTCCGGTTGCGCCCATGATCGCGACATGCTCCGTCTCGACGTCGCTGGGCATGACGATGCCGGGTGCAAGAAAAATGCCATCGCCTTCGACAAGGCGGCGGGATTTCCACGCCTTCCGCAATGTGCGGACACCGTATTTTCCGTAGCGGGGCTCGCTGCCTGCGGTCGTCGTTACCTCTCGAACCGGAGGCAATATCTTGAGCATCGAGTGGTGCGCGTCCACCCCGACGGCCACGGCCGCACAGATCGAGACAAGGAGCAGGGTAAGAATCTGGGCGATTACGCCCAGCTCGGTCAGCGCCTCTGCGGGGCCGGTGAGCAGACTGATGGGCCAGCCGGCAATGTCGCCGAGGTTGGGCTGGGCAGGAAAGCGGGGGAGTGCCGATCCGATGACATGGGCGAATGCACCGGCATCCAGGCGAACAGGCTGCTCGCTGGAATAGTGCCAGCCCTGCGGCGGGAACAAATTGAGCAGCAGCACCAGGGTCACTGTCAGGGTCGTAATCGCGGCCAGCAGCCCGGCGGCACGGGCGGGAACCGGGTCGGGCAGGTTCTGCAGGGGGTGGGTACGCTTGATCATGCTGGTTTCTCCTTAGCGGTAAAGGGTCCCGGGCACGACGAGCATCGCGCCTTCGGGGAGCCGGTAGTGAAAGTCGATATGAGGATTGGCCCTGACGATGATCTCGGGGCCAAGGCCGGTGACGGTCATGATCTGTTCGATCGTGAGCCGGTCCGAGCTGGTCCAATAGACGCATCCGTCGCCGGCCAGATCGAGCCGGCGGCAGACCGGCCAACCCTGGTATGTCCGTGCGGGTTCGAGAATCCCGGCATCGATGGCGTAGCTTCCAGTCTGTTCGATCACAACGCCGGCAAGGATACAAAGCGAGGCCACGGACATGCCTTTGACCCAGGGGCGGGCCAGCAGCCGGCGAATAAACGGCGGTTTCTTCACCTTGACCGCCGGCTTCGTCACGGGCAGCAAGCCGCTATCGGTGCTGCCCCGTGCGTCGGCAAAGAGCTTCATCCCGTTGGGGCCCAGGGCCGCAAAGTATTTGGGACTGATCTTGCGCAATCGTTCGGGCGGCAGCTTTGCCAGCGCGGTGGCGAGGCGGGCCTTGGCCCGCCTGCCGTTCCTGGCAGCTTTGACGAGGTGTTCGAGCGCGGCCTCGAGGGATTGGGGTTTACTCATCCTTGCCCCCGTCCTGCAGCGGCTGGGCGAAGACCGTGGCAAGGGCTGCCCAGGCATCATGCAGCCATTCGGAAAACTCGCCATGGCGCGTCACGACGAGGCCACGGCTCTCGCCGGTCCAACTCATGAGCGTGTGCTCGTCTGCCTCGATCTCGCCCGGATTGAGCAGGCCCACTTCGGAAAAGCGCAGGCCGCGTTCTTCGAACGGCTCCCAGGATCCCGGCGCTATGGCGGGAATAGTGATCGAGGGAAACCTCGCCAGGAGCGGTTGGATAGAAGCCTTCCAGACCTTGTCGGCATCGGTCCCTGCAATCGGCGGAAACGCCCGCAGCTTCCCGTTGAGTGCGATGATGATCCTGGCATTCGGAATGGCCCCCTGGATCGCCTCCACCAGAAGCGGGACATCCGACAGGACCATGGCGTCGGACGTGGTCACGACCAGCGCGGTGAAACTCACGCCGTGCCGGACAAGGTGGGAATCGATACGGGCGCGGGCCATGTGGTCAAGGACGGCCTGCGGGTATTCGCCCGATCCCACATCGACCAGCAGGGTCGACTTCTGCTTGATGACCGTGTCGATCGCGGCGTCCAGAATCCCGAAGGCGCGGGTCTGGGCGTAAGGGTCGTGGCGGCTATCGCTCTCGAGCGGCAGATTCAACTGCTCGATCCGGCCGGGATAAAGCCGGGGCATACGCTCGCTGCGATCCACCGAGATGCCGGACCACGGGCGGCCGGTGAGGTCGCAGAGGTCGGCACTGCAGCGGATGAGGGTGGATTTGCCGATCGCCGATTTGCGGCCGAATGCGGCGATGATCTCGCCGGCCTGGGCATTGGAGGCTTTGGATTCTTTGGGAGCCATGGGCTTTTCTCCAGGGGTTGAACACCCGGAGAACAAGCCAGATTCAGGATTGCGCTGACGGAGGGGTTATCCCCGGAAAATCGCAAAAAGCGCCCATGGTCAGTCAGAAATCTCTACCGGCTCCCATTTGTCGAGACCTGGCCCATCGGCCCAGTTGCGCAGAAGCTTCCAGGCATCAACCACCGCCATGTCGATGCGGTCATGCTTGTGCAAATCGTCCACGAGCTCATCAAAATGCCCGAGGACCCGATGTTTGCGATCGGTCCATCCTAAGCGATCGGTCCATCCTAAAAGGAGTTGAAAGAGACTTCTTTCTCCACCCCACCTGAAGCGGCGCCCAACATCAAAGCGGCCAAACCATTTGAGGGTGTCGCCTTCCAACTGGTCATATCCGAAACGAAGCAACTGGTTCCGAGCTGTCAGGCGTTTGTCGATCTGGGTCACTAGGTGGGCGGACACGCTTTCCGCGGCAACGGAGAGGGTATGATCCTCGGTGCCAAAAAATATCGCCTGGCAAATTTCCACAATAGTCTCGCGCGCGAGAAGGTAAGCAACCCGCTCTGCCCTAAGATCCAAGATAAGCGATACGGTTTCAATAACCCGCTCGTTCTGGTTATCTCTGCTGCCGATAACCGACCTGTCGCCACCAAAGCGGCCATAAAGAAGAGCGTTGACACCGTCATCCGCCATAGAACTGGGCTTGAGGTCATCAACCAATTTTTGAACCCAATTGACGAGTATCTGACACAGATCCTGCAACAACCCGCGCTCGGACGCGCGCTTCTGCTTGCTTGCCGCCACTCGCCTCGTGTCCGGCACGCCACGCTCGATGGGCCAGGCGATATCAAGCCCTGCTCGCACCAGGCCAAAAATCGCATCGCCCCTGGACCACCGCGTCAAGGTGATCCTGCTCTTTTTGGGCACGGGGAAAAGGTGGTCCATCATGCCAAGAACGACCAGCATCCCCTGCCGCATCTGGCCGTAGCGTTCAGTTTCAAACGCTTGCCTGTCCTCAGGGTGACCAGAGGCCAAAGCGTCTCTAAGTGTTTCGACAAATAGGGGAATCGACCGCTGACGCGCAGCGTTCACGGCCGCTACGAATACGTCGGGCCAAGGGTTGAAGAACCTGGAAATCGTGACCAGCAAAGGCTCCCCCTCTGGTCCCCTGAGGGTCAAGTACCGCTCGATCTGCATTTGGGCAATTTGCGGATCGCTGCTGAGCATTTCTTGGTAGCAGACCTGGAGCACAAGCTGCGCATCCAGGGCAAATCGGTCATTGGCAGGGTAGGCGTCATAGGCGTCAACTTGCCTGCTTGCCGCAATAACCCTGGTTCCGAATGGCGGTTCCCCCAGCATGGCGGCAAGCGCATATTCGGAAATCACATCCCGCTTGCTGGGACGCCTGCCGGTGGAGAACCAATTAAGAAGTTCTTCCAGCTCGGTCTTGATATCCGTGACCTTTTGGGACGGCACTTTGATCAGTCGCCGGCGATTGGACGTGTCTGTGCGCTCATAGATGGGCACCTCCCTGATCATATTCTCTAGATCCTGCATGCATGCCTGCACTGCCATTTCGAGGCGAGCGCAAATTGCATCGGTATCCCGCGTATGGCCGAGCAGGCGAACAAGGTTCCTGATGCGAGACTGAATGCCCTCGAGCGTCTCGCTATTTTCTTCATCAGCCATGTCTAGTCCTCACTCTGTCCCAGTGTGGGGCGTTTGGGCCTACTCCTCTGCATGCGTTCAAGTGCCGTCAGGTTCATAGACGGGCTGGATGTTGGACCTGCTGGGATGTTGAGGACCGTAGAGGAGCCAGGCCGGTCCTGCTCAACGCGAGGTGGTTTGACTGAATCCTCGGACCTGTTTTCTTCCTTCCGCCGGGTTCGCGCCCGGTGAATCTGCGCACGCAGCGTTGCGGCGGAATATGGTTCGCCAGATCGGAGGGTGAGGCCGGCGCGCGTCAGCGCCCGTGCAAAAGCTGGAATCTTGAGCCGGGTCCGCCGGGCCAGGTCTTCGAACTCGCCCAGATGCGCGAAGATGGCGGCATCTGCCGGCGCCCGTTCGTCTGTGCCGAGCGCAATATCGGCGGCAACCTTTTTTGCCCATTCGTCGATCGACATCACTGATCTCCTGCGTTCACGCTTGGCTTGTCCTCAATGGTCAAATCACGCTGCCAAAATGCCAAAAAGCCGGATCGATGGTGGGCAGCAGCCCATGAGCCGTGGCGAACATGGTGCTCGGACAATCGGCCCGGATATGGCCCACGCCTTTGCGCGGGCCTAGCTGATGCTAGTGCTGCGTGGCGTCCCATGAGGGCGGCGCGACATTGTCGCGGGCAATAGCCTGCTCGTAGATGTAAAGTGGCGAACCCAGGCTCATCATCATCTTGATCGTCCGCCGGTGCCGCAGTTCAAAATCGGCGGACCGGGCATCGATGATCTGCTGTTGTCCTGCTTCGACAAGATGAGCAGTCACCTCCGCGCCCACGCTTCCAGCGCGCAGGGCGGTGCATCGACCCTTCTTGTCCTGGATCACCACGATAACCGGCATCGTTCCGTCCTCGCTCACGGGCAGTTTCCGGTGTCCGGGCGCTTCAAGGCCCAGATGAAAAGGCGTGTCGAAGACCAGATCGTCAGAGGGCCTGCCCGGCAGCGACCAATACCATGCCAGCAGTGCGGAGGTGCCCTCCCGCTGGATGCCCACGGCAATCGCGCCCTTGATCAGCACGTCGCGGTCGGTGCCCCTTTCGCGCCTGGGCAATTGGATGACGAGGATGGGGGTGGCGTGACCAAAGACCAATGTGGCTGCGAAGTCGGGCAAACGTCCCCACGGGGTCGGCTTGCCGACGGAAAGCAGGGTTGCAGGCGGGTTAGGGTGAAACATGGGAATTCTCCGGGTTCAGCAAACCAGTCGGAGCGTGTCGTGCTGACCTGAGACATCCTCGCCGCCGGTATCGTGGTGGTGGCGTTGCATTGCACGACAGCCAACCGATGGCTGCGGCCGGTGATCTAGGAAATGTCGTATAAAGAGTCAATACGATGTTGTGTCATTCGGACTCAAAGGGGCGTACTTCACCTGGCAGGGTTAACAGGAGCTAAAGAATGCGCGCGTCCAGAACCTCGCCGGACAGGATGATCCGGTCGACAAAGAGGAACGCGGACGTCTTGAAGCTGATTTCCTGGTTTGGATTGAGTTGGCGAACCACAATCTCGTCCGCCGTTCGTCTCAACAATTGCCGCACATAGCCGACCTGGCTCCAGGCGGCTCCCACTCGCTTCAATACGCGCACAACCACGAAGTCTCGCGGGTGTGCCAAGGCGTCCTGGACGGCGTAGATAATGTCGCCGGCTTCGTAGCGGGGCGACATGGTCGAATCCGGAATGGCGATCCCATACCATCCCTGCATCGATTTGGGTTGCGGTCCGCGTATGACCTCGAAGGCAGGATTTCGGATCACCGCCGCGCCATCATAGCGCCCTTCGGAGCGGTACAGGGGGATGGCAAAGCCATCGCCCCATTCCGGCATGTGCCGGAGGGCTTCCAGGGGTTCAATCCGGCTGGCCCGGTCGCGCGAAAGCTCTTCGGCAGTTCTGGAACGGATCGGATCTTGTCCGGACGGGGTGCCGGGTAGATCGTCCAGGTCCAGAAATGCCAGTTCCTCCGGCGAGGGGGGGGTGCCTGTGCGCAGAAACGCCACTGTTGTCTGCAGGGCCTGGGCCAGTTTGCCATAGTTCTGGTCGCGAAGATCGGACTTCCTGCCGATCAGGATGTCGGAGACGAAAGCGCGGCTGAAGCGTCCGCGGCGGGCGACCTCGGCCTGGGAGAGGCCCAGGTGCTTCATCCGTTCCTCAACGCGCATGGCTAGCGCTGTCTTCGTGCTGTTCGACATTTGTGGCCCTTCAAGCGGCGCTAAACGACGGTCTATAATACGACGCTATACGACATTTTGTTTTGCATCCAGGGTCCAGTGGGGGTATCCACTGCATATGGCTGGCTGGAGTTAGAGTTGTGCCGGGTTTCCGCGACGGGTTTGAGGGCGAGAGAGTCTCCCGCCGCCCGTCATGGAGATTTCCCATGAGCAATGTCGAGATACTCGATGCCACCCGCGATGTGCGCGGCGGCTATAAGGTGGATGTGAGCCGCGGTGAGCGGATCGGGCGGGTTTCCTCGGAATGGTTCAACCGGCCCGACGACGAGCGATACCTGTCCCTGTCCGACCTTTATGCATCGGTCCGTCGCCGGACCGAACATAGCCGGACGCGGACGGTGGAGAGCGCCGCGATCCGGGTGGAAGCCCGCAGCGACGATCCCGAAAATCTCGCCCTGATCCTGCCGGAGGCGGATCGGCCTGTTTCGCCGACGCATTGGAGCTTCGGCCAACTCGCCGGGCTTGTCGGCGCCCCGGCGACATATCTGCGCCAGCTTCCGGCGCCATTGGCCGGGATCAATCTGCAATACGGTTTGAACAATCACCGCGCCGAGCAGGTCAAAACCTTCGAAGTCGAGGATGGCCGGGTCGAGCTGCGCGCCGTTACCGGCCCGGACTATGGCCGCATCTATGATCACGAGCTGGTTGCCGCCGTGCAGAAGATCGCAGGCAATGGTACCGGCGACACCAGATGGAAAGTGCCCGGCGTGCTGGACTGGTCGACGGGGATCTACAATCCCGATGTCGATATCAGCAAGGACACGACCACGCTCTATGCCTCTGACCGCGACGTGTTCCTGTTCCTGGTCGATGACCTCAACCCGATCGAGGCTGGCCGATTGCCGGACGGATCGCCGGACCTTTATTTCCGGGGATTCTATTGTTGGAATAGCGAGGTCGGCGCCAAGACGCTGGGCATGGCCAGTTTCTATCTGCGGGCCGTATGCCAGAACCGGAACCTGTGGGGTGTCGAGGATTTCGAGGAGATCACCATTCGGCACTCCAAATATGCCGCCTCTCGTTTTGCCCATGAAGCGGCGCCAGCCCTGACGCGCTTCGCCAATTCCTCGCCCCTGGCCTTCGTCAACGGCGTCAAGGCGTCGCGACAGCAGATTGTCGCCCGCAATGATGAGGATCGCACCGACTTCTTGCGCAAGCGGGGATTTTCGAAAGCGGAGACGGCCAGGATCATCGAGACGGTGCTCGTCGAAGAAGGCCGCAAGCCCGAATCCATCTTCGACTTTGTTCAGGGCATTACCCGCATGGCGCGGGACAAGCCGCATCAGGATGTCCGGCTCGATCTTGAGGGCAAGGCCAAGAAGCTGCTGGACCGGGTGTGACCGTTCACGCTCCAATCCGGATCCCTCATTGGTGGCGCCGTCCTCAGAGATAGAGGGCGGCGCTTTTCGTCGTGACGGGTTGAAGAACTGGGGAGAGGTTCCCCGCCACCCGTCGCGGAGAAGTTCCATGTCCAAATCTGCCAAGAAAAAACCCGTCGTCATCCTGAGTGCCTCGCGCGACATTGCTTTCGACAAGCTGATCCTGAGCCAGGCCAATGTTCGGCGCACCAAGGTCGGCGTCAGCATCGAAGAACTGGCCGACGATATCGCTCGGCGTGGTCTGCTGCAGGGTCTCAGCGTCCGGGCCGTCCTCGACGAGGCTGGCGTCGAAACCGGCCTCTACGAGGTCCCCGCCGGCGGCCGCCGCTTCCGGGCGCTCGAACTGCTGGTCAAGCAGCGGCGTCTGGCCAAGGATGCCATGATCCCCTGCATTGTGCGCGAGGGCGGCATTGCCGAAGAAGATTCCCTGGCCGAGAATGTGCAGCGTCAGGCGTTGCATCCGCTCGATCAATTTCGTGCCTTTCTGACTCTACGGGACAAGGGCCAGACTGAGGAGGACATTGCTGCCGCGTTTTTCGTCAGCGTCAATGTTGTCAAACAGCGGCTGAAGCTGGCTGCGGTTTCGCCGAAGCTGCTCGATGTCTATGCCGAGGACGGCATGACCCTCGACCAATTGATGGCCTATACCGTCACCGCCGATCACCAGCGGCAGGAAGACGTCTTTGAACGCCTGCAAAGCTCCTATGAGAAATCGCCCTACGCGATCCGGCGCCTGCTGACCGAAGGCGCCGTTCGCGCTTCGGACAAGCGCGCACAATTTGTCGGTGTGGATGGCTATGTCGAGGCCGGCGGCATCGTGCTGCGCGACCTGTTCGAAGCCGATGATGGCGGCTGGCTGCAGGATGCCGTCCTGCTCGACCGCCTGGTGCTCGAAAAGCTCCAGGCCTGCGCCGAGCCGATCGCGGGCGAGGGCTGGAAATGGGTGCAGGTGGCGACGGACTTTCCATATGGCCACACCTATGGTCTGCGCCGGCTTCATGGCGAGACCATTCCGCTGACCGAAGAGGAAGAAGCCGCCCGCGCCGCTCTGCAGGTGGAATATGACCGCCTGGTCGAAGAATATGAGGACAGCGGAGAGGACCTGCCGGATCTGGTCGATCAGCGGTTTGCTGAACTCGAAACGGCCTTGGCTGGGTTCGAGAACCGGCCGATGCAGTTTGACCTCGCCGATATCGCCCGGGCCGGCGCCTTCGTCAGCATCACCAGCGACGGCAGGTTGCGTGTCGAAAGCGGCTATGTCCGGCCCGAGGATGAACCGGCATCCGCGCCCGATGACATTGGCGGTGAGGACGACGACCACGCCGAGACCGCCGCTGATCCGGGCGGCAACGATGCCGCGGATTCCGGCGATGCCGAAGACGAGGATGGTATGGCGCCGATCTCCGATCGCCTGCTGACCGAACTCACTGCCCATCGTACGCTCGGCCTGCGTGAAGCACTGGGCCGACAGCCCGGTGTGGCGCTTCTGGCGGCGCTGCACGCGCTGACGCTCAGGGCCTTCTACCACCATGCAGCGGATTCCTGCCTGGAACTCGATCTGCGCAGCACCGGTTTTGGCACGGCCGGGCAGGGATTGCAGGATGCTGCCGCGGCGGAGGTCATCCGGGCCAGGCACGACAGCTGGAGCAAAACCCTGCCGGAAGATCCGGGCGATCTCTGGAATGCCCTGGGCGAGTGGGACGCGGACAGCCGTGGTGACCTCTTCGCCCATGTGGTGAGCGTTTCCGTCAACGCGGTCCACGAGAACTGGAACCGCCGGCCGGGCGCCTTTGCCCATGCCGACCATCTGTCCCAGGCGGTCGAACTGGACATGACAAAACTCTGGGCGCCGTGTGCCCAAAACTATCTGGGCCGGGTGACCAAGGGCCGTATCTTGCAGGCGGTTGCGGAAGCGAAGGGCCAACGCGCTGCAGACCGGATCGCGCATCTCAAAAAGATCGACATGGCCGCAGAAGCCGAAACCCTGCTCGCCGGTTCGGGCTGGTTGCCCGAAGTGCTGCGCCCCGTCGGCGATACCCCAGAGCCGGCGGTTGAGGGCGCACCTGGCGATCAGTCCGAAGCTGCCGTCGACAGTGACAATGATGCCCTGGCCGATGGTGACGAAGACGCGGTCCATCCCGTCGCGGCCGAATAGACCTCCCGCTCTGATTTGCAATGGGGTCCGCCGGCGACGGCGGGCCTTTTCTCATGGAGACCTGTCATGGCCAGAACCGGGCATGAACTGGCCATGGCCCTTGCCTCTCGCGCTGAGGCGGTGTGCCGGCATTACCTTTCCAATGGGCGCCGCTCCGGCCGGTACTGGATTGTCGGCGATGTTCGCAACTCCCCCGGCCGCTCCATGTTCGTGCGGCTCGCCGGTTCACCGACCGGCAAAGGCACAGCCGGAAAATGGACCGATGCCGCGACCGGCGAACATGGCGATCTGCTCGACGTGATCCGGGAGTCGATGGGGCTGGTCGATTTCAAGGATGTGATCGAAGAGGTGCGGCAATTTCTCAGCCTGCCCGCGAGCCAGATCGAAACCCATCCATATATGAAGACACCCTCGACAACGACCGGCTCTACAGAAGCGTCCCGCCGCCTGTTCGCCATGGCGCAGCCCATCCGGGGCACGTTGGTGGAAACCTATCTTCGCCATCGTGGCATCACGGCGCCGCAGGGCACCAGTTCACTGCGTTTCCATCCCCATTGCTACCATGTCTCCGGGGATGGGAGACCGACCCAAACCCTTCCGGCCATGATCGCATCGGTCACCGATCTCAATGGCCAGCAGACCGGCGCGCATCGCACCTGGCTGGCTTCGAACGGCATGGACAAGGCGCCCGTCGATACGCCGCGACGCGCCATGGGCGAACTGCTCGGTCATGCCGTGCGCCTCGGCACAGCCGGCAATATCATGGCCGCCGGCGAAGGCATCGAGACGGTGCTTTCGCTCCGCTGCGTTTTGCCCACCATGCCCATGATGGCCGCGCTTTCCGCCTGCCATCTCGCCGCCATCCTGTTCCCGCCCTCCTTGCGCCGTCTCTATATCATCGGCGACAAAGATCCGGCCGGCGAACAGGCCGATGGTCGTCTTGCCGACCGCGCGCGCCAAGCCGGGATCGAGACGATTGTCCTTTCGCCGGTGATGGCAGACTTCAACGATGACCTGCGTCAGCTTGGCCTTCCCACCCTCCACGCCATGATCGCGGATCAGCTCAAGCGCTGTGACCGCATCCGCTATCTGAAGCAGGTAGTCTGACCCGGTAGGGGAAGATGCGCGGTGCGATGTCATCGCATCCCATCATGGACATGCCCCTTCTGAAGAGAGCCGCGACCCGGCCTTGGAGAGGGCGATCGGCCCACAGCCCGGACGTCCCGGCAATGGCGGCGGCCGGCTATTTTCCGGCGGCGCGTGATTGCCGGTCGATCATAGCGACCGGCAGCGACGCCGTTCCATCGCGAGGCAAAATAGCCGGTCTCTGCCATCCTCCGCTGCCGCTCCGGCCCCGCGCTGCGCTTAGGGTGCCGCGCCGTCCCGCCCGTGGGCTTCGCCGCCATCAAGGCCGCGAGGGTCGCGGTCCATCCGACAGGAGCATTGCCATGCGCGAAGACGGCACCGAACCGCAGCACCATTCCTCATCCACCGATCATATCACCAGCCAGTTGCAGCTCTATGGCTGGCGCCCCGCCGGGGACGAAGCCGATCCCCGGCCAATGCCGGAAGACTACGTCCTCGCTGGCGCCGTCACCGACATCTTCGACGCCATGGTCTCCAGTTTCACCGATACCGCTCTCGATCCCGACCTTGGCGAACTGCTCTGGTCGACCGTCAACACCTTCCATCGCGCCGCCGCCCGGATCGAGCACCAGCTCGACGATAATGAGCAGGCCCAGCGCCGGCTGCAGCAGGAACAGGATGGCAGCGAGGTCAAATCCGTCGAACTCGAACGTCTCATCACTATTGGCCAATCCCTGAGCGAGCGCCGCGACGCCATCGAATTGCTGCGCGACCAGGCTGCTGAACGCTATGAGCATCAGACCGGCTCGGCCTGGCGGCCGCGCACCGGGTCGATGCTCAGCCGCAGGACCATGACGGCCAGCCTGATCGACAGCCGGGATTTTCTCGCCGCCCGGCACCGGGCCGACACCGAACTGATGCTGCCGCCCGGCCCCAGGATCGCCTTCACCGGTGGTATGGAGTTCAACGACTATCAACTCATCTGGGATGTGCTCGACAGGGTCCATGCCAAGCATTCTGACATGGTGCTGATCCATGGCGGCAGCCCGAAAGGCGCCGAACTGATCGCCGCCAAATGGGCCGACAATCGCAAGGTCGTTCAGGTCGCTTTCAAGCCGGATTGGACCAGGCACGGCAAGGCCGCCCCCTTCAAGCGCAACGACGCCATGCTCGACATCCTCCCCATCGGCGTCATTGTCTTCCCCGGTACCGGTATCCAGGGCAATTTCGCCGACAAGGCCAGAAAGCTCGGCATCAACGCCTATGACTTCCGTAAAAGGGGTGGCGCGTGAGCGCTGCCCTTCACTGTGTCGTCATAAACCTCCACCTTCGGTGGAGGACTGGACGAGTTCTACAATGTAGTTGAGAGACCTCCATGCTTGGACCATTGGCGTGGTCAAGACAGCCAAGCATGGAGGTTTTATGGATGAAAGTTCGCTATCACACAGCACTTGGGACTGCAAATATCACGTTGTGTTTGCCTCGAAGTACCGGACGAAGCGGCTATACGGAGAGCTGCGTCGCGAATTGCGGGACTTGTTCTCGCGCCTTGCACTGCAGAAGGGCTGCCGCATAGAGGAAGGGCACTTGATGCCCGACCATGTGCATATGCTGATCTCGATCCCGCCGAAGTATTCGGTGGCTCACATAGTGGGGTTCTTGAAGGGCAAAACGGCGCTTTATGTAGCCAACAAATATGCCCGCAAACGCCGCTACAAGGGCTATCACTTTTGGGCGCGCGGCTATTTCGTCTCGACCACCGGCTTCAACGAGCAGGTCGTCAGACGCTATATCCAAAATCAAGAGAAGGCCGACAAAGCCTCTGACTTTGCCGACCTCTTCAATCGCACGTATTAGACACTAACAAGACCACTTCTAGTGGTCCAAACGAAGCGTTTCAAACCTCCACCTCCGGTGGAGGTCATTGATTTCTCTTAATATCTGCAGAGAGGCCGCCATGGCGGCCCTGGGGCAGGGTGATCCCACAGAACCAGATTGCGGTCGCCCTCATCGGCGCCGGGCGCAAAGCTCGGCACCAATATGCCGGCAGCGCCGCTTGCGAAGAGCCGGTCATGGATCGACCACGAGGCAGGGCGCTTGCCGGTGGCAAGATCGAAGGCCCAAGGCGCCGACATCTCGTCCAGCGTTACCGATGCAGCCTTTCGGCCGGCATCATCGCTGAGATCGATGATGTCCTCGCAATCGACGTCGTAGGAACACAGCACACAGGGGTCGAGCCGGTGCGCCAGCCCCTGGCTGATCTCCTTGACCGCCGTCATAATGCCAAGGGCCAGATAGAGCGCCGGAACACCCTTGGGGTTGAAGCGGGCGCCTCTTATCGCCGCCCCGTCTCCGGACAGGGGCTTGAACGACCAGCGTGGATCATGTGCCCGGTAACAGGTGCCGGCAAACCTCACGCAAACCCGCCCAGCGCCATATGGTCGAAATAGTCCCTGACGGCGGCAGCCTTGCCGTCCTTGACCAGGGATTCGGCGGTCCGGTCGCCAAAGGCCGGAATGGGCTGGGCCCGGTACCAGGCCATGGCCTGTTCCTTGCCGCCGGCCCAGTCCTCGATCCGGCTCAGGATTTCGAGCATTTCACGCAGGCGTCCCTGGGTTTTCGACGCCCGGCTGCGGTCGGCCCGGTACAGCGTTTCGCGGGCAAGGCCAGTGGTTTCAGCAAGCTGGGTTTTCGACATGCCAAACCGATCGGCGACCCGCTCGGCGGGAATGGTGCCATGATTATCCATGAAGGACAGAACCAGAGGTTCTGCCTGGATATGGATTTCTGTGCCTGAGCCATCGTATCCTCTCCGCGCAAAGAATGACGGGAATTGCTGACAGAATCTATGGCAAGGTAGCTGTCTGTGCAAGGAACGCCGCTATCCCGGCTGGCTCGAATATAGCCGCCATAAGAGCCGAGCGGACGCCAGAGGCAACGGCATATCTGCACCTCATCCTCATGTCGGGTTTGGCAAGTGCGATGAAAATCCTGGACCGGCATGATCCTGACCGCGGTATCGTGTCCGCGATGTCTCCCGGATTCGATGTCACAGATGCCCTGCCATTGGCACGAGCAAAGCGGGCGAGCATGGCCGCCAGTGGCAAGGCCCGAAAGAACAATAGCGGTCATGCCGGGCAGAAACGCCGGGGATCACGCCGGAAAATCCGTGCAGCGGTTTCCGGGGGCGCACTGGCCGCCATATCTCCTTGAGCTTTCCCGCCAACAAGTCCGCTCCCATCCGGCCTCTTCAATGGGCTGATCTGGCCGAAGTCCGGCTGCGCCTCGACCGGCTTTTCTTCAACGGCGGT
>JAHCJW010000075.1 GCA_026126125.1 Devosia sp.
ACACCGTCTTCATCTCTTCGGTCGCGGCGATCAGGCCATTGCGGATCAGCTCGACGGTAACCGGGTCGGGCTGAGGGGCGGACGTGGCCAAGGCGCGTTGGTTTACAGCGGTCATGTTCAGCTTCCAATTTCGATGATGAGATTGCCCCAGGCGTCCACTTCCAGACGATCGCCCGGTTGCACGACGGTGGTGGAGGCATGTTCCTCGACAAGGGCCGGGCCGGTGATGCGGTTGCCGGCTGTCAATTTGTCACGCAGGAGAACCGGGCATTCGGCAACCCAGCCCGTCTGCTCGAAATAGACGGGGCGAGCAGGACCGAAAGCATCTGGCGCCGGCGCCGCCTCCCCCTCCGCGATGCGCGGCAAGCCAGGCTTTTCGACAAGACCGATGACGGCGAGACGCATGCTGACGATCTCGGCCTGCTCTTGCGGAGCGGCACGCCCGTACCGCTGCAGATGCAGTTCATCGAAATGCGTCTTGAGCGCCGATACGTCGCCCTTGTCGTGCACGGCCGAGGGAAGGTCGACGGTGACCGCGTGTTCCTGCCCGACATAGCGCATGTCCAGCGAGCGGACGATCATTACCCGTCGCACGGCCAGGCCCGACCTCTCGAGCGCAGTGCGGCCTTCCTCCTCCATTTCGGCGAAGCCTTCGCTGAGCAATGCGAAGTCGATCTTGGACAGTTCGGCGAAGGTCGAGCGCACGAAGTCGTAGCGCAGATCGCTGAGCAGCATGCCGAAAGCGGAGAAGTGACCCGGATTGCGCGGCACGATGACCTTGCCGATGCGCAGTTCACGCGCCACCATGGTGGCATGCAGCGGGCCTGCGCCGCCATAGGCGACCAGCGCCGGGAAGGCGCCGGCATCGAGGCCGCGCTCCGTGGTCACACCCTTGACCGCATGCGACATGTTGGACGTGGCGATCTTGAGGATGCCTTCGGCCGCGGTGACGACATCGAGACCGAGCGGCTGCGCCACGCGGGCCTGCATCGCATTCTTGGCGGCTTCTAGCTCGAGCGGCATGGTGCCGCCCAGGAAGCTGTCGGGCGCGAGCCGGCCCAGGATGAGGTTCGCATCGGTGACGGTCGGCTCGGTGCCGCCGCGTCCATAACACGCCGGACCCGGCATGGCGCCTGCGCTCTGCGGCCCAAGGCGCAGGGCCCCGCCCGGATCGACCCGGGCGATGCTGCCGCCGCCCGTGCCGACTTCGTGAATATCGACCATTTCGACCTGGAGTGGCAGCCCCTGGGCATAGCCGCCGATCATCACGCCACCAGTGGTGAGCGGCGTATTCTGCATGACCACGCCCGATTTGGCCGTCGTTCCACCCATGTCGAACGAGATCGCGTCAGGAATGCCGAGCTGCTCGCAGATCACCTGGGTGCCGACCAGCCCCGCCGCCGGCCCGCTCTCCATCATGCGGACGCAATTCGTCGTCGCGTCTTCGGCCGTATAAAGTCCGCCCGTCGATTGAACGATGAGGAAACGGCCCGGAAAATTCCGCTCACGCAGGACGTCCTGGATTTCCGAGATGTAGCGCCGGACGCGTGGCCCCACATAGGCGTTGGCCGCGACCGTCGAGGTGCGCTCGTATTCGCGATATTCTTTCGAGAGCTCATGCGAGGCGGTGACGAAAACGCCTGGCAGGCGCTGTAGCAAATAGTCGCGCGCCGCGATCTCGTGATCCGCGTTGCGATAGGAATGCAGGAACAGGATCGCTACGGCTTCGACCTTTTCGGCCTCCAGCGCTTCAGCGATCCGCTCAAGACCAGCCATGTCCAGCGGCTTATGGACGGAGCCGTCGGCCCGGACCCTCTCGGTCACCTCGAAGCGCAGGGCGCGCTCGACCAGCGGCACATGCTTCTTGAAGAACAGATTAAACGAATCCGGCCGGTTGATACGGCCAATTTCATATATGTCGCGGAAGCCTTCGGTCGTCAGCAGTGCGACACGCGCGCCGGTGCGCTCCAGCATCGTGTTGATCGCGACCGTCGAGCCGTGAAGGAAAAGCTGCGCCTCGTCCCAGCGACCGTCCGCTTCTGCTACGCCGTGCTCGATACCGTCGATCAGCTTCTCGGGCGTGGTGAGGTTTTTCCCGAAGCGGATTTCTCCTGTAACGCCATCGAAAACGGTTACGTCGGTAAAGGTGCCACCAATATCGGCAGCTATTCGAAGGGGTTCTTTTACAGCTTCGGTCATATTTCTGATCCATCCAGATATGCTGGCGGAGCCGCCTTCAAACGGCGCCGCGGGGTTCACTATTCGACACTGTGTTCGTCTTTGGGTGAGGGCGAAGCATGAGGTCCGAAGCGGCATTTGCCGCCTCGACAGGCCTCCCACCCTCGGTTCTCGCCTCTGTGTCGAGTTGATCTGGAAAGCGGACTGATCGCCGCTTTCAGTATTTTAAGGCTGCTCTGCCGGCCGCTTCGCCAGGAGACGTGCGTGTCGAGGCGAAGGGCATGGCGGCGCCACTGCCGATGAAGGCTCCATCTGCCGTATCCGGCGCGATCGCCGGCCTGCTCTCGCGCTCGAATGCGACGCCCCGTCAGAGGCCGAGATAGTCCTCCTGGATGGCCGGATCGCGGGCGAGGTCGGCACTGGCGCCCTCCCGTTTCAACCGGCCGGTCTCGAGCACGTAAGCGTGCTCAGCGACTTCCAGCGCCATTTCGGCATTCTGCTCGGCAAGAAGGATGGACAGGCCACGCTTCTTCAACACGTTGATAAGGACGATCACCTGATCAACGATGATCGGCGCCAGGCCCATTGTCGGTTCGTCGAGCATCAGAAGCTTGGGTTTCGACATCAGGGCGCGAGCAATAGCGAGCATCTGCTGCTCACCTCCCGACATCGACCCGGCAATCTGCTTCTCGCGCTCCCCCAGACGGGGAAACAGGCCGAACATCTCGGTCACCAAGGCTTCGCGGTCGTGCCCCGCCGCCCCGACAAGGAGATTTTCCTTCACCGACATGTCGGCAAAAACATGCCTCCCTTCCGGCGACAGGGCGATCCCGGCACTGACGCGCTGGTGGCTTTTCAGCCCGCCGAGATCCGTATTGCCCAGTCGAATGGAGCCAGTGGCGCTGGCCAGCCCCATGATGCCCTTGAGGACGGATGACTTGCCGGCCCCGTTGGACCCGATCAGCGCGACACAGGTAGAATCGGGGACGTGGAAGGTCAGATTATCGACGGCTTCAACGGCGCCGTAGCGAATGCCAAGCCTCTCAACCTGCAGCATTGATTGTCTCCTCCTTGCGCGAAGTACCGAGATAAGCCTCAATGACCTTTGGATTTGCCCGAACTTCAGCCGGCGCGCCGTCAGCCAACGGAGAGCCGCGTTCGATCACGTAGATGCGGTCGCAGATCGACATCATCAATTTCAGGTTGTGATCGATGAGCAGCACCGACAATCCGCTGTCGCGCAAACGCCCGAGCAGCTTGGACAGCCGTCCTGCTTCCGTGTGGTTGAGGCCGGCGGCAGGCTCGTCGAGCATGAGCAGACCTGGCCTGGTGGCGAGGGCCACGGCAACCGAGAGCATCTTCTGATCACCGTAGGGCAGCGACCCGGCGATCTGGTTCACCGCGCTTTCGATGCCCACCATGGCGAGAATGGCGTAGGCTTCGGCTTCGCGAGCCTGCGCGCGCCGGACATATCCGGGGCCCCGCAGGACGCTCGAAAGCATGGTTTCCTTGTGCGGAACGGCGGCGAGAACATTCTCGAAAACCGTCATTTCTGCGCAAACCGCGGTTTGCTGGAACGTGCGCACGACACCCAACTGCGCCAGCTTGCTCGATGGCAACCCCACCAGGTTACGATCGCCGAGCATCACTTCGCCCCGGCTCGGCCTTTCAAAGCCGCTAATCAGCGAGAGACAGGTCGTCTTGCCCGCGCCGTTGGGCCCGATAAGACCAACCACCTCGCCCGAACGCACTTCCAGGTTCACACCGTCGACTGCCCGCAGGCCGCCGAAGGTCTTGCCCAGATCCCGCACCTGCAGGGGCGGAGCCGGCTCAAAATGCGGCTCGACCGTCGCCTTCGAAGCCTTTGCGGACAGGGTTTTGGACTTCCGGCCAAAACTTGGGATCAGCGAAACCAGACCGCTCGGCCGAGCGCGAACGACGATGAGCAGGATGACGCCGAAAATCACCATCCGGAACTCGTCGATGAAGCGAAGCGATTCCGGCAAAGCTGCGAACACCGCGCCGCCGAGGAGCGGCCCCACAAGCGTGCCCTTTCCGCCCAGAATGGCGATAAGGAGGCCGGTCGCGGAGATGCCCGAGCTGAAAACTTCCGGCACAACGACGGCGGATCGGGGGATCAACAATGCCCCGGCAAGCCCGGCAATCGCACCCGACAAGGCGACGTTATAGACTCGGTAGCGCAGCGTGGGGATGCCCATGCTTTCGCCAAGAGCTGCAGACTCGCGAATAACCTTCCAGGAGCGGCCCACCGGCCCGGTGAGGATGCGGTACAAGGTAAAGACCACGAGGACGAGAAGAGCCAGGGCGATCATGAGATAGTACTGGTGGAAGACCAGGCCCAGGCCTTCCATGAACGGCAGACGGGGCCGCGGCACGACGATGCCAAGAGGACCCTTGGTGACGTCCATCCAGGCGCCGGCGACCAAATGCAGGATTTCACCCACCGTCAGCGTGGCGATGGCGAAATAAGACCCACCGACGCGCAGCGAAACGAACCCGACAATGCCCCCGAGCAATGCCGCAGGAATAGGGGCGATAAGCAGGGCAACCCAGAAGTTCACCCCGAAATTGCTGATCAGCAGGGCTGCGGTATAAGCGCCAAGCCCGAAGAATGCCGCGTGACCGAAGCTGATATAGCCCAGATAGCCGACCGTCAGGTTCACACTCAGCCCGAGCAAGGCCAACACAACCGCGTAGACCAGGATCCCCGAATAGTATTGAAAGCTGCCCATGACGAGCGGCAAGGCGATGCAGGCCACGAGCGCTGCCAGAAGTAGAGCCCAGTTTTTCATGCGCGTGCCCTCCCAAAGAGGCCTTTGGGCCGGATCAACAGCGTCACGAGCAGCAGCGCATAGATCAGTGCCGAGGCGAATTGTTGCGGCATGAAAATGGCCACATAGGCTTCAAGCAGACCGAGCGCGATGCCGCACACGACTGCGCCAGCGGCGCTTCCCATTCCACCAATGACGACGACGACGAAGGCGTTGATGATGATGCTGTGACCGATCGTCGGCGAGAACAGGGTGATCGGCACCATCAGCGCGCCAGTGAGGCCGGCAAGCGCGCCAGCGGCGACGAAGGTCACGACGCGAATACGCTCAACATTGATACCAACCACCTGCGCGGCAAACGCGCTGCTGGCCAGGGCCCGAATTTGACGGCCGATATCGGAGCGGCGCAGCACGAATTCGATGCCGGCGAGCACAAAAAGACCGACGGCAATCACGAACAGTCTTTGGTTCGTGACGACCGTCTGACCAAACTCCGACCGACCAGGAATGCCTTCGATGCGCAGCGGGGTGGGGCCAAAAAAGGTGACCACAGCTTCGTAGAGGATGATGGAGATGGCAAAGGTGGTGAGCAGAACCGTACTCGACCCATCCTTGCGATCAAGAACCTTACCAATACCGGCTAGCGCGATCAGCCACGCCAACGCCATGCCAACCACAATGCCAACGCCCAGCACGACGAAATATGGCGCGCCAAGATAGGTGGCGGCGAGGACAGCGCCCAGCGCACCCACCATATAGACTTCGCCATGGGCAAAATTGATGATGTGAAGCACGCCGAAGACCATGGTCAGGCCCAGCGCGATCAACGCATAGCTCATGCCTTGCGCGAAACCATTCATGGACTGCTGAAGAAAAAGGTCCAGCATGAGCTAACCTCCACAAAGCGCCGCCATGGGCGCGCGCGGCATTTGGTTGATCATCGATTTCCTCCCTAAACTCGCTGGTTGAACCCAATCGTCAGATTTCACTCGAACATGCCTCTCAATTTCGCCGCCAGCCTTGACGGGGCCTGCCGTATTCCAGCCCGCCGCCATCGATTACGCGAGAACGCACCGGCGTCACAAAAATAGTAACATCGTTATGTTTTTAGATATGTCCTAATGACGGCTCCTGTCAATCTCCTGACGACAAAAAGCTGTTTCCCCAGGCAGGGCGTATGGAAGGAGGCCCCTGGATTGGCTAGGTTCGAGACCGTGACGATTTGGAGCGAGTGATGGTTAGCGAGGAGCCGAAAGAGGGTGGCACGCAGGGGATCCAGGCTGTGGGCAGAGCCTTCCGCATCCTGGAAGTGCTGGCCTTGTCCGAAAAAGGACTGATCCTGTCGGACATTGCCCGAGCCCTGGACGTGAACAAGCAGATCGCCTGGCGGCTGCTGCTCACCCTCACCGAGCTGGGCTATATCTATAAATACCCCCTCTCCGAGCGCTTTACCCTCAGCTATCGCCTCGCCAATCTGGGCCATCGCAAGCTGGTCCAGGAAGAAATCATGGATCAGGCCCGCGCCATCCTGCTGGATCTGGCCGAATCCAGTGGCGAACTCAGCCGTCTGGCGGTCGAGGAAGAGGACAAGTTGATGTGGGTGATGGCCGAGATCGGCCGCAAATGGATGCTCAACATCAATCCCAACTATGCCCCGGCTATTCGCCTGCATACGACCGCCGCCGGCAAAGCCTGGCTGGCGACCAAGCCGCGCGTTTTTGTCGATGCGGTGCTCGACGCCAATCCCCTCACCCCGCGCACCGAATATTCGATCACCGACCGGGCGCGTTTTTACGAGGAGCTGGAAGCGAGCCGACACAAGGGGTGGGCGATTTCCTGGCAGGAAAGCGAGATCGGGATCGGGGCGGTTGCCGCGCCTATTGTGACGGACGGGATGGACGGCAAGGCGCGCTGCGTGGGCACCATTTCGCTATCGGCCCCCACCAGCCGCATGGGTCAAGACGATCTCGAAGCCTGGGGGCCTGCCGTCGCCGAAGCCTGCAGGAAACTGGGAAAAATGTGGCCCGACTGGTCCTGAGCCGCTGATATAGGGGCAGGATAGAAGGCGGACCCGCGGGTTTTCTCTTCAGGAGTGGGGCGGACGCGCTGTCCCTTCTTCCATCATTGCCCGGCTTGGTCCGGGCAATCGAGGTCAGCAGGCAATTTATGGCAATCGAAGCCAGGGGAAGGCCTGTTGCCCTTTCCCCTCGCAGTTCCAGATCGCGTTTATACGGCAATGCGCCGCCCGGTCTCGGCGTCGAACAGGTGCACGCTTTCAGCCAGTGGGCGGATCGATAGAATATCGCCCGGCCCGGCCACGATGCGCTCGCGGAAGGCGCAGACGATATCGGTGCCGGCGAAGCGTGCGACGACCTGGGTTTCCGCCCCGGTGGGCTCGACGGTGAGGACCTCGGCCGGCACCCCCGAGGGATCGAGGGCGAAGTGTTCAGGACGAATGCCCAGCGTCACGGGGCGTCCTTCCGATTGCGCCGGTGCGTTGCCGAGTGGAACGCGGGTGCCATCGCTCGAGACGAAATTGCCACCCTCAAGCTTGCCGGTCAGCATGTTCATGGCAGGAGAACCGATGAAACCGGCGACGAACAAGTTTGCCGGCCGATCATAAAGCTCGAGTGGCGAGCCGATCTGCTCGATGATGCCGTCATGCATGACCACGATGCGGTCGGCCATGGTCATGGCTTCGATCTGGTCATGCGTGACATAGACCGTCGTGGTCTTGAGGCGCTGATGGTTCTGCTTGATCTCAGAGCGCATGGCCACGCGCAGCTTCGCATCGAGATTGGAGAGCGGTTCATCGAAAAGGAATACCGCCGGATTGCGCACAATCGCGCGGCCCATGGCGACGCGCTGGCGCTGACCACCCGAGAGCTGGCGCGGATGGCGCTTGAGATAGGGTTCAAGACCCAGAATGCCGGCGGCATAGGCGACGCGCTTCTGTCGCTCCTCTTGAGACACACCCTGGAGCTTGAGCGAAAAGCTCATGTTCTGCTCGACCGTCATATGCGGATAGAGAGCGTAGGATTGGAAAACCATGGCGATATCGCGATGCTTTGGCGGCACATGGGTGACGTCGCGGCCTCCGATGGAAATCTGACCCGCCGTCACGTCCTCAAGGCCGGCGATCATGCGCAGCAGTGTGGATTTTCCGCAGCCCGACGGGCCGACCAGGATGACGAATTCGCCATCGGCAATATCGAGCGACACGCCATGCAGAATTTCCACATTGCCGTAGCTCTTGCGCACATTGCTGATCGTGACAGCACCCATATCCAGTTCTCCTCGTACTCAGCGGACCGCGCCGCTACATGTTCGCATAATTGGGACCGCCACCGCCTTCGGGTGGCGTCCAGGTGATGTTCTGTTCCGGATCCTTGATGTCGCAGGTTTTGCAGTGAATGCAGTTCTGGGCATTGATCTGCAAATGCGGCCCGGCCGGCTGTTCGATCCATTCATAGACGCCCGCGGGGCAGTAACGAGACGATGGCCCGCCAAAGACATCGTGCTCGTTTCGCCGTTGCCGCTCAGCATCGGCGACGACCAGGTGCACCGGCTGGTCCTCGCGATGATTGACGCCGGACAGAAAGATGGAGGACAGCCGGTCGAAAGTCAGGTTTCCATCAGGAGCGGGATAGGCAATGGGCCGGTGTCGCGCAGCGGGCTCCAGCGCCTCGTGATCGGCACTGGCATGGCGCAGGGTTCCCAAGAGGGATCGGCCGAAGAGCTGGTGCGCCCACATGTCCAGGCCACCCAGCGCGATGCCGGCGAGCGTACCGAACCGCGACCACAAGGGCTTGACGTTGCGCACGGGGTAAAGGTCGGCGCCGATGGCGCTTTGGCGCCAGGCCGCGTCATAGGATAGCAGCGTGTCCGCCGCCCTTCCGGCCCCCAGTGCCGCCGCGAGGTGATCGGCCACCAGCATGCCCGAGCGAACGGCATTGTGGCTGCCCTTGATGCGCGGGACGTTGACGAAGCCCGCCGCATCTCCGACCAGCACGCCACCCGGGAAGGCCAGTTTCGGCACGGACTGAAAGCCGCCCTCGGAAATGGCGCGGGCGCCATAGGCGATGCGCGTACCATTGATCAGCAACCGGCGGATGGCCGGATGCGACTTGAAGCGCTGAAACTCCTCAAAGGGCGACAGATAGGGATTGCGGTAATCGAGGTGGACGACAAAGCCCACCGTCACCTGATTGTCCTTGCCGTGATAGAGGAAGGACCCGCCGCCTGTGCTATCGGGCAATGGCCAGCCAAAGCTGTGCTGGATATGACCTGGGCGGTGCTGCGCGGGCTCGACCTGCCAGACCTCCTTGAACCCGATGCCGTATTTGGGTGTTTCGGCGCCCTCAGCAAGAGCAAAACGGGCGATCGCCTGTTTGCTGAGATTGCCCCGCACCCCTTCGGCGAGCACGGTGTAGCAACCCACCAGCTCCATGCCGGGTTGATGGCTTTCCCCCGGACGCCCCTCGCGGTCGAGGCCGACATCACCGGTGGCGACGCCGATGACGGCGCCCTCTGCGTCAAAAACCAATTCGGCGGCGGCAAAACCGGGATAGATTTCCACCCCCAAGGCTTCGGCATGCGCGGCCAGCCAGCGGCAGATATTGGCCAGCGATACGACGAAATTGCCGTGGTTTGACATCAATCGCGGCATGAAGAGCGCGGGCAGCGGCCAGGCTTTTTTGGCGCTGAGATAGAAAAACCTGTCGTCTGTAACGGGTATCTCGGCCTCGCCGGACGCGGATCGCCATTCCGGTACGAGTTCATCGAGCGCAGCGGGATCCATGACGGCCCCCGAAATGACATGACCGCCAATCGCGCCAGCCTTCTCGATGACCACAACGGACAGCGACGGTGTCTGCTGCTTGAGGCGAATGGCAGCGGCGAGGCCGGCCGGCCCTGCCCCCACAATCACCACATCGTAGTTCATCCTCTCCCGGCTCATTGCTGCTATGACCTCGTCTGGGCTAGCGCAGCAGTCAGTTGCGGCACGAGCTCGAACAAATCGCCCACCAGGCCATAATCGGCATATTGAAAGATCGGCGCATTGGCGTCCGAATTGATGGCGACGATGGTCTTGGCGTCCTTCATGCCAGCCACGTGCTGGATGGCGCCGGAAATGCCCACGGCGATATAGAGCTCGGGCGCCACGATCTTGCCCGTCTGCCCCACCTGCCAGTCATTGGGAGCGTAGCCCTCATCGACGGGCGCGCGGCTGGCGCCGACGGCAGCACCGAGCACGTCGGCAAGCGCAACGACCCTGGTCTGAAAATTTTCTGCCGATCCGAGCGCGCGCCCGCCGGACACGACGATCCGCGCCGCGCCCAATTCGGGCCGGGCGCTCTTGCCCCTTTGCTCCTCGATGAAGCGCGAACGGGCTTCCGCAGGCGCAAAGGCGACAGTCTCGATGGCTGCCGCGCCCGTGGCGGCGACCGGCGCAAACGCGGAAGTACGGACGGTCAGAACGCGCCTTGCGTCGCTCGATTGCACGATCTGGATGGCATTGCCGGCATAGATGGGGCGTTTGAACGTATCCGGGGCCAGAACAGCGATGACGTCGGAAATCTGCATCACATCGAGCAGGGCTGCCACCCGCGGCATGGCGCTTTTGCCAAGAGATGTCGCGGGGGCTGCTATCGTGTCGTAGCCCTCGGCAAGCTGCAGCACGAGCGCGGCGATGGCCTCGGGCAACTGATGGTCGAGATCGTCGGCATCGGCCTTCAACACGGTTCTGACGCCCGCCAGACCTGCGGCGGTTTCGGCGACGGCCCCTATATCCTTGCCGGCGACGAGAATGTCGACGTCCGACCCTATTTCAAGGGCGGCAGCGAGGGCCCGCGCCGTCTGGTCGAGCAGCACCGATCCGTCATGTTCCGCCAACAGCAAAATGGCCATGGTCGTGATCCTTGAGGCTAGAGAACGCCCGCTTCGAGGCGGAGCTTGTCAACGAGATCGGCGACAGTTTTGACCATCACACCGGCCTTGCGAGTGGGTGGTTCCTCGGTGCGCAGCACACAAAGGCGCGCCCCAAGACTGACGCCGCAGCTTTCGGCGTCACGTTCCTCTATCGGTTTTTGCTTGGCCTTCATGATGGCAGGCAGGCCGACGAAGCGCGGCGTATTGAGGCGAAGATCGGCGGTGATGACGGCGGGCAGATTCACCTCGATGGTCTGCAGGCCCCCATCAACCTCGCGCGTCACCTTTGCCGAAGCCCCTTGCAGCTCGACGGACGAGGCAAAAGTGGCCTGCGGCCAGCCCAGCAGTGCCGCCAGCATCTGACCGGTTTGACCCGCATCATCGTCAATGGCCTGTTTGCCCAGTATGGCAAGACCAATGCCTTCAGCGCGAACAAGAGTTGCCAAAAGCTTGGCAATGGCCAGAGCTTCGAGCGTCAGGTCGGAGCGGATCAGGATAGCTCGGTCGGCACCCAGCGCCAACGCCGAGCGCAGCACATCCCGGCATTGCGCCGAGCCGATGGAGACCGCGATCACCTCGGAGACCCCTCCGGCCTCACGCAAACGCACGGCCTGTTCGAGTGCGATCTCATCGAAGGGATTGGCCGACATCTTGATGTTGGCAAGATCGACGCCGGTGCCGTCCGGACGGACGCGGATACGGGCGTTGAAATCGGCAACACGCTTGATCGGAACGAGAGCTTTCATGAATGCACCTGCGCTACAGCCTTGTCGGGTCGGCGTTCGGCTTCGGCGAGGCCAGCCGCCTGCACCAGTTCGGCCGAGGGCAGATAGGCCGGTTGCCCGGTCACTGCCCGCCAGTGTTCGAGACGCGCCACGACATGGTCGAGGCCCTGCCGCTCGGCCCAGAACATTGGGCCGCCCTTGTACTGGGGAAAGCCGTAGCCATAGACCCAGACGATATCGATATCGGAACTCCGGGGGACGATGGCTTCGCCAAGGATGCGATGGCCTTCATTGATCATCGGATAGTGCGTGCGCTCGATAATTTCCTCGGCGCTGATCTCGCGGCGGACAATGTTGCGGGCTTGAGAGGCGCTCGCGATGAGGTCCAGCACCACGTCGTCGGACAGCGGCTTTCGCGATCCGTCCTCATAGCGATAATAGCCCTTGCCGGTCTTCTGACCCAGCCTGCCACGTTCGCAAAGATCATCGGCTATGATCAGGGATTCGCCGCGCGACTTGCGCTTGCGCCAGGAAATATCGAGGCCCGCGAGATCCTGCATCTGGAAAGGCCCCATGGGCCAGCCAAAGTCAGTGAAGGCGCGATCCACCTGTTCAGGCGTTGCCCCTTCGAGCAGCAAGTCCATCATCCCCGCCGACCGCGCTTCGAGCATGCGATTGCCGACAAAGCCATGGCATACGCCCACGACCACCGGAACCTTATCCAACCTGCGAGCGAGCTCTGAGATCGCTGCCAAAATGGCGGGATCGGTCTTGTCAGCCCGTACCACTTCCACCAGCTTCATGACATTGGCCGGCGAAAAGAAGTGCAATCCCAGCACATTGGCAGGCCGTGTCGTTGCGGTGGCAATCTCGTTGACGTCGAGATAGGAGGTATTGGTTGTCAGAATGGCGTCGGGGCGAGCTATGCCGTCAAGCTGTGCGAAGACGGCCTTCTTGATGGCCATATCCTCGAAAACAGCTTCCACGATCAGATCGCAGTGCGCCAGTGACGCCAGGTTCGGCGCGCCCTGGATCAGGGCCAAACGCCGCTGCGCCTCCTCGGCCGACAAAGAGCCGCGCGAGACCGAGGTGGCGTAGTTCCTGGCAATATTGGCGTGGCCACGCTCAAGCGCCTCGGCATTCACCTCCGCCAGAACCACCGGAAAACCGGCATTGGCAAAGGCCATGGCGATGCCCCCACCCATGGTGCCGGCGCCGACGACACCGACGCTGCGGATTTCGGTGCGTAAAGCCGGGGCCACGCCGCTCCCAGCCTTGCGCGCGGCGCGCTCGGCAAAGAAAATATGGCGTTGTGCGGCTGATTGCTCACTCGCCACGAGCGCGTCGAATGCCGCCCGCTCGGTAGCCAGCGCCTCTTCGAACGAGAGAAATAGAGCATTTCGCACCGCCCCTATGGCGGCAGCAATGGCTTCTGAGCCTTTGCTGCGGGTCGCGAGAGCGATGGCGGCCGTCTCGAACGCTGACCGATCCGCTTGCTCGATCTTCTGCCGGCGGCCGCGTACCGGAACGATCCGCGTCGGCGCGAGCAATCTGGTCTGGATGAACGTCACCGCTTCGCTCAGAAAGCCGGCACCGCTGCTGACAATGCCATCGATCAGGCCCGCCTCGAGGGCTTCGTCTGCGTCCATTGTCGTCCCTTGGACGATCATGCGCAGGGCCGCTTCAGGCCCGATGAGATAGGGCAGTCGGACGGTGCCGCCTGCTCCGGGGATGAGACCGAGCTTGACCTCGGGCAGACCCATTTTCGTATCGAGGGTTGCAAGGCGGAGATGGCAGGCCATGGCAAGTTCCAGCCCGCCACCGAGGGGCGTGCCATGCATGGCCGCCAGAACCGGCTTCGCCGAGTTTTCGATCTGTGCCAACAGATCGCGCAATGACGGCGCGAGGGCAGGCAGGCCGAACTCGGCGATGTCCGCGCCGGCAAAAAAGGTGCGGCCGGCGCAGGTGAGAATAATCCCGGCGACGGCCTCGTCGGCGTCAAGCTCTCCCAGAGTAGTTGAGAGGGCGGCACGCACGGACTGGCCAAGCGCGTTAACCGGGGGGTTGTTCACGCTGACAATGGCGAACTGACCAAGCATGGTCGTTTCGACCACGCCATCCTCTCGCCCATCCACAAGCCGCGCCTCCGTACTCATCAGAAAAACGCCTGCAGACCGGTCTGGGCCCGACCCAGGATGAGTGCGTGGATGTCCTGTGTCCCTTCATAGGTGACCGCGGTTTCCAGATTCTGGGCGTGGCGCATGACGGCATATTCGATGTGGATGCCGTTACCGCCATGCATGTCGCGTGCGAGCCGGGCGATATCGAGCGCCTTGCTGCAATTGTTGCGCTTGATGATCGAGAGCATCTCAGGCGCAAGACGATCTTCGTCGATCAGCCGGCCGACGCGCAGGGCGGCCTGCAGGCCAAGCGCGATCTCGGTCTGCATGTCGGCGAGCTTTTTCTGGAACAGCTGGGTACCGGCGATCGGCTTGCCGAACTGCTTGCGGTCAAGACCATATTGGCGGGCGCGATGCCAGCAATCCTCAGCCGCACCCATGGCGCCCCAGGAAATTCCGTAGCGGGCAAGGTTGAGGCAGGAGAATGGCCCCCTCAGTCCGGAGACTTCGGGCAAGATGGCATCCTCGGGAATTTCGACATTGTGCAGCGAGACCTGGCCGGTGACCGAGGCGCGAAGCGAGAGCTTACCCGAAATCTTGACGGCGGAGAGGCCCGGCGTGCCTTTTTCGATCACGAAGCCCCGAATACGGCCGCCCTCGGCTTCGGACTTTGCCCAGATGACGAAAACATCGGCAAAGGGGGCGTTGGAAATCCAGGTCTTGGTGCCATTGAGACGGTAACCATCGGCCGTCTTTTCGGCGCGGGTGGTCATCGAGGCCGGATCGGATCCGGCGTCGGGTTCGGTGAGGCCGAAACAGCCGACCCACTCGCCCGAAGCGAGCTTGGGCAGATATTTCTGCTTCTGCGCCTCCGAGCCGAAGGCATAGATCGGGTGCATGACGAGCGAGGACTGCACGCTCACCATGGAGCGATAGCCGGAATCGATACGCTCGATTTCACGGGCGACGAGGCCATATGCGACGTGGCTGGCGCCGAGGCCGCCATATTGCTCGGGCAGCGTAATGCCGAAGAGGCCCGCCGCCCCCATTTCCGCGAACAGGCCGGCATCGGTGACTTCATCGAGATAGGCTTCGTTGATACGCGGGCGCAGGCATTCAGCGGCAAAAGCTGCTGCACCATTGCGCAGGTCGCGCTCAAGATCGGTCAGCTGATCCTCGAGAAAGAACGGGTCGCTCCAGGCGAATTGTGTTTCGTGGGCCATATCTCTAAGTCCGGAAAGCGAAGGGGAGGAAGCGGAGGGGGTCGCGGACGACCATGCCATTTCGTTCATGAGCTGAAATCCTTTGGAGGCGTGTCGTGCTCGCCAAGCATGGGGGGACGACGCACCGGAACCCGTTCGCCATCGAAACGCCATGGCGGCGACAGGACGGCTACGGATCCGGCAACGGGATGAGAATGATGGCCGACGAGCCCGGCATTATCGGTTCGGCTGCTGGTCATGGCGGCATGCAGGCCAAGCACTTCGCCACAGGGAATGCCCACGCGCGACAAATCCTCGAGAAGCGAAAGTGGTCGCGCAACACGCGCTCAGCTCGGCGAGCAGGGGCTGGCGGTTGCGTGAGCGATCGAGATTGGCCGCATAGCGCGGATCGGCAGCAAGGTCCGGCCGCCCGATCACGTCATGGCAAAGCGCGCCATATTGGGAGTTGTTGCCCACGGCGATGACGAGCGGACCATCGGCCGCCTCGAAGACGCCGTAGGGCACGATGGAGGGGTGAGCATTCCCGACACGCGCCGGGTCCTTGCCAAGCAACAGCGCGTCGAGCCCGTAATAGGTGGTAAGCGCGATGCCGCAATCATAGAGCGCCAGATCGATACGCCGGCCCTTGCCGGTTCGCGCCGCCTGGTAGAGCGCCGCAAGAACCGCCTGGGCGGCGGACATGCCGGTGAAAATATCGACGGCGGCAATGCCGAATTTGAGCGCAGGCCCATCGGGATCGCCATTGATCGACATCAGACCGCTTTCGCCCTGGATGACGAGATCATAGCCGGGCCGATCCTTTTCAGGACCGTAGCGATCATAGCCGGAAATGGCGCAGTAAACGAGCTTGGGGTTGACGGCGGCAAGCGCCTCAAAACCCAGGCCGAAACGCTCCATGACGCCCGGCCGAAAATTTTCGACCACAATGTCCGCCTCGGCGACAAGAGCCCGCGCCTGCGCCTGCCCCGTGGGCGTCGTCAGGTCCAGTGTAACGGAGCGCTTATTGCGATTGAAGCTATAGAAATAGGTCGTATCATGGGGAGCCAGCGGCAGGCCCCAATCCCTTGTGTCATCGCCGCGCTCGGGATGCTCGACCTTGATAACGTCGGCGCCAAGATCAGCCAGGACCATCGAGGCCAGCGGTCCGGCCAGAACGCGCGAAAAGTCTATGACCTTGACGCCGTCCAACGGAAGATCTGCCATTTGCACACCCGACGTTTCAGTTGTAATCCAGAAAAGCCCGTCAACACATTATCGACCGGCTGGCCGGTAATAGGCCATTCTCCCCGTGACAGTCAACCCGGAAACGCATTTATGACGGCAAAGAAAAGAACAACCCTCGGCCGCCCGGCGACCATTGCGGCCCCGCGTGAAACTATCCTGGCCAATGCTGCCAAGCTTTTTGCGGAGCGAGGCTTCGAAGGGGCATCACTGCAGGATGTCGCGGCCGCGGTGGGAATATCGAAAGCTGCCGTCTATCATTATTTCCCCACCAAGCAGGTCATCTACGACGAGATCGTCATCGACCTGCTCAAGGGCCTGCGGCAACATGTGGTCGAGCGACTGGACAAGAGCAGTGATTTCGGCGACCAGCTCAGACAGTTGATGCTGGCCCACGCTGAATTCTTCGAGAGCCACTACACTGAATTCGTGACGCTGCTGCATGGCTTTGGCGGCCTGACCCGCAACATCGACCGTGGCCAGGTCAATGCCCGGGACGAATATGAAAAGCTGCTTCGCCAGTTAATGACCGATGCCAAGGAGTCCGGGGCGCTCACTGTGGGCGATCCGGCCAGCGTGACGCGCGGTATCCTGTCGATGCTCAACTGGATGGCTCGTTGGTACACGCCGGGCGGCCGCATGAGTGCTCGGCAAATCGCCGAAGAATATTTCGAGCTGATCTATAACGGCCTGCGCCCCCGATAGGGCGCAGACCCGGGTCCGGAGCTGCCTCGCGCGCTTTGAAGCGTGTAGCGAAATCTACGACGTCGCACTGCTCTCGGCGTCGCCCCATCCCGATATCGCCTTCACCTCGAGATATTCCTCGATGCCCCAACGGCCGCCCTCGCGGGCACGGCCGGACGCCTTGCTGCCGCCAAAAGGTGAGCCGGCACCACGAGGCTGGCCATTCATTTCCACCATGCCCGAGCGCAGACGGCACGCAACGCGCTGGCGGCGAGCGTCATTCTTGCTCTGCACATAGTTGGTCAGCCCATAAGGGGTATCATTGGCGATTTGGACGGCGTGCTCTTCGTCGTCAAAGGGGATGATCGTCAGGACCGGCCCAAAGATTTCCTCGCGAGCAATCCTGATCTCGTTGGACGCGGCGGCAAAAACGGTAGGCTGAACGAAATAGCCGCGGTTGAACCCTGTGGGGCGGCCCCGGCCGCCGGCGGGGAGGGGCGCTTCCTCCAAGACGGCAAGGATAAGTTACAGTAC
>JAHCJW010000076.1 GCA_026126125.1 Devosia sp.
TCCTAGGGCACGATGGAGCGGCGGTCTTCTGGCACCGAAAGGCCGGCTGCCAGCGGCGGCACCGAGCGTTGCGGGCAGGTGCGGCGCTCGCAGATGCGGCAGGAAATGCCGATCGGGTCGAACACGGCTTTGCCCAGATCGAGATCGTCGGCATAGATCAGCCGGTTGGCGTGGCTGATCTCGCAGCCCAGCGCATAGGCATAGCGCCGCGTTGTGCCGCGAAAGCCGCCCATGCGCTTCTCGTGGCTCCAGGCAAGGCTCAGATAGCTTTTGCCATCGGGCGTCTCGGCCAGCTGGCGGATGATGTCGCCGCGCCCCTCAAAGGCTCGGTGCACGTTCCACAAGGGGCAGGCGCCGCCGAACCGGGCAAATTGCAGCGCCGTCGCCGAATGGCGCTTGGTGATGGTGCCGGCCGCATCGACGCGGGCAAAGAAGAACGGCACGCCGCGCTCGCGCGGCCGCTGCATGGTCGAGAGGCGGTGCGCCACCTGTTCGAGGCTGGCGCCGAAAAAATGCGAAAGCTCCTCGATGTCGTAGCGACAGGCCTCGGCCGCCTTGAGAAAGGCGCTATAGGGCATGTGCAGCGCCCCCGCATAGTAATTGGCGAGCCCCATCCGGGCGATGGAGCGCGCTTCGGCCGTCTTGAAACTGGCGCCATCGAGCAACTGCCCGATCAGCGTCACCTGCTCGAAACCGGCCAGATGGGTGGCGAGGCGGAAAAATTGCGACGCCGGCTCCATGCGGTCATTGATCCAGATTTCCCGTGTCGCCCGCTCGAACCGGCTCATCGCGTCGGCCGCCAGTGGCGGCGCAAAACTCACCCGCACATCGTGCGTCTCATCGAGATATTCCACCAGCCGCGCCAGCCGCCCCGGCCCGAACTGGCCCAGCTCGCCCGCCAGCGCTTCCGCCGCCCGGTCGAGCGGGTCGATATAGTTGTCGGCATAATGGAAGAAGTCGCGCACTTCCTCATAGGCGGTGGTCACCCCGCTATGCGGGTCGCGGCTCAGCGCCGCGTCCATGCCGGCCAGTTGCTCGTTGGATTTGCGATAGGCCTCGTACAGCGCCAGCACGGCCCGGGCCATGTCCGGCGCATTGGTGGCGACGGTCTTGAGCTCCTGCAGGTTTGGCACCGCCTCGCCAAATACCGGATCGGCCAGCGCCTCGCGCAGGTCCATCACCAGCCGGTCGGAGGCGTCGGTGGCAAGACTGGCAAGGTCGAGCCCGAAATTTTCGGCCAGCGCCAGCATGACGACGGCGGTCAGCGGGCGCTGATTGGATTCGAGCTGATTGACATAGGAGGGCGAGATGTCGAGCCGTGCCGCCAGCTCGGCCTGGGTCAGTTTCTGCTGCGCCCGCAGCGCGCGGATTTTCGCTCCGGCAAAGACTTTTCGCGCCGCCAATTTCACAACTCCACAAAATCACAACTTTGAGTTTGTGTTATTGTAGCAGGCTTGCCCTTTCCTGTCTTGGGCTGCCCGCTGTGGCGCGCTAAGGTCGGTTCGATCTATGCCGGAGGAGCCCCATGCAGGACATTATCACCGCCCTTGAAGACAAGCGCGCCGGCGCGCGGCTGGGCGGGGGACAGCGCCGCATCGATACCCAGCACGGCAAGGGCAAGCTCACCGCCCGCGAGCGTCTCGATGTGCTGCTCGATCCCGGCTCCTTCGAAGAATACGATATGTTCGTCACCCATCGGGCGACCGATTTCGGCATGGCCGAGACGCTGATCCCCGGCGACGGCGTCGTCACCGGCTGGGGCACGATCGATGGGCGGCTGGTCTATGTGTTTAGCCAGGATTTTACCGTCTTCGGCGGCTCACTTTCCGAAACCCACGCCAAAAAGATCTGCAAGATCATGGATCTGGCCATGCAGAACGGCGCGCCGGTGATCGGGCTCAACGATTCGGGCGGCGCCCGCATCCAGGAGGGCGTGGCATCGCTTGGCGGCTATGCCGACGTGTTCTGGCGCAATGTGCAGGCCTCGGGCGCCGTACCGCAGATTTCGGTGATCATGGGCCCCTGCGCCGGTGGCGCGGTCTATTCCCCCGCCATGACCGACTTCATCTATATGGTCGAGGACACGAGCTATATGTTCGTCACCGGCCCCGATGTGGTCAAGACCGTCACCAACGAGACGGTGACGCAGGAAGAACTGGGCGGCGCCTCCACCCATACCAGGATTTCCTCGGTGGCCGACGCCGCCTTTGCCAACGACATCGAAACCCTGCTCGAAGTGCGGCGCCTGTTCGCCTATCTGCCGCTTGCCGCCGGGCAGAAGCCGCCGCGTCTGCCCAGCCATGATCCGATCGATCGGCGCGACGACAAGCTCGACACCATCATCCCCGACAGCGCCAACAAGCCCTATGACATGCGCGAGGTGATCGAAACGGTCGCCGACGAGGGAGAGTTCCTCGAGCTGCAGAAGAACCATGCCGGCAATATCCTGATCGGCTTCATCCGGCTCGACGGGCAGACGGTGGGCGTCGTCGCCAACCAGCCGCTGGTGCTGGCTGGGTGCCTCGACATCAACGCCTCCAAGAAGGCTGCCCGCTTCATCCGCTTCTGCGACAGTTTTGAAATCCCCATTCTCACCTTTGTCGACGTGCCCGGCTTCCTCCCCGGCGTGGCCCAGGAATATGGCGGCATCATCAAGCACGGCGCCAAGCTGCTCTTTGCCTATTCCGAAGCCACCGTGCCGCTGGTCACCGTGATCACCCGCAAGGCCTATGGCGGCGCCTATGACGTGATGGCCTCAAAGCACATCAAGGCCGATGTGAACTATGCCTGGCCCTCGGCCGAAATCGCCGTCATGGGCGCCAAGGGCGCGACGGAAATCCTTTATCGCTCGGAGCTGGGCGACAAGGACAGGATTGCCCAGCGCACGGCCGATTACGAAGCCCGCTTCGCCAACCCCTTCGTCGCCGCCGAGCGCGGTTTCATCGACGACGTCATCATGCCCCATGGCACCAGACGCCGCGTCATCCGCGCCTTCTCCACCCTGCGCCACAAAGCCGTGCAGGGCCCGAAGAAGAAACACGACAACATCCCGCTGTGATGATGCAAGCAATCGACGCCCTGCCTCTCGGCCCCCCACCCCAGCCCTCCCCGCAAGGGGGAGGGGGGCGGATCGGGGATGTGGTACTCTGGTTTGGCAATCACAGGACGTGCTCCCTCCCCCTCGCGGGGAGGGTTGGGGTGGGGGGATGGATGGCCAAGGACCTGGCAAGAAAACTCAGGCGCAATGCCACATATGCCGAGATGGATTTCTGGCGGCTGACTTATTCTCTGCGTCAAACCGGCTGGCCCTTCCGTCGCCAGCACCAGATTGGCAGCTATTACGTGGACTTTGCCTGCCTGAAGGCGGGTCTTGTCGTCGAGATCGATGGCGACACCCATTTTGCCGAGCGGGCGCAGGCCAGTGATGCGGTTCGCGACGACTATCTGCGAGGGCGCGGATTTACCGTCATGCGGTTCACCAATGCCGAGGTGACGGACAATCCAGAAGGCGTTTTCGGAGCTGTCAGCACCTATCTCGACGCCCTGCCTCTCGGCCCCCCACCCCAGCCCTCCCCGCAAGGGGGAGGGAGCCAGATCGAGTCCGCCCAGCGCACACAGGACAAGCCATGACCATCACCAAACTCCTCATCGCCAATCGCGGCGAAATTGCCTGCCGGGTCATCAAGACGGCGAAGAAGATGGGCATGGCCACCGTCGCCGTCTATTCCGACGCCGACCGGGAAGCGCTGCATGTGCGCATGGCCGATGAGGCGGTGCATATCGGCGCCTCGCCGGCCAAGGAGTCTTATCTCCAGATCGACAAGATCATCGCCGCCTGCAAGCAGACAGGCGCCGAGGCGGTGCACCCGGGCTATGGCTTTCTCTCGGAAAACGCCGCCTTTTCCGCCGCACTGGAGAAAGAAGGCATCATCTTCGTCGGCCCGGGCCCCAAGGCCATCGAGGCGATGGGCGACAAGATCACCAGTAAAAAGATCGCCGCCGAAGCCGGCGTCTCCACCGTGCCGGGCCATATGGGCCTGATCGATGACGCCGAACACGCCGTCACCATCGCCGCCTCCATCGGCTATCCGGTGATGATCAAGGCCTCGGCCGGCGGCGGCGGCAAGGGTATGCGCATCGCCTGGAACGACGCGGAAGCGCGCGAAGGCTTCGAGCGCTCAAAATCGGAGGCCGCGAGCTCCTTCGGCGACGATCGCATCTTCATCGAGAAATTCGTCACCGAGCCGCGCCATATCGAAATCCAGCTCATCGCCGACGCCCATGGCAATGCGCTTTATCTCAACGAGCGCGAATGCTCGATCCAGCGCCGCAACCAGAAGGTGATCGAGGAAGCGCCCTCGCCCTTCCTCGACGAGGCGACGCGCCGGGCCATGGGCGAGCAATCGGTGGCCTTGGCCAAGGCGGTGGGCTATCGCAGCGCCGGCACGGTCGAATTCATCGTCGACAAGGACCGCAATTTCTATTTTCTCGAAATGAACACCCGCCTTCAGGTCGAGCATCCGGTGACCGAGCTGATCACCGGGCTTGATCTGGTGGAACTGATGCTGCGCGTCGCCAATGGCGAAAAACTGCCGCTCGCCCAGAGCGACGTCAAGCGCGAGGGCTGGGCCATCGAAAGCCGGCTTTATGCCGAAGACCCCTATCGCAACTTCCTGCCCTCCACCGGCCGTCTGACCCGCTATCGGCCCCCGGCCGAAAGCCGGGACACCGATCTCGTCGTCCGCAACGATACCGGCGTGTTCGAAGGCGGGGAGATTTCCACCTTCTACGATCCGATGATCGCCAAGCTGTGCACCTGGGCGCCGACGCGCCTCGCCGCCATCGATGCCATGGCGGTGGCGCTCGACAGTTTCGAGGTCGAAGGGGTGGGCAACAACCTGCCCTTTCTCTCCACCGTCATGGACCAGAAGCGTTTTCGCGATGGGAAACTGACCACCGGCTATATCGCCGAGGAATTCCCGGACGGGTTTTCCGGCGCCGAACTGGGCGAGGAGCATCATTTCGATGTTGCCGCCGCCGCTGCCCTGCTGATGGCGCGGCGCGAGCAACGCCGGGCTGGCGCCACGACGGAAAGCCGCTGGCATGTGCAGATCGGCGACAAGGCCGAGATCGTCACCCTGCACCAGCAGGGGCTGGAACATGTCGTCGATCTGGGCTGGCGCTCCGAGGCGGCACGGCTTTCCTGGCAGCCGGGCGACACGCTGGCGCGGCTCGACTGGTCGGGCGGCCGCACCTCGGTGCTCAAGGTCGATCCCACCACCTCAGGCCTGCGCATCCGCTATCGCGGCGCCGATGTGAAGGTGCTCGTTCTCAGGCCCCATATCGCGCAATATCTGCGGCATATGCCGATAAAGGTGCCGCCCGACATGAGCCGGTTCCTGCTCTGTCCGATGCCGGGCCAGGTGGTGCGCATCGACGTCAAGGAAGGCGACCTGGTCGAGGACGGCCAGACGCTCGCCATCGTCGAGGCGATGAAGATGGAAAACGTGCTAAAAGCCGAAAAACGCGCCCGTGTCGCCAAGGTGCATGTCGTCCCCGGCGCCGTGCTGGCGGTCGATCAGGTGATGCTGGAATTCGAGGCGGTGTGATGGCGCGCAATCTGGCACTCGTCACCCTCCCTCTGGCGGGGAGAGATCAGGGGTGGGGAAGGAGAGCCGCGATATCGGGGCTCACGCCCCCCCGGCCAACCTCCCCCGTCAAGGAGGAGGTGCCGTTCCGTACCTGTGGAAATATGGAGCTCAACCATGTCCGATAGCCACGAAAAATGGGCCAGGCTCGCCCAGAAGGAATTGCGCGACACCCCCCTTTCCTCGCTTGAGCGCGACTATGGCGGCATCGCGGTCAACCCCGTCTATCTGGGCGAGAACGGCGAAATCCCCGGCATCGAGCCGTTCACCCGCGGCGTGCGGGCGACCATGTATGCCAATCGCCCCTGGACCATCCGCCAATATGCCGGCTTCTCGACCGCGCGCGAAAGCAACGCCTTTTATCGCCAGGCGCTGGAAAAGGGCCAGAAGGGGCTCTCTGTCGCCTTCGATCTGGCCACCCATCGCGGCTATGACAGCGACCATCCGCGCGTTGTCGGCGATGTGGGCAAGGCCGGTGTCGCCATCGACAGCGTCGAGGACATGAAGACGCTGTTCGACGGCATTCCGCTCGACGAAATGAGCGTGTCGATGACCATGAACGGGGCTGTCATTCCGGTGCTGGCCATGTTCGTGGTGGCGGCCGAAGAGCAGGGCGTGCGCCAGGACCAGCTCGAGGGGACCATCCAGAACGACATCCTCAAGGAGTTCATGGTCCGCAACACTTATATCTATCCGCCCGAACCCTCGATGCGCATCATCGGCGACATCATCGCCCATACCGCGCAATATATGCCGAAATTCAACTCGATCTCGATTTCCGGCTATCACATGCACGAGGCCGGGGCGACGGCGGTGCAGGAGCTGGCCTATACGCTGGCCGATGGCATGGAATATGTCCGCGCCGCCCAGGCCAAGGGGCTCGATATCGATGCCTTCGCCGGGCGCCTCAGCTTCTTTTTCGGCATCGGCATGAACTTCTTTTTGGAAGTCGCAAAACTCCGCGCCGCGCGAAAACTCTGGAGCGAGATCATGACCGGGCTGGGGGCCAGGGACCCGCGCAGCAAGATGCTGCGCACCCATTGCCAGACCTCGGGCGTGTCGCTGACCGAGCAGGACCCGCACAACAATATCGTGCGCACCACCATCGAGGCGCTGGCCGCCACTTTGGGCGGCACCCAGTCGCTGCACACCAATTCCTTCGACGAAGCCATCGCGCTGCCCACCGAGTTTTCCAGCCGTATCGCCCGCAACACCCAGCTCATCCTGCAGCATGAAAGCCGCATCACCGACGTGGTCGATCCCCTGGGCGGCTCCTATTATGTCGAGGCGCTCACCGATCAACTGGTCGATGAGGCGCGCAAGCTCATCGCCGCCGCCGAGGCGCAGGGCGGCATGACGGCAGCGGTGCAGCAGGGCGGGCCGAAAATGGCCATCGAGCAGGCCGCCGCCTTGCGGCAGGCGCGGGTCGATCGCGGCGACGACGTCATTGTCGGGGTCAATCGCTATCGCGTCGAGGTCGAGGAAAAGATCGAGCTTCGCGAGATCGACAATGCCAAGGTGCGCGCCGAGCAGGTGGCGCAACTTCAGCGCATCCGCGAAACCCGCGATGAGGCCAAATGCCAGTCCATGCTGGCCGCCTTGCGCGAATTCGCCGCCAAGGACGAAGGCAATCTGCTCGCCGCCGCCATTGAGGCGGCGCGCGCCCGCGCCACCCTGGGCGAGATTTCCCTCGCCATGGAAGACGTGTTCGGCCGCCATCGCGCCGTCACCCGGGTGATTTCGGGCGTCTATGCCGGCGGCTATGGCGACGATCCGCAGCTCAAATCGGTCACCGACCGCGTCGAGGCGTTCAAGACCTCGCGCGGCCGCCCGCCCTCGATCTTCATCGCCAAGATGGGGCAGGACGGACATGATCGCGGCGCCAAGATCATCGCCTCGGCCTTTGCCGATCTCGGCTTCGTCACCCATATGGGCGATCTGTTCGAAACGGCGCCGGAAGTGGCCGCCCATGCCGAAGCCTTCAAGGTCGATGCGGTGGGGGTGTCCTCGCTGGCGGCGGGGCACAAGACGCTGGTGCCCGAATTGATCGCGGCGCTCAAGGCGCGCGAGCTGGGCGATATCACCGTTGTGGTCGGCGGGGTCATTCCCGAGCCCGACTATGGTTTCCTCTACGACGCCGGCGTCGCCGCCATTTTCGGTCCGGGCACCAATGTGCTCGACGCGGCCTTTTCGGTGCTCAACGAAATCGAGGGAAGGCTTTCCAACCGATGATCGGCCGTCTCAACCATATCGCCATCGCCGTGCCCGATCTCGCGGCGGCGGCAGACAAATATCGCCACCAGCTCGGCGCCGACGTCGGCCCGCCCCAGGCCCTGCCCGAACACGGGGTGACAGTGGTGTTCGTCGAGGTCGGCAACACCAAGGTCGAGCTGCTCGAGCCCCTGGGCGCTGCATCGCCGATCGCCGCCTTTCTCGAAAAGAACCCGGCCGGGGGCATGCACCATATCTGTTTCGAGGTGCCCGACATTGCCGTCGCCATGGCCGAAATGCGCCAGAGCGGCGCCCGCGTGCTCGGCGATGGCACGCCCCGCCTCGGCGCCCATGGCAATCCGGTCATCTTCCTGCACCCCAAGGACTTCGACGGCACCTTGATCGAATTGGAGCAGGTCGCCTCGAGCGGCAGCTGAGCCGCAGGCCATTACCGGCCTGTTTACCACAAGCCGAATTTCGTACGGCCGGTAATGGTTTCATCAGCAGCTTGGCGGTTAGCCTGCGGGCGGAAAACCACGGGGCTGGTTCGGGCAAGACAGGCGCATGGGCAGGCTGGAGACGGATATACATCGAAGGCAATGGCGGCGCGCAACCTGGGTGCCGGTGCTCATCGCCTTGCTGGTGGTTTCGATCACCGGCGTCATCATCGACCGCCAAAGCCAGAGCATCGCCGAGGAGCGCATGCGCGCCGGCGTGCGCGACCAGCTGGCCATCATCCGCGCCAAGCTCGAGGGCAATATTTCGAGCAATGTGCAGCTGGTGCGCGGCCTGGTGTCCACCATCGCCACCGAGCCGGACATGGACCAGGCGCGCTTCGACGCGCTGGTCGGCAATCTGTTCGAAGAGCACAGCCAATTGCGCTCCATCGCCGCCGCGCCCGATCTGGTGGTGCGCATGAGCTACCCGCTGGCCGGCAATGAGCGCGTCATCGGTCTCGATTATCGCAGCAATCCCCGCCAGTGGAACGCCGTCCAGGAGGCGGTCGAAACCGGCCGTCTGGTGCTGGCCGGTCCCCTTGCGCTGGTGCAGGGGGGCGAAGGCATTGTCGTGCGCTTTCCCGTCTATACGGGCGATGCGGAAACGCGGCGCCCCTGGGGCGTGATTTCGGCGGTGATCGATGTCGAGCGGCTCTATGCCGATAGCGGCCTTGACGATCCCGGCCTGTCCTTCGATCTCGCCATTATCGGCCATGACGGCAAGGGAAGCGAGGGCAGGCTCTTTTACGGCCCGGACTTGAGCGAGGCCGATCCGGTGCGGGCCGATGTGGCCCTGCCCACGGGCAGCTGGCAGCTGGCGGCGGTGCCGTATGGCGGCTGGGCCATGGACAGCGTCAATGCCTGGCTGCTGCGCGGGCTGATCGCGCTGGGCGGCACGCTGATCCTTTTGCCCATCCTCACCAGCCGCCGCATGGTCGAATTGCGCCATCGCCATATCGGCCAGTTGCGCGCCCGCGAAAGACAGCTCGCCGCGCTCAGTCACCGGCTCAATCTGGCGCTCGAAACCTCCAAGGTCGGCATCTGGGAGCTGGATCTGGAAACCGGCGCCGAAATCTGGGATGAGCGCACCAACGAGTTGTACGGCCTGCCCATCGATGGCGGCATCCGCACTTTCGAGCAGTGGAAGACCATCGTCCATCCCGACGACGCCGAACGCAGCGAAGCCGATTTCCTCGCCATGATCGGCACGGGCCGCTATGAATCGGTCTATCGCGTGCTTCTGGCCGATGGCACCATCCGCCATGTCCGCTCCATCGCCATGCTGCACCGGGTGGCCGGCGAGCCCGATCGCGTCCTCGGTGTCAATTGGGACATCACCAGCGACGTGGCCCTCAACGAGGATCTGCGCCGCGCCCAGCAACTGACCGAGGCGCGCAATATCGAGCTCGAGGCCGCCAAGACGCGCATCGAGCACAATGCCCTGCATGACAGCCTCACCGGCCTGCCCAACCGGCGCTATCTCGATGAAAAGCTGCAGCAGCAGGCCGAAAGCGGTTATCTCGGCTCGGGCGGCATCGCCCTGCTCCATATAGATCTCGATCGCTTCAAACAGATCAACGACACGCTCGGCCACGCTGCCGGGGATGCCATGCTGATCCATGCCAGCAAGGTGCTGCGCGCCAATTGCCGGCCGACGGATTTCGTCGCCCGCATCGGCGGCGATGAATTCGTGGTGGTTTCGGAGGCGGGCGCAGACGATGTGAGCCTCGCGCAACTGGCCGACGATATCGTCCAGGCCATGCGCCGGCCGATCCTGCATGAGGGGCACCAGTGCCGTATCGGCGTCAGCGTCGGCCTGGCCACGGCGCGTGGCGACAATATCGAAGTCCGGCAATTGCTGATCAATGCCGATATCGCGCTCTACCGGGCCAAGGCACGGGGCCGCAATCGCTATGAATTCTTCTCGGCGGCGTTGCAGGCCGAAGTCATCGGCACCAAGCGCCGCGCCGACGAAATCCTCCAGGGGCTCGATACAAACGCCTTCATCGCCCACTACCAGCCGCAATTCGACGCGCACAGCCACGATGTGGTGGGCGTCGAGGCGCTGGCGCGCTGGAACCATCCGAGCGAAGGTCTCAAGACCCCCGACAGCTTCATGACCATTGCCGAGGAGCTGAGCGTCGTCTCCATCATCGACCGCATGGTGCTCGAACAGGCCCTGCGCGACCTCGACCGCTGGCAGGCCATGGGGCTTGCGGTTCCGCGCGCCTCGGTCAACGTCTCCCAGCGGCGCCTGCATGACGAGGGCCTGGTCGAGAGCCTGCGCGAACTCGACATCACCCCCGGCCGCATCGCCTTCGAGCTGGTGGAATCGATCTATCTCGATGAAAGCGACGGTATCGTCGGCTGGAACATCGACCGCATCAAGGATCTGGGCATCGATATCGAGATCGACGATTTCGGCACCGGCTATGCCTCCATCGTCTCGCTGCAAAAACTCCACCCGCGCCGCCTCAAGATCGACCGCCAGCTGGTCCATCCCATCCTCGAACAACCCGCCCAGCGCCGGCTGCTCGCTTCCATCGTCGATATCGGCAAGGCCATGGGCATCGAGATCGTCGCGGAGGGCGTCGAGACCATGGAGCACGCGGCTATCCTGCGTGATCTGGGCTGCGACATTCTCCAGGGCTATGCCTTCGCCCGCCCGATGGATCGCGACGGGCTGGAGCGCTTTCTATCCGAACAGCGCTGGCGCGCGGCCTCCTAAAGCCTGTCTCCCGAAAGTGGGCACCGGTTTCGGGGAAAAGACAGGCGTCAAAACAAGGAGCAAAAGCCTGTCTCCCGAAAGTGGGCACCGGTTTCGGGGAAAAGACATGCGTGAAACAAACAGCAAAAGCCTGTCTGCCGATCCCTCCCCCTTTTCAGGGGGAGGGGAGGATTGCCTATTCTCCGGCGGGCGTCACGCTACCTTGGAGATGTCGGGCACCGCGTCGAGCAGCATGCGCGTGTAGTCGGCCTGCGGGTTGTCGAAGATCTGGTCGGTCGGCCCCTTCTCCACCAGCACGCCATTGTGCAACACGCCCACCGCATTGCTCATCTGGCGCACCACGGCGAGGTTGTGGCTGATCAGCAGATAGGTCAGCCCGAACTCCTCCTGCAGCGCCCGCATCAGGTCGAGCACCTGCGCCTGCACCGACACGTCGAGCGCCGAGGTGGGCTCGTCGCAGACGATGAATTCGGGCTGGCTCGACAGGGCCCGGGCGATGGCGATGCGCTGGCGCTGCCCCCCCGAGAATTCATGCGGGAACTTGCGCATGACGCCCGGGTCGAGCCGGACCTTGGTCAACAGCGCGGCGACGCGATGCTCGACCTCGGTGCGGTTGCGGGCAATGCCCAGCGTGCGCATCGGCTCGGCGATGATGTCGCGTACCCGCCAGCGCGGATTGAGGCTGGCATAGGGGTCCTGGAAGATCATCTGCACGCGCTTGCGCCGCTCCTGATGGCCCTTGCCGCCGGCCCAGATGTCGTGCCCATCGACCAGGATCTGCCCGGAGGTCGGGCGCACCAGCCCGACGATCATCTTGGCGCAGGTCGATTTGCCCGAGCCCGATTCCCCCACCAGGCCAAAGGTCTCGCCCTTGTTGATGGTGAAACTGACCTCGTTGACCGCTCGGAACAGTTCGGTCTTGCCCGGCAGGAGCTTGGTGAAGCTGCCGCCGCCGATCTCGAAGTCGCGCACCAGCGATTTGACCTGCACATAGGCCTTGTCGTCATTGGCGGCGGCGCTGGGCAGCACCGCGCCCTCCTGGCGCACGATGGTGGGAATGGATTCGATCAGCTTGACCGTATAGGGCTCGCGCGGGCGGCGGATGATGTCGCCCACCGTGCCGGTTTCCACCACCTTGCCGTGGTGCATCACCACCATGCGGTCGGCGGTCTGGGCGATGACGCCCATGTCGTGGGTGATCAGCATCACCGCCGCGCCGTGGTTCGAGCAGAGCTTTTTCAATACCTTGATGATCTGCGCCTGCACCGAGACGTCGAGCGCCGAGGTGGGCTCGTCGGCGATGATCAGCTCCGGCCCCGCCGCGATGGCGAGGGCAATGACGACACGCTGGCGCATGCCGCCCGAGAACTGGTGCGGATAGCTGTCGATGCGCTCCGCCGCCTTGGGAATGCCGGCCTCGACCAAAAGGTCGATGGCCTTTTGCCGCGCTTGCGCCTCGTTGAGCGGCAGATGGGCGCGGATGGTCTCGGTCAGCTGGCGCCCCACCGTATAGAGCGGGTTGAGGCTGGTCAGCGGGTCCTGGAACACCATGCCGATGCGCTTGCCGCGCAATTTGGCCTTCTGCTCTTCGGGCAGATTGTCGATGCGCTCGCCCTTGAGGCGAATTTCGCCGCTGGCGATATGGCCGGGCGGCTCGATGAGGCCGATGACGGCCGAACCGGTCATCGACTTGCCGGCCCCCGATTCCCCCACCACGCCGACCACTTCGCCGGGCATGATGTCGAAGGAGACGCCGTTGACGGCGGTGAACACTTCATCGTGGAAGGGAAATTCGACGACGAGGTTTTTGATCGAAAGAACGGGCTCGGTCATCAGCGCAACTTCGGGTTGAGGGCGTCCCGCAGCCAGTCACCCAGAAGGTTGACCGAGAGCGCGAGCAGCACCAGCGTGATGGCGGGGAAGAGCAGGATCCACCACTCTCCGGAGAACAGGAATTGCTGGCCGATGCGGATCAGCGTTCCCAGCGAGGGTTGGGTCGGGGGCACGCCGACGCCGAGATAGGACAGCGTTGCTTCCTCGATAATGGCCAGCGCTAGCCCGATCGTGCCGATGACCAGCACCGGTCCGACCACATTGGGCAGCACGTGACGCAACAGGATCAGCAACGGATTGACGCCCAGAATGCGCGCCGCCGCCACATAGTCCTTTTGCCGCTCCACCATGGTGGCGCCGCGTACCGTGCGGGCGAACTGCGCCCAGTTGGCCAGCCCGATGGCCAGGATCAGCACCCAGACCGCCGCGCCTTCCTGCTGGTTGGGCGGGATCAGCCCGCGCGCCACGCCAAAGATCAGCAGAGCAATCAGAATGGCGGGAAAGCTGAGCTGCACGTCGGCGACGCGCATGATGATGGCGTCGAACACGCCGCCGACATAGCCGGCGACGAGACCCAGACCAACCCCGACCACCATGGCGAACAGCGTTGCCAATACGCCGACGAACAGCGATACGCGGCTGCCATACATGATGGTCGAAAATACGTCGCGCCCCTGATTGTCGGTGCCGAGCAGATAATTATTGCCCGAATAGGAGGCGCCCCCGGGCGGGGTGAAGCCGTCCATCAGGTTGAGCGTGGCCGGGTTGAACGGGTTGTAGGGGGCGATCCAAGGCGCGAACACCGCCATCAGGATCAGGAGCGTCGCCACGATGGAGGCGACGATGGTCACCGGCGAGCGCCGATAGGACCAGACGATGTCCGAGCGCCAGAAATTCCTCCAGCGGCTCGGCTTGGCAGCCGCAACCGGCTGCTCGGGCGAATGGGGCAGGTCGGTCACGATGCTACCTCCCGGACTTGGCGCCGTCGCGCAGGCGCGGATCGACGATGAAATAGAGGATGTCGACGATGAGGTTGATGACCACGAAGACCAGCGCCACGAAGACGAGATAGGCGGCCATCACCGGCACGTCGACGACGGCGACGGAATTGACGAACAGCGAGCCGACGCCCGGCCACTGGAACACCGTCTCGGTGATGATGGCGAAGGCGATCACCGAGCCCAGCTGCAGGCCGGTAATGGTGATCACCGGCACCATGGTGTTGCGCAGCGCATGGCCGAAATTGATCGCGCGTTGCGACAGGCCCCGGGCCTTGGCGAAGCGGATATAGTCGGTACGCAGCACTTCGAGCATTTCCGCCCGCACGAGCCGCATGATCAGCGTCAACTGGAACAGCGACAGGGTGATGGCCGGCAGGATCAGCGAGCGCAGCCCCGATTCCGTCAGCAGCCCCGTGCGCCACCAGCCCAGATCGACCACCTGGCCGCGCCCGAACGAGGGCAGCCATTTCAGCTCGACCGCGAAGATATAGATGAGCCCGATGCCGATGAGGAAGGTCGGCAGCGACACCCCGATCAGCGACAGCGTCATGATGACGCCGGTGCCGAAAGTGCGCTGGCGCAGCGCGGTATAGATGCCGAGGCCGACGCCCAGCACCAGGGCGATGATCGAGGAGGCGAATGCCAGCTCGATGGTCGCCGGCAGGCGCTCCATGATCAACTGGCTCACCGGCTGCTGCAGCCGGTAGGAGATGCCGAACTGCCCCTGCAGGGCATTGGTCACGAAATGATAGAACTGCACATAGAAAGGCTCGTTGAGCCCCAGACGCTCGCGCAGGGCCTCGTGGTCGGCCATGGTCGAATCCTGTCCCAGCATCGAGCTGACCGGATCGCCGACATAGCGGAAGACGAGAAAGGCGATGAACGCCACGACGAGCATGACGACGACCGACTGGGCCAGTCGTCGGGCAATGAAGGCCAGCATGGTGCCCTCCAAAAAAAAGGAGCCGCCGCGAGAGCGAAATATGTACGCTCCGCGCGGCGGCTCCGAGCTATCGGGACGATTACTCGGCGAACTTGACCATGGTCATGTATGGCTGGTTCTCCGGGTGCACCGGCAGGGTGAGGTCGTCGCGCATGGCATAGGCCAGCACCTGGTTGTGCACCGGCAGCAGCACGCGGTCGGCCTTCACCACTTTCCAGATTTCGGCGATCGAGGCATTGCGCTTTTCGAGGTCGGTCTCGGTGCCGAGCGCGATGATCTTGTCGTCAATCTCGGGGTTGGAATAGAGCCCGACATTATAGGTGCCGTGAGTGGCGTTCTTGGTGTGCACCAGATCGTTGAAGATATAGGCGCTGTCGAAGGTCGGCACGCCCCAGCCGAGCAGGTAGAAGTCGCTCTCATTGGCCAGGATGATCGGCGAGTGCTCGGCGACCGGACGCGAGGCCAGCGTCACCTTGATGCCGATCTGGCCGAGCATGCCCACATAGGCGGTCGAGATCGCCTCGTCGTTGACATAGCGGTTGTTCGGCGTGTCGAGCGTGATGGTGAAGCCATCCGGATAACCGGCTTCGGCGAGCAGCGCCTTGGCCTTTTCGATATCGGGCTTGGGATAGGCGTCGAGCTCGGCGGTCCAGCCATTGACGAAGGGCGGGTTGGCGATACCGGCCGGCACCGACTGGCCGCGCATCACCACGCGCTGGATGGCGTCACGGTCGAGCGCCAGTTCCATGGCCTCGCGCACCAGCGGGTTGTTGATCGGGTTGCTGTCGGTGATGTTGGACGATTTGAGCGGGGCTTCGCCGAACTTGTAGCCGAAATAGATGATGCGGTTTTCCGGGCCGGTTTCGACCTTGAAGCCGGCCGAGTTCTGCAGGCGCTCGATGTCCTGCACCGGCACGTCCTGCACGATGTCGACGTCGCCCGAAAGGAGCGCGGCGATGCGGGTGGCGTTGTCCGAGATCGGCAGGAAGTGGATTTCGGTCACGGCCGGGGTCTCGCCCCACCAGCCTTCATTGAGCTTGAGCACCGAACGCACGTCGACTTCGCGCGATTCCAGCGTATAGGGGCCGGTGCCATTGGTGTTGAGCACGGCGTAATTGGTCTCGCCGGCGCCGAAATCCTGCACCTCCTGCAGATCGTGGGCTTCCGACCAGGTCTTGTCCATCATGAAGGTGTTGGTGATGTTGTTCGGATAGAGCGGCGAGGGGCCGATCATCTGAACTTCCACCGTGTGGTCGTCGATGGCGCGCACTTCGGCAACTTCGGCATGAAGCTGCTTCATGTTCGAGCCTTCCGAGCGGGCGCGATTGAGCGAGAACACCACGTCTTCGGCGGTGAAGTCGGCGCCGTCGTGGAACTTCACGCCCTCGCGCAGCTTGAACACCCAGACGGTCGGATCGCCTTCCTTGATGTGCCACTCGGTGGCGAGGCGCGGCTGCAATTCACCCGATACGGCGCGGTCGAGCAGGGTTTCATAGATGTGGTGGGCGAAAGTGTGGGTCACGCCCTGGTTCTGCGAATGCGGATCGAGGGTCAGCGCATCCGAGGAGCGCGCCCAGCGAATGGTTTCCGCATTGGCCACACCGGCGAGCATCGTCGAGGCGATAAGCGCTGCGGCGATACGGGTCAGTGATGAGTGCATTTATGGAGTCTCCCGTCCTGAAAACGCCTTCTCAGTGCTTTCGCACCGGAGGCTTAAGCGACACAAAAGCGCAGTTTTCGGGGGAGCGCAATGGGGCTCGTTGACCATTTGGTCAATCTTGTGACAGTCAGCGCCTCCTTCCACAGAATTGGACGCTTGTTTTGAAAAGCGTTCGGCAGCCGTTTTGCCGCTTGACCCCGCGCCCGCGGCGATGATCGATAGGCGCATGAGCCGCACCATTGCCACCATCACCCTTGTTGTCGCCGAATACGATGAAGCCATAGGGTTTTATCGCGACGTGCTCGGCTTCGATCTGGTCGAGGACACGCCCCTGGCGCCCGGAAAACGCTGGGTTCTGGTGGCGCCCGCAGGCGGGCAGGGGCCGCGCCTGCTCCTGGCGCGAGCCGAGAACGAAAGCGAGCGCACGGCCATCGGCAATCAGGCCGGCGGGCGCGTCATGCTGTTTCTGCACACCGACGATTTTGCCCGCGACCATGCGCTGATGCTGGCGCGCGGG
>JAHCJW010000077.1 GCA_026126125.1 Devosia sp.
TCCGCGAGGATGCCGAGGGCGATTATGTGCTCAAGCTTGGCGCATCCGGCCTTGTTCGCCAGGGGGTGAGCCTCGGGCAGGCATGGGATCGCGGCCGCACCGTCGAAGTCACCGGGCTCGAGGTGGGCGACGTCATCGTCGGGGCGGCGCTGAGCGGTCTTGCCGCCGGCGAGGCCTATGAAGTGGTCGAGGACTGACCCATGTTTTTGACCCGTATCAGCGTCAACCACCCCGTTTTCGCCACCATGATCATGGTGGCGATCATGGTGTTCGGTATTTATTCCTATCAGCGCCTGCCCATCGAGCAGATGCCCGATATCGACTTCCCCGTGGTCGCGGTGGTGGTCAGCTATCCCGGCGCCTCGCCCGAGGCGGTCGAGGCCGACGTGGTCAAGCCCATCGAGGAGGCGGTGAACACCATCGCCGGTCTCGATACCATCCGCTCCACCGCCCAGGCCGGTCAGGCCATGGTGCTGATGATCTTCGATCTTGAACAGAACTCCCAGCAGATGGCGCAGGATGTTCGCGACAAGATCGACCCGGTCAAGGCGCGGCTGCCCGAAGGGGCAAAGGATCCGCGCGTCCTGCGCTTCGATCCGTCGGCGCTCCCCGTGCTCTCGCTCGCCGTCAGCTCCCAAACACTGTCCGACCGCGACCTTACGGCCCTGACCGAAGACATCATCGTCAAGCGGATCTCCAACATTACCGGCGTCGGCAGCGCCAGCGTCGTCGGCGGCGTGCCGCGCCAGCTCAATATCCAGGTCGATCCCGACCGCCTGACCGCCTTCAACATCGCCCCCAGCGCCGTCATTGGCGCGCTTCAGGCCGCCAACAAGGATCTGGCCGCCGGCGCCATCACCCAGGACAGCATCGTCCAGTCGATCCAGGTGCTCGGCCGGCTCGAGGACGAACAGGATTTCTACGATATCATCGTCGGCAATCAGGGCGGCCAGCCGGTCACCCTGCGCGACGTGGCCACCATCGAGGACGGCACCGGCGAAGCCTCGAGCCTCGCCATCCTGAATGGCGAGCGCGCCCTCGCCGTCGATATTCTCAAGACCCAGGGCGCCAACACGGTCGGCGTCGCCGCCGAAATCCGCCGCACCATCAACACCCTGCTCGCCAATGAACTGCCCGAGGGGCAGGTTCACATCGAGGTGGTGGTCGATAACGCCAAGCCGGTGGAGGATTCGTTCCACGCCGTGCAGAACATGCTGATCGAAGGCGCCATCCTCGCCGTCGTCATCGTCTTCCTGTTCCTCAATTCCTGGCGCTCGACGGTCATCACCGGCCTCACCCTGCCGATCTCCATCATCGGCACCATGGTGGCGCTGAACTTCCTCGGCTTCACCCTCAATATGATGACCTTGCTGGCCCTGTCGCTGGCTGTCGGCATTCTGATCGACGACGCCATCGTGGTGCGCGAAAACATCACGCGCCACCTGCATATGGGCAAGGGCCATCGCCGCGCCGCCTTCGACGGCACCAATGAAATCGGCCTGGCGGTGATGGCGACCACGCTTTCCATCGTCGCGGTGTTTCTCCCCGTCGCCTTCATGGACGGGATCATGGGCCGCTTCTTCCTTCAGTTCGGCGTCACCGTTTCCGTCGCGGTGCTGATCTCGCTGTTCGTCGCCTTCACCCTCGATCCGATGATGTCGAGCGTCTGGTACGATCCGGCCTCCGAGCCAAACGCTAAACGCGGCCCCATCGGCCGGCTGGTGCAGCAGTTCGACCGCCTCTTCGAATGGATCACCGAGGGCTATCGCCACTTGATTCGATGGGGCTTGAAATTCCGCAAAACCGTTCTTTTCATTGCGCTTTTGTCGTTTGTCGGTTCGTTCTTCCTCTTCGGCCGCGTCGGGGTGGAATTCGTTCCGGCGGTGGATAACGGCATTTTCACCGTCACGGTGGAAACCCCCGCCGGGTCGTCGCGCGAGCATACTGCGGTCAAGCTGCGCCAGGCCGAATCCATCCTGCGCCAGATCCCCGAAGTGCAGACCACCTATTCCACCGTGGCCAGCGGTCTGGCCGCCAGCGGCGCCAATACCGGCACCATGACCGTCACCCTGGTGAACAAGGACAGCCGGGATATTTCCCCGCAGCAATTGATGCCGCGCGCCCGCGCCATGCTCGACGCCGTGCCCGGCGCCAAGTTCCAGGTGTCGGCCGCCTCGGGCCTCGGCACCTCGACGGCGCCGGTTTCGATCACGCTCTATGGCGACAGCTTCGTCGTGCTCGAACGGCTCGCCGACCAGCTGGTGGCCAAGCTCGAAACCATCGATGGCCTGATCGACGTCACCTCCAGCCTCGACGAGGCCCAGCCGGTGGTCGGCATTTCGGTCAATCGCGATCTCGCCAACAATCTGGGCGTGTCGATGAACCAGATCGCCGCCACGCTCACCCCGTTGATCAGCGGCCAGGACGTGGCCGATTGGACCTCGCCCACCGGCCAGGTCTATAAGGTCGTCGTTCGCCTGCCGCCCGAATTGCGCGAGGATATCGACGCCATCGGCAATCTGCCCATCGCCCAGTCCGGCGCCACTGGCTCGAGCGCCATGATCACCCTCAATCAGGTGGCCGAAGTGGTGTCCAGCACCGGCCCGGCGACGATCAACCGCCAGGATCTGCAGCGCGGCGTCACCGTCGAAGCCTATCTCTCGGGCGTGGAACTGGGCGCCGTGACCCCGAAATTGCAGGAGGCGGTGAACAGCATCGAGTTCCCCACCGGCTATCGCAGCTCGTTCGGCGGCGAAGTCGAGCAGATCGCCGAAACCATGGGGGCGATCGGCACGGCGCTCTTGCTGGCGGTGATCTTCATCTATCTGGTGCTGGCCAGCCAGTTCGGCAGCTTCCTGCAGCCCATCGCCATCATGGGCTCGCTCCCCCTGGCGCTGATCGGCGTCATGGTGGGCCTGCTTGTCGGCGGCTCGACCCTCAACATGTTCTCGGCCATCGGCTTCATCATGCTCATGGGTCTCGTGGTGAAAAACGCCATTCTGCTGGTCGACAACGCCAACCAGCACGTGCGCTCCGGCTGGAACCTCTATGAGGCGCTGGTCGAGGCGGGCGTCACCCGCTTCCGTCCGATCATCATGACCACGCTGGCGATGATCTTCGGCATGCTGCCGATGGCCATCGGCGCCGGCCTCAGCGGCGAGACCAATGCGGCGATGGGGCGGGCGGTGATCGGCGGCATCATCACTTCCAGCCTGCTGACCCTGGTGGTGGTGCCGGTGCTCTACACCTACCTGGACGAGTGGGCCGAGCGGCGCAAGGCGCGCGGCGCCGCGCGGCACGCGAGGAAGCATCCCCCGTCGCCCGACGCCGATCCGCGCCACCTCGGCGTGCGATAATGGCGGGTCTCGCTTCCCGTCACGTTCGCCTTTCCGGCGCGCCGCCTGCCGTCACGATGGATCTCGAACAAGCCCGTTTCAACATGGTCGAGCAGCCGGATGCGTAAACAGGATATGAAAAAGCTGACAGAAGGCACGCCGCCCCTCAGGGGAGAGGGTTGGGGTGAGGGGTGAATGCTTCTCGGCTTGAACGCTGCACTGAACCCCTCATCCGGTCCTGCGGACCACCTTCTCCCCTCAGGGGAGAAGGAAAGCAGGTCAGCCTTACCCCTGCGGTCCGATGCGCGCCGGATCGATCCGCTCCGGCCGGCCAGGCAGCGACAGCGCGCTCTGGCGGGGGGCAGTGCGCGAAATCACCTTGCCGCTCTTGATCACCGCCAGCCGCGTCGCCTTGAGGCGGATCGCCTCGATGGTGTCGGTTGCCTGCAGCAGCACCATGTCGGCCTTGCAGCCCACCTCCACCCCATAGCCCTCAAGATGCAGGATCCGCGCCGGCCCGGTGGTCACCGCCTCGAAACATTGCCGCATCGCATCGCGGCTGGTCATCTGCGCCACATGCAGGCCCATCGAGGCCACTTCGAGCATGTCGGCCTGGCCCAGCGAATACCAGGGGTCCATCACGCAATCATGGCCGAAGGCGCAAGTGATGCCATAGGTCAGCATTTCGGGAATGCGCGTCATGCCGCGCCGCTTGGGATAGGTGTCGTGCCGCCCCTGAATGCCGATATTGATCAGCGGATTGGCCGTGGCCGAAACCCCGGCCTCGGCAATCAGCGGCAGCAGCTTGGACACATAGTAATTGTCCATCGAATGCATCGAGGTGAGGTGCGAGCCGTTGACCCGGCCGCCCAGCCCCAGCCGCTGCGTTTCATAGGCCAGCGTCTCGATATGCCGGCTCAGCGGGTCGTCGGTCTCGTCGCAATGCAGATCGACCAGCAGCCCGCGCTCGGCCGCGATTTCGCACAGCGCTTTGACGCTGGCCGCGCCATCGGCCATCGTCCGCTCGAAATGGGGGATGCCGCCGACCACCTCGACGCCCATGTCCAGCGCCCGCTCGAGCAGCTTGATCGCGCCGGGATAGCGATAATAGCCGTCCTGCGGAAAGGCGACCAATTGCAGGTCGATATAGGGCGCCACCCGCTTTTTGACCTCCAGCAGCGCCTCGACGCCCAGCAGCCGCTCGTCGCACACATCGACATGGGTGCGGATGGCCAGCAGGCCCTGCGACACGGCCAGATCGCAATAGGTCAATGCCCGCTCGATCACCGCCTCATGGGTCAGAAGCGGCTTCAGCTCGCCCCAGATCTGGATGCCTTCGAGCAAAAGCCCGCTGTCATTGTAGCGCGGCTGGCCCAGCGACAGCGTCGCGTCCATATGGAAATGGCAATCGACGAAAGGCGGCGCCACCAATTGCCCCGCCGCGTCGATCACTTCGCCCGCCTCGCCACCCAGATTGGCCTCGATGGCGGCAATCCGGCCCTCGCGCACGCCGATATCAAGCCCCGTCCGTCCATCGGGCAGGCTGGCATTGGTGATCTTCAGCTCGAACATGGTTTGGTCTTTCTTCTCCGAAAAGGAATGGTCGCGCGGTTTCGTAGGAGGCTGGAATATCACCGCTTTCTCCGTCCGTCGTCATTGCCGGTCTCGTCCCGGCAATTCATCTCGCCTGCGCAGGGATCACCCGACAAGCCGGGTGATGACGCCGATCAATACACCCCGGTATATCCAGGCATTGGCGCCGCAACTTCCGCCTGGAGCATCGGACCGAAAAGTGCACGCGCGGTTTTCGGCTCATCCGATGCGTAAACAAGAAACGAGAGCGGCGATTTGCGTCCGACAGAACGCGACGCGCTCTAGTGCCGCTGCCCCTTGGTCCAGGGTTGCAGCAGCGCGCGCGGATAATCCGCCCGCCGCGCCACCAGGATCAGCGCCACGATGGACAGGAGATAGGGCAGCATCAGGAACACCTGGCCCGGCACCACCTGGCCGATCTGCGCCTGCAGGCGGATCTGGAAGGCATCGAACGCCCCGAACAGCAGCGCCCCGAGCAGCGCCTTGCCCGGCTGCCAGGAGGCGAACACCACGAGCGCGATGCAGATCCAGCCCCGTCCATTGACCATGCCGAAAAAGAACGCATCGAATGCCGACATGGTCAGGAACGCCCCGCCCAGCGCCATCAGCGCCGATCCGGCGACCACCGCGCCGATGCGCAGGCCCCGCACCGACAATCCCTGCGCCTCGACCGAGGCCGGATTGTCGCCCACGGCTCGGATCGCCAGCCCCAGCGGCGTGCGATAGAGCACGAAGGCGATGATGGCGACAAAGGCCAGCGCCAGAAAGGTCATCGGCGTCTGCTGGAACAGCGCCGGCCCCAGGAACGGAATATCGCTCAGCCCCGCAATATTGATCGGCTGAAAGGCGGCGATGCGCGGCGGTGTACTGACATCGGGCAGGGCGGTGCGATAGGTGAAATAGCTGACGCTGGTGGCGAGCAGCGTGATGCCGATGCCCGAAACGTGCTGCGACAGGCCGAGCACAACGGTGAGGATGGCATGCAGAAGGCCGAACAGCGCCCCCGCCAGCGCCGCCACCAATACGCCGCCCCAGAGGCCGGCGCCGAGATAGACGGCGAGCCACCCCGCCATTGCCCCGGCGACGAAAATGCCTTCGATGCCAAGATTGAGCACGCCGGCCCGCTCGCAGATCAGCGCGCCCAGCACGCCGAAGATCAGGGGCGTGGCGATGCGGATCGCGGCGGCCCAGAAATTGGCCGAGCCGAGAATGTCGAACAGCACGTCCATTGCTCAGGCCTCCAGTTTGCGGTCATAGCGCAGGCGGAAGCGCAGGAAGAAGCTGCCGACCAGCACGCAGAGCAGCGACAGCGCCACCACCAGATCCGCGACATAGTTTGAAATGCCCGTGGCCCGGCTCATCGAATCCGCGCCGACGAACACGGCGGCGATAAAGATCGCGGCGATCACCGTGCCGATCGGCGACAGCCCGGCCAGCATGGCGACGACAATGCCCGAATAGCCGAAGCCCGGCGACAGATCGGCCGAGAGATAGCCCTTGACCCCGGCCACTTCGCCCACGCCGGCCAGCCCCGCCAGCCCGCCCGAAATCAGCGCCACCTTGAGCATGGTCTTGTCGACCGGAATGCCGGCGAAGCGCGCCGCCGCCTTGTTCTCGCCCACGGCGCGGATCTCGAAGCCCAGCACGGTCTTGCGCACCATGACCCACAGCACGATGGCGGCCACGACGCCGGTGATCAGCCCCCAATGCATGCGCAGGCGCGGCAGCAGCTTGGGCAGCTTGGCCTCGGCCAGCAGCGGCACCGATTGCGGCCAGCCCATGGCCAGGGGGTCCTTCAGCGGCCCTTCCACCAGCATCTGCACGAACAGGATGACGATGAAATTGAGCAGCAGGGTGATCACCACCTCGTCGGCGCCGAAACGCTGCTTGATCAGCGTGGGGATGACCATCATCATCCCCCCGGCGAGAAAGCCGGCGATCATCACCGTGGGGATCAGCAGGGCCGGGGGCATCTGCAACAGGCCGCTGCCCACCAGCACGGCGGCCAGCGCCCCGATATAAAGCTGGCCTTCGGCGCCGATATTCCACAGCTTGGCGCGGAACGCCACCGCCGCCGCCAACCCCGTCAGGATCAGCGGCGTGGCGCGATTGAGCGTTTCACTCAAGGCGAACATCGAGCCGAAGGCGCCCTGGACCATCAGCCCATAGGCGGTGAGCGGCGATCCACCGGCGAACAGCACCGGAATGGCAACCAGCAGCAGCGCCACGATTCCGGCGCCCAGCGACACGCCGAGCCGCAGTCCGACCGAGGCATTCTCGCGCATTTCGAGGCGGAAACTCATGATGCCAGCCCTTCTGCAGCGGCGGAGTGTCCGGCCATGAGCAGGCCGATCGTGCTGCGGTCGAGCCCCTCGGCCGGCCCGGCATCGGTGATTTCGCCTTCATGGGCGACCAGAAACCGATCGGAAAGCGCGAACAATTCGTCAAGATCCTCGGAAATGACCATCACCGCCGCGCCCCGGTCGCGGGCCGCGATGATGCGCCGATGCACTTCTGCCTGCGCGCCCACATCGAGCCCCCGCGTCGGCTGATTGGCGAGAATGACCCGCGGCTCGCGCTCGAGCACGCGGGCGAGAATGAGTTTTTGCACATTGCCGCCCGAGAGCAGCCGCGCCTCGGCGTCCGGGCCGAGGCAGCGCACGTCATAGGCGGCGATGGCGCTTTGCGCCCGCGCCCGCATCGCCTTGCGGTCGAGCCAGCCCGAGCGCGAAAAGGCCGGGCTGCGCACTTCTTCGATGGCGATATTGTCGGCCACGCTCATCGTGCCGACCACGCCGTCATGCTGGCGGTCTTCCGGCATCCGCGCCACGCCCGCCGCCACCAGCGCTCGTGGATCGGCGCGATGGATCGGCTTGCCATAGAGCAGCAGCTCGCCCTCGCTCGGCACGGCGAGCCCCGAGATCAGCGCGGCGATACCTGCCTGCCCATTGCCCGATACCCCGGCCAGGCCGACGATCTCGCCGGCCCGCAGCTCGAAGCTGACCTTGCGCAGCGACTGCCGGCTGGCCCCCTGGCGCAGCGACACCTTGTCGAACGCCATCAGCGCCGCGCCCGGTTTTGCCGGCGCGCGCGTCACCTCCGCCACCGCCTTGCCCACCATCAGGTCGGCGATGGCCCGCCGGTCGGCGGTGGCGCTCACCAGTTCCCCGGCCTTGCGCCCGGCCCGCAGCACCAGGATGCGGTTGGAAATGGCCAGCACCTCGCCCAGCTTGTGCGAAATGAAAATGACGCCCAGCCCATTTGCCGCCAGCCGGCGCAACACCACGAACAGCCCATCGGCCTCCTGCGGCGTCAGAACGGCGGTCGGCTCGTCGAGAATGAGCACCTTGGCGTCGCGATAGAGCGCCTTGAGAATTTCCACCCGCTGCTTTTCGCCCACGGTCAGGTCGGCGACCCGCCGGTCGAGATCGACCGTCAGCCCGCTTTCAGCGATGATCTGCTCGATCTTGCGCCGCGCCGCCGAGGCCCGTCCCAGCGACAGCAGGGCTTCGGTTCCCAGCCTGATATTGGCCAGTCCCGAAAGGTTTTCCGCCAGGGTGAAATGCTGGTGCACCATGCCCACCCCGGCCGCCAGCGCCGCGCCGGGCGAGCCGCTCGGCAGCGTTTCGAGGCCATTTTTGCCCGCTACGCGCACCACGCCCTCGTCCTGCACATAATGGCCGAACAGGATATTCATCAAGGTGGTCTTGCCCGCGCCGTTCTCTCCCAGCAGCGCCAGGATCTCGCCCCGCTGCAGAGAAAGCGAAATCCCGTCATTGGCCACCAGCGGCCCGAAACGCTTGGTGATGTTTTCGAGCGAGAGGAGGGCTGATGCTGGGATATCGGTCATCGGGCGCTTCCGTGATGAGGAAAGTGTCGTGGGTGTCGTCACCCCCACCGGGCCTCCCCGTGGGGGGAGCATTTGCTTTGGGCTGCAATGGACGAGCAGTTTTACTCTTGGACGAGAACCCCTCGGTTCCTGCCACCCTCTCTCTTGAGGGGAGCGCCGGGGAGGGGGCTGCTGTTGGACCCCCACCCTCGATCCCTCCAAAGCAAATGCTGCCCGCCAAGGGAGAGGCGCCAAGCCGGCTATTGTCAACGAAACGCGCCCCAAACCCGATCTTGCCCTCTCCCTTGAGGGGAAGGCAGGGAGAAGGTGAGGGGAGCCACGATACCACCGTGACCCCCAGCAGCCTCAGTTGGACTTGGGCTCGCCGTCGTTGATTTCGACCTTGAACGTGCCGGCCATGATCTCGGCTTCCTTGGCCTTGGCGGCGGCAACCGCATCGGCGCCGGCCAGGCTCTCGTCCACGACCAGGCTCGAGCCGCCATATTCCATGAAGGCATAGATGCCGTAGTCGGAAGCGGTGAAGCTGCCGGCCTTCACATCGGCGATGGCCTTGTCGATCATCGGCGCGCCGTTCCACAGGGCCGAGGCCAGAATGGTGCCGGGATAGTCGGCGGCCGTGTCGATCACATTGCCGATCGCCAGGATGCCGCGCTCCTTGGCGGCGTCGGAGACGCCGAAGCGCTCGGCATAGAGGATGTCGGCGCCGGCATCGATCATGGCGAAGGCGGCTTCCTTGGCCTTCGGCGGGTCATACCAGGAATTGATGAAGCTCACCGAGAACTTCACATCCGGATTGACCGACAAGGCGCCGGCCATGAAGGCGTTCATCAGCCGGTTGACCTCGGGAATGGCATAGCCCCCGATCAGGCCCATCTTGTTGCTTTCGGTCTTGAGACCGGCAATCATTCCGGTGAGATAGCTCGGTTCCTGAATGAAATTGTCGAAGGTGGCGAAGTTCGGCTCGACCGGCGGCAGCGAGGAGCCCATCAGGAACATGATCTCGGGATATTCTGCAGCGACGCCGCGCGAGGGCTGCTCGACGCCGAAGGCTTCGCCGACGATCAGCTGCACGCCCTGCTCGGCATATTCGCGCATCACGCGCTCATAATCGGTATTGGAGATGTTTTCGGAATAGACATAGTCGATGGTGCCATTGCCATCGGCCGCCACCAGCGCGTTGTGCAGCCGGCTCGCCCATTGCTGTTCCACCGGAACGGTCCAGATCGCGGCGACCTTCAGCGCTTCCTGCGCGATAGCCGAGCCCGCCATGGCCAGCGCCATGCCGGCGGCCAGCACGGAGACGAAGCCACGTCGTCCAAGCAAGAATTTGTTCATGATGTCATCCCCATTTGCAGAAAAGATAGCCCAGGTTTCCTTGCTGCCTATCTAGTGAGCAAGAACCGGGGGCTTGGCAAGACAAAGCAAAGCGTTGTTCACCGCCCTGTCGGAATGGAACATCTTTTCGTCGACCTGGGTCAGCGCGAAACGGGGGCTCCCATGCGTTCGGCCAACAGTCTGGCGGTAGTTGGGCCGAGCGTAAAACCCTGATGACCATGGCCGAAATTGAACCACAGGCCGTCCTGCTTGGCCGAAGGTCCGATCATGGGCAGCATGCCGGGCAGGCAGGGGCGCGTGCCCACCCAGTCCGGCCCCTCCACCTTGTCGCCGAGCGCGAACAGCTCGCGGGCGGCCGCGGTGGAGCGATCGATCTGGCGCGTGCCGGGGGGCATGTCGAGCGGGCCGAGTTCGGCGCCGGTCAACACCCGCAGCCCCGCCACCATGGGCGAGAGGAATGTGCCCATTTCCACGTCCATCATCGGCAGCTTCGGGCCGTTCTCGACCCGGAAATGGCGGTGATAGCCGCGCTTGAACACCATGGGTATCGTATGCCCGAAGCGCGCCAGCAGCGCCGGCGACCACGGCCCGAGGCAAACGACAACCCGCTCGGCGGTGATCGGCCCGTTATGCGACTGCACCTTCCAGCCCGCGCCGGTTCGTTCGAGGCTCATCGCGTCGCCCAGCACCAGCGAACCGCGCCGCGCCATGAACAGGTCGGCATAGCGCCGCACGAGGCCGCCGGGATCGCGGCAGGCCCACGAGCTGGTCCAGTGCACGGCGCCGGCCAAAGTCTTGCGCAGGGCCGGCTCCGCCTCGGCCACCTGGCGGCCGTCCATGAGGATCGAGGGCACGCCATGCTCGGCGCGATAGCGCTCGGCCGTCGCCGCCGCCGCGTCAAAGCCCTTCGCCGTGCGATAGACCTTGCGAAAGCCCTGGCGGGCGATGAGATCGTCGGCGCCGGCCGCCGCGATCAGCTTGCCGTGATCGTCCTGCGCCCGGCGGATCATCCCGGCCCATTCCGGCACCACATTGGCCCGATAGCCCTTGGGCATCGAATTGCGCGCATAGCGCAGCACCGGCCCGAGAAAGTGCGGCAGGCCGGAAAGGCGCCAGGCCACGTCATTGGTCCGCCCCATGGCGATGGCAAGAACGGTGCCGGGGTCGAGCGGCAGCGGATAGGGCTCCATCGCTTCGGCCTGGATCATCCCGGCATTGCCATGGCTGGTTTCCTCGCCGGGGCCCCGGTGGTCGAGCAGGGTAACAGTATGGCCCTGCTCCTGCAGCGCCAGTGCGGTGGAGACGCCGACCATTCCGGCGCCGAGAACGATGATCTCAGTCATGGTGAAATTAGCTTTTCTGCGCGATCGGCCATGTGGGCGGCGAGACTTTGACATAAGGCAGGCTCTGGAGATCGGCGGTAGCCGATCCGGGCGCCGCCGCATAGAGCATTTCGGCGACGACCTGCCATGTTTCGCCGACATGGTGCGCCGGAGCGCCCCCATCCGGCCTCCGCGCCGTGCGGCAATTCCGTCTTGGGGCGCGAAAGGGTAACAATGCCCGGCATCGCCGCCCCCAACCCCGGTAACGATCGGACGCGCACATGACCGGCCACCGCATTTATTCCACCAGCTTCGCCAGCATCTATCCGCACTATATCGCCAAGGCGGAAAGAAAGGGCCGAACCAAAGCCGAGGTCGATGCGATCATTTTCTGGCTGACCGGCCACGATCCGAAGACGCTGGCCGAAATTCTCGACGCAAAGACCACCATGGAGGAGTTTTTCACCCAGGCGCCCGCCCTCAATCCATCGCGTTCCCTCATCAAGGGCGTCGTCTGCGGCATTCGCGTCGAAGAGATCGAGGAACCGATCATGCGCGAAATCCGCTATCTCGATAAACTGATCGACGAATTGGCCAAGGGCAAATCGATGGACAGGATCCTGCGGCAATAGCTGGCGATCCCGACAGGATTCGAACCTGTGACCAACAGCTTAGAAGGCTGCTGCTCTATCCAGCTGAGCTACGGGACCGCGTCAGGGTTTCCTTTAGCGCATTTCTGCGGAAAGGGAATGATTATTGCTCAGGAAGGGGCGCCATCGTCGGGCGCGGCCGGCCTTCCTGTGCTTTCGCGCACCACCAGCTCGGAGCGCAGCACGATGCGCAGCGAACTGGGCAACATATTGGGGTCTTCGATCATGTCGATCAAGGCTTCGGCGGCCATCCGCCCCAGCGCCTCGCGCGGCTGGCGCATGGTGGTGAGCGGCGGATCGTAGTGGGGCGCGACCCCCAGATCGTCGAACCCGACAATGGAAATATCCCTGGGGCAGGTGACCCCATATTGGCGCAGGCCGGAGAGAAACCCGATGGCCGATTCGTCATTGGCGGCGAAAAACGCCGTTGGCCGATGCGGCAGCGACATATAGCGGCCGGCGGCGGCAAAGCCGCTTTCCATCTCGAAATTGCCGCGCAGGCACCATTCGGCGACCGGCTTCAACCCGGCCTTTTCCAGCGCGCGGTTGAAGCCGGCATGGCGCTCCCGCGCCACGATATTGTGTTCGGGGCCCAGCAGGTGCCCGATCCGGCGGTGGCCGAGATCGATGAGGTGACGGGTGGCCCGTTCGGCCGCTTCGCCATTATCGGTCAGCACGGTGTGAAAACCGGATTTTGGAATTTCCTCGCAGGCCACCACCACGGGCACCGGCGCCCGCTGCTCGTCGACGACCTGCAATTGCGAAACGTCGAATGCCCCGTCGAGCAGCAGCAGCCCATCGGCCCGGTTGGACAGCAGGAAGTCGCGCAGCTGCACCACCGTCTGCCGGCCGAAATAGAGATTGAGCACCAGCACGCCATAACCGCGCAGCGTCGCCTCGCGCTCGATCGCATCCAGAATCGAGGAGAAGAACGGATTGCGGATATCGGGCAGGGCCACGAGAATGGTGCGCGCCGTGCGTTGGCGCAGCGAGCGCGCGGTTTGATTGAGCGTGTAACCCGTTACACGAACCGCCTCGGAAACTCGCGCCCGCGTTGCCTCGCTCACCTTGCTCGGAATGGACAGGGCGCGGCTCACAGTGGCGGTAGAGACCTTGGCGAAACGCGCAACGTCCTGAATTGTCGGCGTTTTTTTTGGTTCGTTCACCTCTGGCAGCGCCCCCTTCCGCTGTCAGTTTCCCAATCTGTCTAAATCGATCTTGACAGGTCCGCAAGACGTGTATGAAAGTATTGAAATCGATTGCAGAGGGCCTTTCGCTGCTGTGCAATCGATTACACGCGGCCGGCCTGGGATGTCTCGTTGAAGAAGACAACCTTGCGGCTGGCGGCATGATTGGGGCTCAGGTCCCTCGTGTTCGTTGGGAGGACATTCTTATGAAGAAATTTGCAGTGGTTGCCGCGATGGCAACCGCGCTGCTCGGCACTACGTCGGCTATGGCAGTTGATCTTGAAGTGACCCACTGGTGGACCTCCGCTGGTGAAGCCGCTGCCGTCGCCGAATTCGCCAAGATTTTTGAAGCCGAAACCGGCAATCACTGGGTCGATAGCGCCCTGGCCGGTTCGGGCACCGGCGCCAACCCGGTGATCATCAGCCGTATCATCGGCGGCAACCCGATGGGCGCCACCATGATGAACACCGGCCGCGACGCCGAAGAGCTCATCCAGGCCGGCCTGATGCGCGACCTCACCGACATCGTCGCCGACATGGACATCGAGAGCTTCTATGTCGATCCGACCCAGCTCGAGCCGTGCAAATATGAAGGCGGTCTCTACTGTCTGCCGGTCAACATCCACTCGTGGGATTGGCTGTGGCTCTCCACCGCTGCCTACAAGAAGATCGGTCAGCCCGTCCCGACCAATTGGGACGAATATGTCGCCTCCTGGCCGGCACTGCAGGAAGCCGGCATCCTGCCCTTCGGCCTGGCCTCCGGCTGGCCGATCAACGGCGTTCCCGGCGTTCTGATGGCTGGCATCGGCGGTTCCGATCTGGTGCTCCGCATCAACCGCGACAAGGATCCGGAAGCCGTTCGCGGCCCCGAATTCCGCAAGGTCGCCGAAGCAATGGATTCTCTGCGCAAGGTCACCTCGCCCGAAACCATGGTTCCGAGCTTCGGCGACGTCGGCAATCAGATCCTCAAGGGTGAAGCCGCCGGCAACATCCATGGCGACTGGCTCGCTGGCGACCTGCAGATCGCCGGCGGCGTCCCCGGCGTCGATTACGAATGTCTGCCGGGCCTCGGCGTTGGCACGCAGCTGACCGGTGGCGGCGACAGCTTCTACTTCCCCGTTCTTCCCGAAGGCACCGATCCGGCTGTCCTCGAGGCTCAGGCCCAGCTGGCCCGCCTCCTGATCTCGCCGGAAGCCCAGCTCAAGTTCAACATGGTCAAGGGCTCCATGCCGATCCGCACCGACATCGACCTGTCGGGCGCCAATGCCTGCATGAAGAAAGCCATCGCCCTGCTGGACAATGGTCTTCTCCCCTCGGGTGACTTCTCGCTCTCGAGCGACACCCAGCAGCAGCTCCAGGATCTCGACCTCGAGTTCTTCGCTGACGAAAGCGTCACCGTCGACGACTATATCGAGCGCCGCGCTGAGATCATCGCTCAGGCCGATTAATTCAGTCTGGGTCGAATGAGGATCAGTTCTCATTCCTGAAAGCGGTGGTCGGTCTTCTCTGGGAGATCGACCACCTTCTCAATGGAGAGAAATTTATGGCGGATATAGCCGTTAAATCGGGGGAGGAGGCTCGCGACGTCGCTCGGCCCGGCCTCCTGCAAAAAACCTTCCTGAAAAATCTGCCCGCCAAGATAGCGGCGCTGCCGATGATGGCGACGGTTCTGGTGGTCTTCGTCGGATGCACGATCTGGACCATCTATTATTCCTTCACCAACTCAAAGCTCCTGCCGACCGGCAAATTCGTCGGTTTCGAGCAGTATGAGCGCCTGTTCGCAGCCAATCGCTGGAACATCTCGGTCACCAATCTGCTCACCTATGGTGCGATGAGCCTGGTGCTCACGCTCGGTCTGGGCTTCCTGCTCGCCGTGCTGATGGACCAGAAGATCCGCTTTGAAAGCGCCTTCCGCACCATCATGCTCTATCCTTTCGCCCTCAGCTTCATCGTCACGGGTCTGGTCTGGCAGTGGATCATGAATCCCACGCTCGGCCTGCAGGGCGCGATACGCAATCTGGGCTGGGAAGGTTTCACCTTCGACTGGATTTCCAATCCGCGCATGGTGCTGTTCGCGCTGTTGATCGCCGGCCTCTGGCAGGGCGTCGGCTTCTGCATGGTGCTCATGCTGGCCGGTCTGCGCGGCGTCGATGAGGAAATCTGGAAAGCCGCCCGCGTCGACGGTATCCCCACCTGGCGCACCTATATATCGATCGTGCTGCCGATGATGCGCGGTGTTCTGGTGACGGCGGTGGTGCTGATCGGCTCCGGCATCGTCCGGCTTTACGATCTGGTGGTCGCGCTCACCAATGGCGGCCCGGGCATTTCGTCCGAAGTGCCGGCCAAATATGTGGTCAATTACATGTTCTCGGGCGGCAATATCGGCCAGGCGATGGCCGCTGCCACCATGATGCTGGTGACGGTTCTCATCATCATGGTGCCCTGGGCCTATCTCGAATTCGGCGGAAAGGGCAAACGCGCATGAGCAACACGGCAACCATGAGCGGTTCCGCCCCTGCCGCTTCCGGCCCGGCCGGTGAAGCGCGCGGCCCGCGGCCCAGACCCTTCTTCACGCCCAAGAAGATCATGCTCTATACGACCCTGATCTTCTTCTCGCTCTACTTCCTGTTCCCGCTCTATGTCATGGTCTCGACCTCGTTCAAGACCATGCCCGAGATCCGTTTCGGCTCGATCTTCGCCCTGCCGAGCCAGATCAATTTCGACGCCTGGGTGCGGGCCTGGACCAGCGCCTGCACGGGCCTGACCTGCAATGGTCTGTCCCCTGGCTTCTGGAATTCGGTCAAGATCACCATTCCGTCCACCATCGTCTCGATCTTTATCGCGGCGATCAACGGCTATGCTTTGGTCAACTGGCGCTTCAAGGGCTCGGAGATCTTCTTCTCCATCCTCATCTTCGGCTCGTTCATCCCCTATCAGGTGATGCTCTATCCGCTGGTGATCATCACGCGCGAACTGGGCATTTTCGGCAAGCTCGAAGCCGTCATTCTGATCCACACCATCTTCGGCATGCCCATTCTGACGCTGCTGTTCCGCAATTATTTTGCGTCGCTGCCGCAGGAATTGTTCAAGGCCGCCCGTGTGGATGGAGCCGGGTTCTGGCGCATTTTCTTCGAGATCATGCTGCCCATGTCGCTGCCGATCTTCGTCGTCGCGCTTATCCTGCAGATCACCGGCATCTGGAACGATTTCCTGTTCGGCGCGGTGTTTGCCGGGACGCATAACCAGCCCATGACGGTGCAACTGAACAATATCGTCAACTCTGCCCAGGGTACGCCCGAGTACAACGTCAACATGGCGGCCACCGTGCTCACCGGCCTCGTGCCTCTGATCGTCTACTTTGTCTCCGGCAAGCTGTTCGTCCGCGGTGTCGCCGCCGGCGCCGTGAAGGGATAATTTTCAATGCAATCCAGCGTTTCCATTCGCGACCTCTCGCTCAATTTCGGCAGTGTGAAGGTGCTTGAGCGCCTCAATCTCGAGATCGCGCAGGGCGAATTCATCGTCCTGCTCGGCCCCTCGGGGTGCGGCAAGTCGACCCTGCTCAACTGCATTGCCGGCCTGCTCGACGTCAG
>JAHCJW010000078.1 GCA_026126125.1 Devosia sp.
CACACGCGGCCAAGCTCTATCAATCCGACGAGGCCGACTGCCATTGGGTTGAAGGCGGGCTCAAGGTGGGGCGCACATTCGTGCCCTTCGCCGAGCTGTGCGCCTCGGCCTATCTCAACCGGGTGCAGCTTTCGGCGGCGGGTTTTTACAAGACGCCGAACATCCACTGGGACCGGGCCACGGGCCGTGGCCATCCCTTCTATTACTTCGCCTATGGCGCCTCGGTCAGCGAGGTGAGCATCGATACGCTGACCGGCGAATATACGGTGGATCGGGTCGATATCCTGCATGATGTGGGCAAGTCGCTCAATCCGGCCATCGATATCGGCCAGATCGAGGGCGGTTTCATCCAGGGCATGGGCTGGCTGACCACCGAGGAACTGGTATGGGACGGCAAGGGACAGCTCAGAACGCATGCGCCCTCGACCTACAAGATTCCGCTGGCCTCCGATATTCCGCCGGTCTTCAACGTGAAACTGGCTGAGTGGTCGGTCAATCGCGAGCCGACCATCGGTCGCTCCAAGGCGGTGGGCGAGCCGCCGCTGATGCTGGCGATGAGTGTCGTCGAGGCGCTGGGCATGGCGGTGGCAAGCGTGGCCGATTATCGCTTTCCGCCCCAGCTCGATACGCCGGTGACGCCGGAGCGGGTGTTGATGGGCGTCGAACGGATGAAGCGAGAGGTACGGGGGTGAGAGCATTGTGCGCCGCACGATCACTCCTCACCCCAGCCCTCTCCCCAAAGGGGCGAGGGGACCGCTCGAGCGATTGGCGTCATCTCGTCTCAAACACTGGCCAGACCCGCTCGCCCCTTTGGGGAGAGGGTTGGGGTGAGGGGGCTCGCCTATGACGCTTACCGCCCTCGATACTTTCCTCGCCGTAAACCCCCACATCATCGCCTGTGAACTCACCCAGGTGCGGGGCTCCTCGCCCCGCGCGGAAGGCACGTTCATGCTGGTGGCGCCCGATGCGATCTTCGGCACCATAGGGGGTGGGGCGCTCGAATATATGGTCATCGACCATGCCCGCCGGCTGATCATCCAGGGGCGCGCCGAGGAGGCGATGGATGTGCCGCTCGGCCCCGAGATCGGCCAGTGCTGCGGCGGCCGCGTCGCGGTCGGTCTGCGCTATGCCGATGCGGCGATCCGGCGCGAACTGGTCCAGCGAATAGCGGCCGAGGAAACCGCCAAGCCACAGGTCTATGTCTTCGGCGCCGGCCATGTGGGGCGCGTTCTGGCGCAGATATTGGCGCTGCTGCCGGTGCGGGTGGAGGTGATCGACACGCGGCGGGAGGAGCTCGATCAGTTGCCGTCCGGCATCGCCTCGCGGCGCGTCGCCATGCCCGAGGCGGTGGTGCGCTCGGCGCCCGAGGGCAGTTGCTTTGTTATCCTTACCCACGATCATGCCCTTGATTTCCTGATCGCTTTCGAGGCATTGGCGCGGCAGGACAGCCCCTATGTCGGCATGGTGGGGTCGCGCACGAAACGGGCGAAATTTGCGAGCTGGTATGTCGAGCAGGGGGGCGACAGGGAGGCGCTCGACCGGCTCGTGCTGCCGATCGGGGCGCAGGGGCTTGGGGATAAACGACCGTCGGTGATTGCGGCGCTGGCGGCGGCTGAAATTATGGTTCAGATTGGGGGACGGGAAGCAGCGAGCGGGCCGACGCGCACCCCTGTGAAAATGGGGGTGACGAGTGGAGAATACTAGGCCCAACCGGCTCGAACTGATCGGGATTACCAAGCAGTTTCCGGGCGTTCTGGCCAATGACAATGTGTCATTCGCCGTCAAACCGGGTGAAATCCATGCGCTGCTGGGGGAGAACGGCGCCGGAAAATCCACCCTGGTCAAGATGATCTACGGCATCATGCAGCCCAATGCCGGCGAAATCCGCTGGAATGGCGAAACCGTGGTGGTGCCCAATCCCAAAGCGGCGCGCAAGCTTGGCATCGGCATGGTGTTCCAGCATTTTTCGCTGTTCGAGGCGCTCACCGTTCTGGAAAATATCGCGCTCGGCATGGACGCCAAGATTCCGGCCCGAGAACTTGAAGCGCGCATCCGCGACGTGATGCGGACCTATGGTCTCTTGCTAGACCCCCACCGCACCGTGGCGACGCTGTCGGTGGGCGAGCGCCAGCGCATCGAGATCGTCCGGGCGCTGCTGCTCAATCCCAAATTGCTGATCATGGACGAGCCGACTTCGGTGCTGACGCCGCAGGAGGTGGAGCAATTGTTCACCGTGCTGCGCCAATTGGCCAGCGAAGGCTGCTCGATCCTCTATATCTCGCACAAGCTGCATGAGATCAAAGCCTTGTGCGACACCGCGACCATTCTGCGCGGGGGCAAGAAGGTCGATACCTGCGATCCCAGGATCGAAACCAGCCGCTCCATGGCCGAAAAAATGATCGGCTCCGGGCTCAAGGATATCGTCAAGCCCGAAGGGCGCCGCTTCGGCGACGCCAAGCTGGTGGTCGACACGCTCTCGACCCGTAAATCCGGACATTTCGATGTGCCGGTGGATCGCGTCAGCTTCACCGTGCGGGCCGGCGAAATTCTCGGTATCGCCGGGGTGGCGGGCAATGGGCAAAACGCCCTGCTCGACGCGCTTTCGGGCGAAATTCACGGCGATGACCGCAATGCCATCACCATAGACGGCCGCGGCATCGGCCATCTCGATACGACCGAGCGGCGCAAGCAGGGGCTTTGCGCCGTGCCCGAGGAGCGCAACGGCCATGCGGCGGTGGGCGATTTCAGCCTGGCCGAGAATTCGGTGCTGACGGCGCGCGACCGGCTGGGCATGGTGATGCTGGGGCTGATCAATTCGGGCGCCGCCAAGACCTATACCGGCAAGGTGATCGCCGATTTCGCCGTCAAGGCGCTGGGGCCAGGCTCGACGGCCGGCTCGCTCTCGGGCGGCAATCTGCAAAAATACATCATGGGTCGGGAAATCCTGCAAAAACCGTCGGTGCTGGTGGTCAGCCAGCCGACCTGGGGGGTCGATGCCGGGGCGGCGGCGGCGATCCATCAGGCGCTGGTGGACCTGGCGGCGGCCGGCTCGGCCATCGTCGTCATCAGCCAGGACCTCGATGAGTTGCGGGCGCTGTGCGATACGCTGGCGGTGATCAATATGGGCCGGCTGAGCGCGGCCCGGCCGGTGAAGGATATCAGCATCGAGGAGATCGGTCTCCTCATGGGCGGGGTACATGGGGGGGAGGAACGCGATGCAGTTCCGGCTTGAAAAACGGCCTGAGCCGAGCAAGGCCATGCTCTACCTTACCCCGGTCGGGGCGGTGCTGGCCACGGCGCTGGTTGGCGCCATCGTCTTTTCGCTGATCGGCTATAACGGGCTGGGCGCGGTGCGGGAAATCTTCCTCACCCCGCTGCTCAATCCGCTGAAATGGCAGGATCTGGCGGTCAAGTCCGCGCCGCTGATCATCATCGCCGTGGGGCTGTCGATCGGCTATCGCGCCAATGTGTGGAATATCGGCGCCGAGGGGCAATATGTGCTGGGTGGGCTCGCCGGCACCGGCATTGCGCTGCTGACCCGGGACATGAGCGGGCCGTGGATTTTGCCGCTGATGATCGGTGGCGGCGTGCTTGGCGGCATGGCCTGGGCGGTGCTGCCGGCGCTGTTGCGCACCAGGCTGCAGGTCAATGAGATCCTGACCAGCCTGATGCTGACCTATGTCGCCATCCAGCTGCTGAACTATCTGGTGATCGGGCCGTGGAAGGACCCGATGGGTTTCGGCTTTCCGCAGACCCGCATGTTCACCGCCGACCAGATGCTGCCCACCATCATTCCGCGCACCATCGTGCATCTGGGCGTGCCGATCGCTTTGGTCGTGGCCGTGGCCGCCTGGTTCATGATGAGCCGGTCGGTGTTCGGCTATCAGGTCAAGGTGGTGGGCGCGGCGCCCGACGCGGCGCGCTATGGCGGCTTTTCGGTCAATCGCACCATCTGGCTGGCGCTGCTGACCAGCGGCGCCCTGGCCGGACTGGCCGGCGTGCTCGAGGCGGCGGGGCCGTTCGGGCGCATGGTGCCGTCCTTCCCGACCAATTACGGGTTTACTGCCATCATCGTGGCGTTTCTCGGGCGCCTCAATCCGCTGGGCATCATCTTTGCCGGCCTCGCCATGGCCATCGCCGTGGTCGGCGGCGAGGTGGCGCAGACCACGATCAAGCTGCCGGCGGCGGCGGTGGGGATTTTCCAGTCGATGATGCTGTTTTTCCTGCTGGCGAGCGATCTTCTGGTGCGCTACCGCGTCCGCTTCGGCGACAGAACCGTGGAGGCTCGCGCATGAGCACCGAACTTCTGATAGCGGTCATCATCACCCTGATCGGCGCCTCGACCCCGATCCTCATCGCCGCGCTGGGCGAGCTGGTGGTGGAAAAAAGCGGTGTGCTCAATCTTGGCGTCGAGGGTATGATGCTGATCGGTGCGGTGGTCGCCTTCGCCGTCACCTTCGCCACCGGCAATCACTGGCTGGCCATTCTGTGCGCCGCCATCGCCGGCTCCGCCTCCTCGATGATCTTCGCCTTTTTGACGCTGACCCTGTCGGCCAATCAGGTGGCGACCGGGCTGGCGCTGACCATTTTCGGCACCGGGTTTTCGGCCCTGTTCGGCCAGGCCTATACGGGCAAGCCCATCGAGCTTTTCCGCTCGGTGTTTCCGGCCGAGCTTGCCACCCACCCGGTCTGGCGGCTGGTCTTCGGGCATAGTCCGCTGGTTTATTTCTCGCTGATCATGGTGGTGGCCGTGTGGTTCTTCCTCAAGAAGACCCGCACCGGCCTTATTCTGCGCGCGGTGGGCGAGAACGATCTTTCGGCGCATTCCATCGGCTATTCGGTGGTTCTCACCCGCTATGCGGCCGTCGCCTTCGGCGGCGCCATGGCGGGCATTGCCGGCAGCTGTTTTCCGCTGCTGCTGACCCCGCAATGGGCCGAACGCTTGACCGCCGGACGCGGCTGGATCGCTTTGGCGCTGGTGGTGTTCGCCGCCTGGCGGCCGTTCCGGCTTCTCGCCGGCGCCTATCTGTTCGGGCTCGTGATGACCATCGAGCTCTACACCAAGGCTTCGGGCAGCACGGGCTTCCTGCCGTCCGAGTTCTGGGCGGCTCTGCCCTATATCGCCACCATCGTCGTCCTGGTGTTGATCTCGCTCCGGCGCTCGGGCCAATCCGCCGCGCCGGCGTGCCTGGGCAAGCCGTTCATGCCCGCCCAATAACAACAAACGTCAGTCAAGGAGAGAACGAATGACTTTGATTACCCGTCGTAACGTCTTGAGGATCGGCGCTGCCGGTCTGGCGCTGCCGTTCGCCGGCTCGCTGGCTTTTGGCCAGGACGGCCCGCTCAAGATCGGCTTCGTCAATGTCGGCCCCAAGGACGACAATGGCTGGACCTTCGGCCACTGGACCGGCGCCAAGGCGCTTGAAGCCGAATTCGGCGACAAGGTGGAAATCACCTTCGTGGAAAGCGTGCCGGAAGGCCCGGACTGCGAGCGCGTGCTGCGCGAACTGGCCCAGCAGGGCAACAAGATCATCTTCGCCACCAGCTTCGGCTTCGGCGATTACGTGATCAAGGTGGCGCGCGAATTCCCCGACGTGATCTTCGAGCATGCCACCGGCTACCAGCGCTCGGACAATGTCGGCACCTATAATGCGCGGTTCCACGAAGGTCGCGCCGTCATGGGCACGCTGGCCGGCCATCTGAGCCAGACCAACAATATCGGCTATATCGGTTCCTTCCCGATCCCCGAAGTGGTGATGGGCATCAATGCCTTCACCCTGGCGGCCCGCAAGATCAACCCCGAGATCACCGTCAATGTCGTCTGGCTCTCGAGCTGGCACGATCCGGCCAAGGAAGCCGACGCGGCTCGCGCGCTGATCGATCAGGGCGCCGATATCCTCGTGCAGCACACCGACGGTCCGGCTGCCCTGCAGGTTGCCGAAGAGCGCGGCATCATCGGTGGTTTCGGCCAGGGCGCCGACATGAGCGCGTTCGCGCCCAAGTCGCACCTCTCCGCCATCATCGACGTCTGGGCCCCCCATTATATCCAGGTGGTCAAGGACGTGCAGGCCGGCACCTGGGTGTCGGATGACAGCTGGCCCGGCATTGCCGCCGGCGAAGTGGTCATCGGCGCCTATAACGAGAAGATCCCGGCCGATGTCGTCGCTGCCGCCGAGGCGGTCAAGCTCGGCATCGCCGATGGCTCGCTCAACCCCTTCACCGGCCCGATCCTCGACAATGCCGGCACCGAACGCGTGCCTGCCGGCCAGATCGTTGACGACGCCGGCCTGTGGGCCATGGACTGGTATGTCGAAGGCGTGAAGGCTTAAGTCCTTCTCGTATCGGCGCTGGCCGATCTTGCACCCATCCTCCCCCTGAAAAGGGGGAGGAGCCTTTCGGTGGCTCGCCAGAACCGGGATACAGTCGATATATGCCTCCCCTCGGGGGAGTTCGGTGGGGGTAAGAAGCCCCCGCCCTCGGTCGGGCGCAGCCGCCCGACCCGCCGCTTCGGCGCGGCAGGTGGTTAAGGGAGAAGAGCATGGGCGATCTGGCGATTTTTTATGAGTGGCTGATGTTTGCGGTGCGTTGGCTGCACGTGGTCACCGCCATCGCCTGGATTGGCTCGTCGTTCTATTTCATCGCGCTGGATCTGGGCCTGCGCAAGACGCCGAGCCTGCCACCGCTCGCCCATGGCGAGGAATGGCAGGTGCATGGCGGGGGCTTCTATCACATCCAGAAATATCTGGTGGCGCCCGAATTCCTGCCCGAGCACCTGACCTGGTTCAAATGGGAAAGCTACGCGACCTGGCTATCGGGCGTGATGTTGCTGGCCCTGCTCTATTATGTGAGTGCCGACCTTTTCCTCGTCGATCGCAATGTGCTCGACGTTCCCAGCTGGGTGGCGATCCTGTTATCGGCCGGGTCGATCGTCCTGGGCTGGCTGCTTTATGACACCCTCTGCAAATCGCCGATCGGCCAGTCGACCACCGGCCTGATGCTGGTGCTGTTCGCCATTCTGGTGGCGATGAGCTGGGGTTATACGCAGCTGTTCACCGGGCGCGCGGCCATGCTGCATATGGGCGCCTTCACCGCCACCATCATGACCGCCAATGTGGCGATGGTTATCATTCCCAACCAGAAGATCGTGGTGGGCGATCTCAAGGCGGGCCGGGTGCCCGATGCCAAATATGGCAAGATCGCCAAGCAGCGCAGCCTGCACAACAATTACCTGACGCTGCCGGTGATCTTCTTCATGCTCTCGTCCCACTATCCGCTGGCCTTCGCCACGCAGTGGAACTGGATCATCGCCTCGCTGATCTTCCTCGTCGGTGTGGTCATCCGCCATTATTTCAACACCCGCCACGCCAGGAAGGGCAATCCGCACTGGACATGGGCCGTCGCGGTCATTCTGTTCCTTACCATCGCCTGGCTCTCCAGCGCACCGAAACTGCCTGGCCTCGATACGCCGAGCCTGGCCTCGGCGACCGGCGAGCGCTTCATGGCGGTCAGCCATTTTCCTGCCGCCAGCCTTGCGGTACAGACCCGCTGCGCCATGTGCCACACGGCCGAGCCGGTGTGGGAGGGGGTCTATCAGGCGCCCAAGAACGTCATTCTCGACAATGACATCGCCATTGCCAATCACGCGCGCGAGATCGTCATGCAGGCCGGTTTTGCCCATGCCATGCCGCCCGGCAATATGACCGAAATGACCCTTGAGGAGCGGGCGCTGCTGGTCGAATGGTTCCGCGAAGGGACCGGCTCGTGAGCAGAACTGTCCTTCGCGGGCGGGTGTTCAGCTTCTTACGCGCGCCCCAGGACTTGGACGATAGAGACAGCTATGTCTATCTTGAAGACGGCGCGGTAGCCATCGAAGGCGGTCGCATCGTCTCGGTCGGCGATTTTGCCTCGGCCGATCTTGCCGATGCCACGATCATCGACCACCGGCCCCATCTGATCGTGCCCGGCTTCATCGATCTGCACCTGCATTATGTGCAGAGCCAGATGATGGCCTCCTATGCCGGTTCGCTCCTCGAATGGCTCAACAGCTATACCTTCGTCGAGGAACAGAAATTTTCCCAGCAGGGCCATGCCGAGGCGGTGGCGGCGGATTTTTTCGACAATCTCATCCGCCACGGCACCACTACCGCCGTCGCCTATTGCTCGAGCCATCCGCGTTCGGTCGATGCCTTCTTCGCCGAGGCGGAACGCCGCAACATGCTGATGGTTGGCGGCAAGGTGATGATGGATCGCAACGCGCCTGCGCATCTGCTCGACACGGCCCAGTCCGGCTATGACGACACCAAGGCGCTGATCGCGCGCTGGCATGGGCGCGGCCGGGCGCATTACGCCATCTCGCCGCGTTTCGCCATTACCTCGACGCCCGAACAGCTGGAGATGTCGCGCGCCCTCGTGGCCGAGCATCCCGAATGTTACGTGCAAACCCATCTGGGGGAAAACGACGCGGAAATCGCGTTTTCCATGGAGCTCTATCCCAACGCGCCCGACTATACCGGCATCTATGAGGACTATGGTCTGCTCGGCCCGAAAACCCTGCTCGGCCATTGCATCCATCTCAATCACCGCGAAACCGCGGTTCTGGCCGAAACCGGCGCGGTGGCGGTGTTCTGCCCGACCTCCAATCTGTTCCTCGGCTCCGGCCTTTTCGATCGCGAGCGCCTCGCCAAGGCAGGCGTGCGTCTAGGGCTGGCCACCGATATCGGCGCCGGCACCAGCTTTTCGATGCTGCGCACCATGGACGAGGGGTTCAAGGTGCAGCAATTGCGCGGCCAGCGGTTCGATCCTTTGGCCTCGTTCCACATGGCGACGCTCGGCAATGCCGAGGCGCTGGGTCTTGCCGGGCGCATCGGCAGCATCGCGCCGGGCCGGGATGCCGATCTCGTGGTTCTCGATGCGCGCGCCACCCCGGTCATGCGGATGCGCATGGCCACGGCCGAAACGCTGATCGAGGAATTGTTTCTGCTCCAGACCGTGGGAGACGACCGCGCCATCGCCGAGGTCTATGTGTCCGGTGCAAGGGCGAAGTCCACTTTAGGCGGCTTGTGACGCTTGCCGTGATGGCCTAAAGCTGTCGTCATGCTGTTATCCAAGGGACGTCTGGCATGAGCGACTATGTGACGAAATCCGGTCTTTCCGTGCATCCATTGCTGGCGGATTTCGTCGACAAAGAAGCGCTGGCCGGGTTGCCGATTTCGTCCGAGCAGTTCTGGGACGGGCTTGCGGCGCTGGCAAAAGCGCATGTGCCCACCAATGCTCGCCTTCTGGCCAAGCGCGACGATATTCAGGGCCGGATCGACGACTGGCACCACGCCAACGGATCGGTGGCGAAAAACCCGCAAGCCTATGAGGCATTTCTGCGCGAAATCGGCTATCTCGTTGCCGAGCCCGGTGATTTTACCATCGAGACAGAAAATCTCGACCCGGAAATATCCAGCATTTGCGGCCCGCAACTGGTGGTTCCGGTCTCCAATGCCCGCTATGCGCTCAACGCCGCCAATGCCCGCTGGGGCAGTCTTTACGATGCGCTCTACGGCACCGATGTCATTGCTCGCGACGGCGATCTGGCGCCCGGCAAGGGCTTTAACGAAAAGCGTGCCGCCGCGGTCGTGGCGCGAGCCGCCGATTTCCTCGATGCCAGTTTCCCGCTCGCCGGCGGCAGCCATAAGGATGCCACGGGCTACCACGTCATCAAGGAAGGCGAGACGCGGATTTTCGTGGTCGATACCGCTATCGGCCGCACCGGTCTGCGCGACCCGGAGGCTTTCGTCGGTTATGGCGGCACGGAAAAAGCCGGCGAAATCGTCCTCAAGCATAATGGCCTGCATGTGGTGCTGGTCATCGCGCCGGAGACGCCGATCGGTGCCGCCCATGCGGCCGGCCTCTCCGATGTCATCGTCGAAGCAGCGCTGACCACCATTCAGGACTGCGAGGATTCCGTCGCCGCCGTCGATGCCGAGGACAAGGTCGGCGTCTATCGCAACTGGCTCGGGCTGATGCAGGGCGATCTCGAAGACAGTTTCGAGAAGGGCGGCAAGCAGGTCACCCGCAAGCTCAACCCCGACCGGGTTTATAAGGATGTCCAGGGCAGGGAGCTGGTGCTCAAGGGGCGCTCCTTGCTGCTGGTGCGCAATGTCGGCCATCTCATGACCACCGACGCGGTGCTGCTCGATGGCAAGCCCATCGGCGAAGGGCTGATGGACGCAGCGGTGACCGCGCTCTGCGCTCTGCACGACAAGGGCAACAATTCGCGCACCGGCGCCATCTATGTGGTCAAGCCCAAGATGCACGGTCCCGAGGAAGTGGCCTTCGCCTGCGCCATCTTCGCTTCGGTCGAAACCATGCTGGGCCTCGTGCCCAACACGATCAAGATCGGCATCATGGATGAGGAGCGCCGGACCTCGGCCAATCTCAAGGCCGCCATTTACGAGGCGCGTCAGCGCGTCTTCTTCATCAATACCGGTTTCCTCGACCGCACCGGCGACGAGATTCACACCTCGATGGAAGCCGGCGCCGTGTTGCGCAAGGACGAGATCAAGTCCGAGCGCTGGATCGCCTCCTACGAAGACCGCAATGTGCTGATCGGGCTGGCCTGCGGGTTCTCGGGCAAGGCGCAGATCGGCAAGGGCATGTGGGCTCGCCCCGACGATATGGCGGCGATGATGGAGGCCAAGGTCGGCCATCCCAATTCCGGGGCCAACACCGCCTGGGTGCCTTCGCCAACCGCGGCGACCCTGCACGCGCTGCATTATCATCAGGTCGATGTGTTCGAAGCCCAGCAGCGTCGTCACAATCAGGCGGTGCCCTCGCTCGGCGAGCTTTTCTCCATGCCCGTGCAGGTGCCCTATTCGCTGAGCCGGGAGGAAATCACCCGCGAGCTGGAAAACAACGCCCAGGGGATTTTGGGCTATGTGGTGCGCTGGGTGCAGCAGGGCGTCGGCTGCTCGAAAGTGCCCGACATCAACAATGTCGGCCTGATGGAAGACCGCGCCACCTGCCGGATTTCCAGCCAGGCGGTGGCCAATTGGCTGCGCCATGGCCTGGTCAGCCGCGACGAGGTTACCTCGGTGTTCGAGCGCATGGCGGTGGTCGTCGACCAGCAGAACCAGGGCAATCCGATCTATCGCCCCATGGCGGAAAACTACCAGTCGGTGGCTTTCCAGGCGGCGCTCGATCTGGCGCTCAAGGGCGCCGACCAGCCCAGCGGCTACACCGAACCCCTGCTCCACGCCGCCCGCCGCAAGGTCAAGGCCCGCGACGCAAGATAGGGCAGGGAGGGGGAGGAGAACCCCCTCAAACCGCCATCAACGCCCCGCGCGCCGTCCGGGCCATCTGCACCAGGGTCATATGCATGTCCTGCGGCACACTGAGGGTCTTGTCGAAGAAGATGCGCCGCACATCGTCACCATCGGCGATGTCGATGCCTTCGGCGTCGATGCCGGTGAGCACCCATTTGCCACCCGGCGCCTTGGCGTAATAGCGGGCATAGATATCCACCGCATCGGCATGGTCTTGGTTCATGTGCTCGAGCGCGTGGCCTTCGGCGGCGGCGAGGGCCGGATCGGCACTGGAGAGCAGGTCGGCGCCGGCCAGCGCATAGGCCCTGCCGAAACCGCCATTAAGGCTGGCGGCGACAGGGTCGAGCCGCACGAAGCGGAAATCGCCCAGGCCCGCATAGAGCTTGGCCTTGGGATTATGGGCGAGATAGCGCGCCGAGATACGCGGCGTATTGGCATCGTCAGGCTCGAGAATGCGGGCATTGGCGGTGATGGTGATGCGTGCATGGGCCATCGGGTCGCCCTTGCCGGTTTCGCCCAGCAGCAGCGAGCAGCGCGGATCGGCGGCCAGCGCCGGGAAATGCGCGGCGAGCCCGGAAATCAGCAGCACCGGGGCGCCGTCGAAATCGGTCGAGACGCCGACACGGGTCACCTGTGGCGCGCCGGTTTGGGGGGTGAGGGTGGCGAGGGCGCCATGACGGGCGGAGCGAAGCAGCGTCTTGGCGAGGCGCAGCGCTTCGGCGTCGGTCGGCTGCAAAAGAGAGGTTGCGGACATTTTTATAAGCCTGCGCGATTGGGGGCGATGCACCGGAAAGCGGCTGCTCGCCGCTGAGCCTTCACAAGCGAACTTAGGCGCGTCGCGTTTCTTTCAGATCAGCTTCAGTCGCTTCCGCTCTTGTCTTTTGCGCATGTTTCCCGAAACCGGTTCCCCCTTTCGGGAGACATGCTCCAAGTTATCAAAAAATGATCATCAGTGTCATAATATTTGATGGGTCGGCAGGGTCATGGCGGTGCCTGCATGGAGCACCTCCACGCCATTGCTGACCAGGATCGTCGCCGTGTCGATGGGTTCGCCGGTGCCCGGATTGCGCGCATAGCGCGGATGGGCGCCGGAGGCGATGATGAGGCGCAGCCGATGGCCGGGGCGAAAGCTGTGGGCGGTGGCGTGAAGCGGGATGGAGAGGCGCCACGACCCGTCGGCTTCGCGAGGCGTTTCGGGCGTAATGCGGACAAAGCCATCGCAGATATTTCTCGACACGCCGTCGGTGCCGATATCGCAGAGCCGGACGAAGAAATCGACATGCGGGCGCTCGGCCCGCGCGTGCAGCCGTACCTGACCTTGACCGATGACGGTAACGTCGCGGGTCAGCACCGGCCCGGTATAGGTCAGCACGTCGCCACGGCTTTCAAGCGGCGCATTGTCCACGGCGCCGGCGCCGGTAAAGGCAAAGATGGCGCCCCCGAGATTGGGCGTAGGATCGGCCGGATCATAGCGATAGCCATCGCTTCCGCCCTTGGCCTGCCTGGTATTCAGCCGTCTCTCGGCGCCAAGATGAAGCGTCAGCGGCGAGTGCGGGGCGGGTGGATAGCGTTCGAATTCGTGCCATTCCTCGCGGCCGGAAATATGGATGCGCACGGGACGCTGGCGCAGGCCGGTGCTGTCGCCCATCAGCTTGGCCCGCATCCACACAATGGTCTCGCGCAGATTGTCGCGCTGCAACTCCTCGGCGATGTGGAACCAGGTGCCGATGGTGAGGTAGGGCGTGTGCCCCAATTCGACCAGCCGCTGATAATCGGCGAGGAGCGGATCGAGCATGAAGTCGTACCAGCCGGAGATGAAATGCACCGGCGGCGTGCTGGTCGAGAGGCGATGGCTGTGGTCGAGTTCGGCCCAGAAGTCGTCATTGCCGATGGCGTGTTCGAACCAATATCGCCAGAAGCCGATGCGGTGACCGACCGCCGCCTTGTCGGCGTCGATCAGCGGCAGGACGGCGGCGGCGCGTTCGGTGCGGCGCTCGATATCGCCGGAAAACATGCGGGCGGCGGTGGAGAGCGGCGCCTTACGCAGCCCCTCGATCACCTGCACCCAGGAGAGCCACAGATTGAGGTGGAAGGCGCCGGCCGGGAAAACCACGGGGCGGAAATTGGAGGTGGTGACCTTGGTGGCCATGGCCGCGACCGGGGGCAGGGCGTCGCTGATGGCCCATTGCGCATAGCCCAGATAGCTCGGACCGGTCAGCCCGATGCGCCCGTCGAACCAGTCCTGCGCCTTGATCCAGCGCAGGGTGGCGAGGCCATCGGCGCGTTCATTGGCGAAGGGGTCGAATTCGCCGCCCGAGCGTTCGGTGCCGCGGCAGGCCTGCACGATGACGTGGAAACCGCGCTCGGCATAGGCTTCGGCGATGGGGCCGAAGCCGCGCCGGCCATAGGGCAGGCGCATCAATATGGTCGGATGCGGGCCTTCGGCCGTTGGGGCGTAATGGTCGGTCTTGAGGATGATGCCGTCATCCATGGTGAGAGCAATGCCGCGCGTCTTCTTCACCCCGTTGAGGCGCGGCGGCAGGTCTTCCACCCAGGCCAGATAGAGCGAGGACAGGCTCATCGTCAGCTCACGAAATCGAATTTGTCGACGTCGAACAGGCCACGGTCGGTCATCTTGAGATGGGGAATGACCGGCAGGGCGAGGAAGGCGACCTGGAGGAAAGGTTCGGGCAAGACACAATCGAGGGCTTTGGCCGCATCGCGCAGGTGGTGGAGATCGTCGGCCACCTCTTCAAAGGTCTTGAGGCTCATCAGCCCGGCGATGGGCAGCGCCAACTCGGCGGTGACCTTGCCGCCATCGGCGACGACGAAACCGCCGCCCAGTTCGATCAAGCGGTTGACCGCCGTCGCCATATCCTCGTCGGTGGCGCCGACCACGGTGATATTGTGGCTGTCATGCCCGACCGAGGAGGCGATGGCGCCGCGCTTGAGGCCGAAACCCGTGACGAAGCTGCGACCGATATTGCCGTTCTTGCCATGCCGCTCGATCACCGCGACCTTGATGACATCGGCATCGAGATCGGGCTGCAAGCCCTTCTCTGTCACGGCGAGCGCCGCCTCCTCGCGGAAGGTCAGGATCAGCCCCGGCCGCACGCCGATCACCGGCACGCGGTTCTGCCCCGGCTTGGGCTCGGTGACGAAGGCTTCGGCGGTGAGCGGCCTGGCCTTGACCGATCCGAGCCCGACCGGCGCGACCGTGCCGCGCGTCTCGAACAGTTCCGGCGTCACCCGCCGGCCGGCCGCGATGACGTCCGACACCCGGCAGTCTTCGAGACTGTCGAGGATGGCGAGGTCGGCGCGACAGCCGGGCGCGAGAAGGCCGCGATCCTTGAGCCCGAAAATCCGCGCGGCCGAATGGCTGGCGGCGCGATAGACGTGGTGCAGCGGCCGGCCCATGGCGATCAGCCGGCGAATGGAGCTGTCCAGATGCCCTTCCTCGGCGATATCGAGCGGGTTGCGGTCATCCGTGCAGAGCGCGATGAACGGCGACAGGCGCTCGGTGAGGATGGGCATGAGGGCATGCAGGTCCTTGGAGACCGAGCCCTCGCGCACGAGGATATGCATGCCCTTGCGGATCTTCTCCAGCGCCTCCTCGGCTGTGGTGCATTCGTGTTCGGTGCGGATGCCGGCCGAGAGATAGCCGTTGAGGTCGTTGCCTGACAAGAGCGGCGCATGCCCGTCGATATGGCCGCCCTGGAACGCCTCCAGCTTGGCGAGACAGACGGGATCCTTGTGGATGACGCCGGGGAAATTCATGAATTCGGCAAGGCCGATGACCTTGGGATGATGGCGGAAGGGCAGAAGTCGCTCGATCGGCAGGTCGGCGCCCGATGTTTCCAGATGCGTCGCCGGCACGCAGCTGGAGAGCTGCACGCGGATATCCATGATCGTTTCCAGCGCGCTGTCGAGGAAAAACTGGATGCCTTCCGTGCCGAGCACATTGGCGATTTCGTGCGGATCGCAAATGACCGTCGTCACGCCGTAGGGCAAAACGCAACGGTCGAATTCATGCGGCGTGACCAGCGAGGATTCGATGTGCAGATGCGTATCGATGAAACCCGGCACGACGATGCGGCCGGTTATGTCGATCTCGGTGCGGCCCTTGTACGGGCCGCAGGTGCCGACGATGCGCTCGCCCGATATAGCGATGTCGGAGGCGACGAGTTCACCCGTCACCAGATCGAAGAACTGCCCGCCCTTGAGCACGATATCGGCAGGCTCGCGGCCGGTTCCCTGATCGATGTAGCGTTCCAAGTCGGCCATGGCGAAGTCTCCGAATCCTTTTTCGAGACTCTAGCGATGTGGCCGGAAAGAGGAAGGGCGCTTAGCCGGGAAAGGTGACGGAGAAGGCGAAGCGCCGGCTATCGCCGGGCGCAAGCAGCGTCGTGAACGGCCGGTCCTTCAATTCGCGCGAGCCGCCATATTCCGCCGCCGTGCCGTGCCAGGGCTCGATGCACAGGAAGGGCGCGCCGGGCTTCGTCCAGAGCGCGAGGTTCGGCAGGTTCTCGAAGCGGAATTCGAGCGCCGGCCCGCCCTCGGCGGCGTAGGTGAGGCGGTCCCCCGCGCCTTCGGGAAAGACCATCGCATCGTCGAGGAACTGGTCCCCGGCCAGAACCAGCCGGCCTTTTTCGAAGGGAGAGGGTGTGCGGCCGGTCGACAGCAGGCCCTTTTCCAGCGGCTGGCGCTTCGGCTCCGCGCCGTTGCCGAGCGTCACCGTATGCGGTTTACCCTCTCCGCCTGGCAGCGGCCAGAGAAAGGCGGGGTGATAGCCGAAGCCGAAGGGCATGGGTTTGTCGCCACGGTTTTCCACCTCGCTGGCGACGGTCAGAGTGCAGCCGTCAAGGCTGTGCTCGACGGAGAGCTTGAAGTCGAAGGGATAGACGACGGAGGTCTCGCCGCAGGCTTCGAGTGCGTATCGGCAGGCCGTCGGCGTTGCCGCTTCCAGCGAAAACTCCCGCCGCCGCGCAAAGCCGTGCTGGGCCATGGGATAGCTGGTGCCGTCGATCGCGAGCGTATCGTCGGGCGCCTTGCCGACGATGGGAAAGAGCACCGGCGAGCGCCCGGTCCAGAAGGCGGCGTCGCCGTTCCAGAGCCACGCCTTTCCGTTCCGCGTGGTGATCGACTGCATTTCGGCGCCGAGCGAGGAGACGTCTATCGAAAGATCTGCATTGGCAATGCGGGTCAGGTTCGGCATCGAATCTCCTCTCACGGAAAGTTGTCGCATCCTACTGCATTCCGTCGTTTCTTCGAATCGGGGAATTGCTCTACCCCGGTGTTTACTCGCGGATGCCTTATCGGATTGATGACATGGAGCTGAACGACAGGACGGGACCGATCATCGTGTTCGATGCTGAGTGCGTTCTCTGCGCGGCCAATGCGCAGTTCGTGCTGCGCCACGACCGCGCCCGCCGCTTTCGCCTCGCTTCC
>JAHCJW010000079.1 GCA_026126125.1 Devosia sp.
ATGCCGGCGCCGACCGCGCCCTGCACGACACCTATTACGTCGTGGCGCACTTCCACTACGTGCTGTCCCTGGGTGCCGTGTTCTCGCTGTTTGCCGGCTGGTACTACTGGTACCCCAAGATGTTCGGCTATATGTATTCCGAATTCCTGGGCCAGCTGCACTTCTGGACCATGTTCGTCGGCGTGAACCTGATCTTCTTCCCGCAGCACTTCCTCGGCCTCGCCGGCATGCCGCGCCGTTACATCGACTATCCGGATGCCTTCACCCTGTGGAACCGGGTGTCCTCGGTCGGTTACTATGTGACTTTCGTGGCCATGATCATCTTCTTCTACGCCACCTGGGAAGCCAGCCGGAAGAAGCGCCCGGCCGGTGACAATCCCTGGGGCGACGGTGCGACGACGCTCGAATGGACCCTGTCCAGCCCGCCGCCGTTCCACCAGTTCTCGACCCTGCCTCAGATCGACTCGTCTAAGGCGCATTGATCCGGAGCTCCGGGACTTCATTCTGCGGATCGCGCTTCGGTGCGATCCGCACCAACAAGGAAAGTGCAGTGACCTATATCGACAACAGCAAGGGCATGCCCATGATGGGCGAAGCACGGGTAGAGGACTACCTGGCGCTTCTCAAACCCCGTGTGATGTCGCTGGTGGTCTTCACGGCGCTGGTCGGCATGCTCGTCGCGCCGGGCGGTATCAACCCGGTGGTCGGCTTCATCGCCATTGTCTGCATCGCCATTGGCGGGGGCGCCTCGGGCGCGCTCAATATGTGGTATGATGCCGATATCGACGCCATCATGAGCCGCACGATCAATCGGCCCATTCCAGCCGGGCGCGTCACGCCGGGCGAGGCGCTCGCCTTTGGTCTGGTGCTGTCGGTCTTTTCGGTGACGCTGCTGGGCCTTGCCACCAATTGGGTGGCCGGCGGTTTCCTTGCCTTCACGATTTTCTTCTATGCCGTCGTCTATACGATGTGGCTCAAGCGCTCGACGCCGCAGAACATCGTCATCGGTGGCGCGGCTGGCGCCTTCCCGCCGATGATCGGCTGGGCTGCGGTGACCGGCACCATAACCATCGAGAGCTTCGTGCTCTTCCTCATCGTCTTTTTGTGGACGCCTCCCCATTTCTGGGCGCTGGCACTCTACAAGCAGGGCGATTACGGTGCGGCCGGTGTGCCGATGATGCCCAATGTGGCCGGTGAAGCCTCGACCAAGCGCCAGATTCTGGCCTATGCCGTCATTCTGGCCCTCTCGTCGATGCTGCCGGTCTGGCTGGGCTTTTCCGGCTGGCTTTACGGGGCCGTCGCGCTCGTCACCGGGGTCAGTTTCGTCTATCTCGCGGTCCGCCTCTGGCGCGCACCTGCCGGGATCGTCATGCGCAAGGCGGCGCGGAGCCTGTTCACCTATTCGCTGAGCTATCTCTTCGTGCTGTTCCTCGCCTTGCTGACGGATCACGTCGCCACCAGCCTCGGAGTGTTGTGATAATGGCCAGCCATGTTGAACAATTGCCAGCCGAAACGGCCGCCCAGCCCGATGCCAATCGGGCGCGCCTGCGCCGCGGTCGCTCGGTCGCCCTGGCGATCGCCCTCTGCCTCTTCGCCGTCACCTTCTACGTGCTGACCATCGTCAAGATGGGGCCGGCCCTGTTCGAAAGGGGGCTCTAGGTGACGGACGCTAGCCTGCACTCACCCGCGCAGAACCGCAATCGGCGCACCGGTGCCACGCTTTTGATACTGGCAGCGAGCATGGTCGGCGTGGCATTTGCCGCCGTGCCGCTTTATCAGCTGTTCTGCCAGGTTACCGGCTATGGCGGCACCACCCAGGTCGCTGCCGACAATCCCAAGGGTGTGATCGCGCGCGAGATGAAGGTGCGGTTCGACGTTAATGTCGAGCGCGCTCTGCCCTGGAAAGTGACCGCCGCCGCGCCCGTCACCGACCAGATCGGCCGCGTCGACAGCGTAAATTACATCGCCACCAACCTCTCCGATAAACCGGTGACCGGGCAGGCGATCTTCAACGTCACCCCCGAAAGCGCGGGCGTCTATTTCAACAAGATCGAATGCTTCTGCTTCACCGAGCAGACGCTGCAGCCGGGGGAAACGGTCGAAATGCCGATCGTGTTCTTCGTCGACCCCGATCTCGATGACAATCCAGAACTCCACACGATCAGAGAGATCACCCTCTCTTACACTTTCTACGCTTCAGACAATGAGGGAAGCTGAACATGGCCGCTATTGAGAAGAACCATGACTACCATATGGTAGAGCCGAGCCCGTGGCCCTTTGTCATGTCGGCCGCCGTGCTGATCATGATGATTGGCATCGTGTTCTGGATGCACCACTGGACGCCGTGGGTCTTCGCCATCGGTTTTGCCGGCGTACTCTACACCATGTATGCGTGGTGGAGCGACGTGGTGCGGGAAGCCAATAATGGTGTCGATCACACCCCCGTGGTGCAGATGCACCATCGCTATGGCATGATCCTGTTCATCGGTTCGGAAGTCATGCTGTTCGCAGCCTTCTTCTGGGCCTATTTCGACGGCTTCTTCCGCCTCGACGACATCGAGCAATATGCTCGCGTCGCCGCCACTGGCGGTCATTGGCCCCCGACCGGCGTCGAGGTCTTCGATCCTTTCCACCTGCCGCTGTTCAACACGCTGATCCTGCTCACCTCGGGCACCACCGTGACCTGGGCGCACCATGCCCTGCTGGAAAATGACCGTCAGGGCCTGCGCTGGGGTCTGGCGCTGACCGTTGGTCTGGGCGTGCTGTTCTCCTTCGTGCAGGCGCTCGAATACAGCCATGCCGGCTTCTCCTTCACCGGCAACATGTATGGCGCAACTTTCGTCATGGCCACCGGCCTGCACGGCTTCCACGTTCTGGTCGGCACCATTTTCCTCGCGGTCTGCCTTATTCGTGCCGAGCGCGGCGACTTTACGCCGGAGCGTCACCTGGGCTTCGAATTCGCCGCCTGGTACTGGCACTTCGTTGACGTGGTGTGGCTGTTCCTGTTCGCCTCGATCTATGTCTGGGGCGCCTGGGGTGTGGCGTTGAACCACTAGCCCCCTGGCAAGAGAAAAATCGGGGCGCGGCATTGGCTGCGCCCCTTTTTCTTTGGAGATCCACCCATGCCGCAGCCCAGTCCGATTCTCTCCGGTCTCGCCTGCCGTTGTCCCCGCTGCGGCCAGGGGGGTCTGTTCACCGGCTATTTGCAGCTGGGCCAAAGCTGCCCGCGATGCGGGCTGGATTATGGTTTCGCCGATAGCGGCGACGGGCCGGCGGTGTTCGTCATCTTCCTCGTGGCTCCCCTCGTCGTTCTCCTGGCGTTGATTTTCGGGGCTGCCTTCGCCATGCCGCCCTGGCTGCATCTGATGATCTGGATACCGGTCACGCTTGTGTTGTGCCTGGCGCTCTTGCCTCCCTTCAAGGGCGTCTTGGTCAATCTTCAGCATCGCCACGACGCCCATGAGGGACACCAATGAGCCCGCAAAAGACGCGCCGCCTGCGCTGGAGCGATGGTGTGTTCGCCGTCCTCATGCTCGCCCTGGCGGCGGTCTGCGTGTTTCTCGGCTCCTGGCAGATGCAGCGCCTGGCCGAGAAAGAGGCGTTGATTGCCGCCGTCGATGCGCGGCTCGATGCTGCCCCGGTGCCTGTTCCCGCTCCCGAGCTGTGGTCCGGCCTCGATCCGGAAGACTATCTGTTCCAGCCCGTGACCCTGACCGGCGCCTTTCGTTACACCCAGACCGTAACCGTCTTCACCAGCCTCGCCGACGCCAGGGGGCCCTATTCGGGCCCCGGCTATTGGGTGGTGACGCCTTTCGCCCTGGCTGAGGGCGGCACGGTCTTCGTCAATCGCGGTTTCGTGCCGAGCCAGTATCAGGAGGCCGCCATCATGGGCGATCTCCATGGCGACGATGCGGGCACGGTCACCATTGCCGGCCTGTTCCGAGCGCCCGAGACAGCCGGCTTCATGACCCCGGACCCCAATATGTCCGACCGGATCGAGTGGGTGCGCGATCCCGAGCGGCTGGCCAATATGGTTGATCCCGCTCTCGCGCCCTTCGCGCCCTTCTATGTCGATCTGCCGGCTGGCGCTGCCGGCGACCTGCCCCAGGGCGGGGAAACGGTGATCAGCTTCCCCAATAATCACTTCGGCTATGCGTTGACCTGGTATGGCTTTGCCATCGTCGCCGTGGTCATGCTCGGCTTCTGGCTGTGGCGCCAGCAGAGACCGGCGACGCGGCCATGATGCGCAAAACCTTGCGGCTTCCCGCCGCTTTGACTAGGTTGCACCAATTCTAAAAGGGCTTTCCCTCCCGATGCAGTTTGTTTCGACGCGCGGCCAGGCGCCGGCGCTTGGTTTCTCCGACGCAGTTCTGGCCGGTCTTGCCTCCGATGGCGGCCTTTACGTTCCCGCCTCCTGGCCACAGCTGACGCCGGCGGAAATTGCCGGATTTGCCGGAAAACCTTATGCCGATGTCGCCTATGCGATCATCTCGCGCTTCACCGAAGGGGAAATCCCCGCCCCGGTGCTGCGCCGCATCATCGATGAGGCCTATGCCACCTTCCGGCATCCCTCGGTCACCCCGCTGCTGGAGCTGGAGCCGGGCCATTTCGTCCTCGAGCTGTTCCACGGGCCGACCTTGGCCTTCAAGGACGTGGCGATGCAGTTCCTCAGCCGCGTCATGGACCATATCCTGACCGAGCGCGGCCTGCGCGCCACCATTGTCGGGGCAACCTCGGGCGATACCGGTTCGGCCGCCATCGAGGCGTTCCGCGGCCGTGACACCACCGATATTTTCATCCTGCACCCGCAGGGCCGCACCTCCGAGGTGCAGCGCCGGCAGATGACCACGGTCCTCGACGCCAATGTGCATAATATCGCGCTCGAAGGTACGTTCGACGATTGCCAGGACGCGGTGAAGGCGATGTTCAATCATCACGCCTTCCGCGACCGCGTCCGGCTTTCCGGCGTCAATTCGATCAATTGGGGCCGCATCGTCGCACAGATCGTCTATTACTTCACCGCAGCGGTGTCGTTGGGCGCCCCGCATCGCCCGGTCAGCTTCACCGTGCCGACCGGAAATTTCGGCGACATCTTCGCCGGCTATTGCGCCAAGCGCATGGGCCTGCCGATCGACAGGCTGGTGATCGCCACCAATGCCAACGACATCTTGCGCCGCACGCTCGACACCGGTCGCTACGAGATGGCGGGCGTCGCGCCCACCATCAGCCCCTCGATGGATATTCAGATCTCGTCCAATTTCGAGCGCCTCTTGTTCGAAGCAGCCGGGCGTGATGCCGGTGCCGTCTCGCGCATGATGGCGGGGCTCAAGCAGTCGCGCGGCTTCGATTTGCCGGAAAACGCGATCACCGCCATTCGTCGCGAATTTGCCGCCGGCACCACGGACGAAGCGCGGACCAGCGCGACCATTGCCCAGACCTGGAGCCGTTCGGCCTATCTGCTCGATCCGCATACGGCGGTCGGCGTGGCCGTGGCGCGCGACCTGCCCCGGGACGGGGTGCCGATGATCACCCTGGCAACAGCGCATCCGGCCAAATTCCCTGCCGCCGTCCAGGCGGCTTCCGGCATCGAGCCGGGTCTGCCTGCCTGGCTGGGCGACCTCTATCAACGGCCCGAACGGGTCAGCGTTCTGGCCAATGACCAGCGCATTCTGGAAGATTTCATCGCGTCGCGGACCCGCGCGGCCTGATACATGACGGGAGCGGCGGTTCGTGTGGGCCGTCGACTCAGGAGGACGAGCGTGAGCGTACAATCAACGACCCTCGACAACGGCATGGTCGTGTTGACCGACAACATGCCGCATCTGGAAAGCGCCTCGCTCGGCGTCTGGGTAAAGGCGGGGGCGCGCTCCGAGCGCAAGGCCGAGCATGGCCTGTCCCATTTGCTCGAACATATGGCCTTCAAGGGCACCAAGACCCGCACGGCGCTGCAGATCGCCGAATCGATCGAAAATGTCGGCGGCGACCTCAACGCGGCCACCTCCATCGAGCACACCGGCTATTTCGCCCGCGTGCTCAAGGACGATGTGGCGCTGGCCGCCGATATTCTGGCCGATATCTTGCAGAATTCGACCTTCGATGAGGATGAGATGACCCGCGAAAAGCAGGTCATCGTCCAGGAGATCGGCGCGGCGCGCGACAATCCGGACGATCACGTCTTCGATCTGTTTCAGGAAGCGGCCTATCCGTCCCAGCCGATCGGGCGGACCATATTGGGCACGGTCGATTCGGTGCGCGATTTCTCCCCCGAAATGGTGCGCAAATATATGCGCCGCAACTATGTGGGCGACCACATGGTCATCGCCGCGGCCGGCAATGTCGATCACGAAGGCCTGGTTCAGGTCGCCAAGGAGCGTTTCGCCGATCTTGCCCCCAACGGTGCTCCGGCCCCCCAGCGCGCTGAATATAAAGGCGGGCAGGAGCGGCTGATCTCGGACCACGAACAGGCCCATATCGTGCTCGGCTTCGAGGGCAGGGCCTATAATTCCGATGGCTTCTACGCCGCCCAGGTGCTCGCCTCGGTGCTGGGCGGAGGCATGAGCTCGCGCCTCTTCCAGGAAGTGCGCGAAAAGCGGGGCCTGTGCTATTCGGTCTATTCTTTCCACTGGGCCTTTGCCGATAGCGGCGTCTTCGGCGTTGCCGCCGCCACCGGCGAGGACGAGGTGTCCGAATTGGTCCCGGTCGTGCTCGACGAATTGCGCCGCGCGGCCGAAACCATTTCCGAGGAGGAAGTGGTGCGGGTGCGCAACCAGATCCGGGCGGGGCTCTTGATGTCGCTCGAAAGCCCGTCGGCGCGCGCCGGGCAGTTGGCGCGCCAGCAGATCCTCTGGGGCCGCACCATTCCGATGCAGGAAACGGTCGAGCGTATCAACCGCATCACGGCGCAGCGCGTCCGCGAGGTCGCCGAACAGATTTTTACGGCAGGGACCCCCACCCTTGCCGGTATCGGCCCGATTGGCGGGCTGGCCGATGTCGAAAGCATCGGCGAGACGCTGCTGCGCTGATCATGCTCTGGCCCTGGTCTTCGCCGGCGCCATTGGTCGAGCTGCGCGGCAAGCGCCTGGCGCTGCGCCTGCCGCAAATGCGCGACTATGAGGATTGGGCGGAGCTGCGCCGGGCCAGTCATGCCTTTCTCAAGCCGTTCGAGCCGCGCTGGACCGAGGCCGATCTGTCGCGCCGGGTGTTTTCCATGCGTGTCAAGCGCGCCCGGCAGGAGGCCGAGCAGGGCACCGACTACACCTTTTTCCTCTTCCTCACCGGAGGCGATCACGAGGAGCTGGTGGGGGGCATGACCCTCTCCAATATTCGCCGCCGCGCCGCCCAGTTCGTCAATCTGGGCTATTGGATGGGGCAGTCCTATGCCGGGCAGGGGCTGATGAGCGAGGCCGTCTCCATGGTGATGCCCTTCGTGTTTGAAACGCTCGACCTGCACCGCGTCCATGCCGCGTTTCTGCCTACCAATATGGCCTCGCGGCGCGTTCTGGAAAAGAATGGCTTCGTCGAGGAGGGGTTTGCCGAGCGCTATCTGCAGATCGACGGGCGCTGGGAAGATCATGTGCTGATGGGCCTGACGCGCGAGCGTTGGGACATGATGCGACTGGGACGCCGCCTGCCGCCCGTCTGAGCAAGGTGTCCACTGTTGCGCCTATGCAACATGTGCCGCCGCTTGTCGCAAGCGGCAATCTCCCTTACCAAGGGGGGCTCCCCAGGGAGGTCCTAAAAAAATCGGCGCGTCCGTCTGCCATTCCGGCGCGGAGAGTCGCCACAAAGAAGCCTTGCGCAGGAATTAGCTGCCCCTGATGCGTCATTTGCTTGCTCTCGCAATGTTCCTCGTCCTCGCTCTGTCGGCCATGGCGCCGGCCCGCGGTTTCGAGGTCATTTCCGTCCCCGAAGATGTCAATGCGGTCAATCTCTCCGAGATTGTCGAAGTCGTGCCCGGCAGCGATGGGCGGGTTCAATTATCCACCGCGCCCGATGCGGATGGAATCATCCGCCGTATCGAGGTGCTGGCGAACGAGCAGGGGACCAATCCCCGCTTTGCCATTTTCGCCCTGCGCAATGACAGCGACCAACAGATCGAGCGCCTGCTGGTGGCGCCGTTTTTCCGCCTGCCCGGCTCGGGCGTGTTTCAGCCCGATCTGGGCGATGCGCGCATCAATGCGGTAACCCCCTCAGCCGGTATTCGCCCGGTTCGTCTGACCGACCCGGAGGCGGATGTCTTCGAGGTGACGCTCGATCCGGGGGCCACGGTGACCCTCGTGGCCGAATTGTCCTCGGCCGACTTGCCCGAGCTCTATCTCTGGCAGCCCAATGCCTATCGCGACTATGTCAACTCCTTCACCCTGTTTCGCGGCGTGGTGCTGGGCGTCGCCTCGCTGGCGGCGGTGTTCCTGACCATCATGTTCGTGGTCAAGGGGCGCGGCGTCTTTCCCGCCACCGCTGCTTTCGCCTGGGCGGTGCTGGCCTATCTCCTCATCGATTTCGGCATTCTGGGGCGACTGTTCGGCATTCCCGCCGGCGGGGTTCAGCCCCTGCGCGCCGCCGCCGAGGCCGGCATCGCCACGACGCTGGCAGGGTTTTTATTCATCTATCTCAACCTGCACCGCTGGCATCTGCGCTTTATCCATCTGGCGCTTGGCCTGGCGGCACTGTTCCTGGCTCTGTTCGCCTTCGCCTTTTTCCAGCCCGCCATCGCCGCAACCATCGCCCGGCTGGTGCTGGCCATGCTCGGGCTCTCGGGTTTCTTCCTCATCCTCCTCCTGGCGCTGCGCGGCTATGATCGGGCCGTGCTGCTGGTACCCACCTGGATCATTTTCATCGCCTGGCTCTTCTATGCCTGGCTGGTAATCTCCGGCCAGGTCAGCAACGACGTCGCCCAGCCCGCCGTTGGTGGCGGCCTCGTTCTCGTCGTCATGCTGCTGGGCTTCACCGCCGTGCAGCACGCCTTCTCCGAAGGACAGGTTTCCATCGGCACCTTGAGCGAAGTCGAGCGCCGCGCCCTGGCGCTGACCGGCTCGGGCGATTTCGTCTTCGACTGGAACATCGATCGCGACCGGGTCACCGTCAGTGACGAGCTTTCCACCCGTCTGGGGGAAAAACGCGGCGCCCTGCGCGGCGCCATCAAGCGCTGGCTCGACCGCGTGCATCCCGATGACCGCGACCGCTTCCGCACCGCCTTCGACACGCTGGTCGAATTGCGGCGCGGCAAGGTTTCCGCCGATATGCGCGTCGCTGGCCATGACGGCAATTACCGCACCTTCCGCATGCGGGTAAAACCTGTTCTGGGCGGCGACGGTCAGGTCAACCGCATCGTCGGCACCCTGCAGGACGTCACCGAAGATCGGGCGGCGCGCGAGCGTTTGCTGCACGATGCCGTGCATGACAGCCTCACCGGCCTGCCCAATAAGCGCCTTTTCCTCGATCGGCTGGACCGGGCGCTGGAGCGCGCCCGCCTGCCGGGCGGCGTCAAGCCGGCGGTATTCCTCATCGATATCGACAGTTTCATGCAGCTCGAGGAGCGCATCGGCCATTCCGCCGCCGATTCGGTGCTGCTGGCCATGTCGCGCCGTATTTCCCGCGTCACCAGACCCCTCGATACCGTGGCGCGCATTGCCGGCGACCAATTCGCCGTTATCCTCGCCTCCGAACAGGCGGCCGGCAAGATCGCGGAAATCGCCGAGCAGATCCGCAAGGCCTTGAAGGCGCCGTTCAATTTCGGCGATCGCGACCTGACTCTCTCTGCCTCCATTGGCGTCACCATCTATGACAGCAATCCGGCCAGCGCCGCCGATGTGCTGCGCGATGCCGAATTGGCCATGTATTATGCCAAGCGCCTCGGCGGCGACCGTATCGAGGCCTATCGCGCCTCCGCCCGGTCCATTTCCAGCTATAACCGCGCCAGCGAGGAAGATCTGGAGCGGGGGATGAAGGAGGGCGAACTGCATGTGCAGTTCCAGCCCGTCACCGATATCGGCACCGGGCACATTGTCGGGGCGGAGGCGCTGATGCGCTGGAACCATCCCACGCGCGGCACGGTCAATCCCGACGAATTCGTCCCGCTCGCCGAGCGCTCGGGGCAGATCGACAAGCTGGGGCGCCTCGCCTTCGAGCAGGCGGCGACGCAGGCGCGCGACTGGATGACCAGCATCGGCCTCGCCGAAGATTTCTTCATTTCCGTCAACCTCTCGCCCACCCAACTGGCGACGGAAACCCTCCTTGGGGACATGCGCAGCCTTCTGGCGCAGGACAAGGCGCTTGCCGCCCATCTCAAGCTTGAGATCACCGAGAGTCAGGTGATGAGCAATCCCGAGCATTCCGCCTATATGCTCGAGGCGCTGCACAATCTTGGCGTTGGGCTGGCGCTCGACGATTTCGGCACCGGCCATTCATCGCTGAGCTATCTGCACCGTTTCCCCTTCGACACCATCAAGATCCCGGCGCCCTTCGTCAAACTGGGCACCGAAACCGGCATCGCCCATACCCAGACGCCGATCATCAAGGCCATCGTTGCCCTGGCGCGCGATCTCGATCTGATGGTGATTGCCGAGGGGGTGGAAACGCTGGACGAAATCGAACGCCTGCGCCAGCTCAATTGCCGCCTGGCCCAAGGGTTCGCCTTCGGCGCCGCCATGACTGGCTCGGAACTGGCGCGCAAGCTGCTGGCCCAACAGGGACGATAAAGCGGGGTGGGTGCGCCGCTCTAGCCGTGACCGGCATCCGTGCTGAGCGAGGCGCGGGTGATGTTCAGGCTCGCCAGCGCCTTCTCATAGCGATCCTCGACCGGAACGTCGAACAGCAGCGCCCGGTCGAACGGCACCGTCAGCCAGCCATTGGCGGCGATCTCGTTTTCCAGCTGTCCGGGGCGCCACCCGCAGCAGCCGAGCGCGAACAGCGACGCCTTGGGCGCCGGGCCGAAGGCCATGGCCTTGAGCACGTCGAGCGTCGCCGTCAGCCCGATATCGTCCGAGACGCGATAGGTATTGCCGCTGTGGTAGTCGGCGGTGTGCAGCACGAAACCGCGGCTGCGTTCCACCGGCCCGCCGCGCATCACTGCCCGATCCCGAATGGCATCGGGCAGGCGGATGACGGCGTCCGGATCGCCCAGATCGAGCTCGTCGATAATGTCGGCGAAGCGCAGGCTGGCCAGTTCATGATTGACCACAAGGCCCATGGCGCCTTCCTCGCCATGACCCACGAGAAGGATGACGCTTTCGGCGAAGCGTTCATCTTCCATGTCGGGCATGGCAACCAGAAATTGTCCTTCGAGCGAGTTCATGGGCCTGATTGTAGGGTTGGGGGTGATCGGTGCCAAGCCTATGTGGTGATTGTGGTTGACTTGGGCAATCACGAAGGCCTGAACTGACGTCAGCTATTCCTTCACGCTCTCCTGCGTTAATGCCATTCGTCATGCATATCCTGCCGGTTTCCATCGCTCTCGCCGTTTTCACCGTTCTGCCATCCCATGCCGGAGAAACGGCGTGGCAGGAGGTTGCGCCCGGCGTGTCCGTGCGCATGATCAGCTCCGGACAGGTCAAGCCCGACGGCACCACCCTGATCGGGCTGGAAATCGACATGCCGGAGGACACCAAGACCTATTGGCGCGTTCCCGGCGAGACCGGCCTGCCGATGGATCTCGATTTTTCCGGCTCTTCCGGTGTCAGCGGCCATAAAATCGTCTGGCCCTATCCGGTCCGCGATCAGAAGGGCGCCTTTCTCGACTATGTCTATTACGGCCCGACCATCCTGCCGATCGAGTTGAATCTTGACGACCCGCGCGGTCAGGCCGTGGTCAGCGCCACATTGGGCATCTGCTCCGATATCTGCATCCCGGCTCAGGCAAGGTTCGACCTGGCGCTCAACGAAGCTAGCGCCGACCGCCCCAATGGCCTGCGCCTGCGCCAGGCCCTGGCCGAAGCGCCCATCGCCTGGAGCGACGGCCCTCAGCCGCTGGGCGAGGTGGATTTTCTGCCCGACCAGCAGGCCATCGGCGTCTGGATCAACGACCCGGATATCGACCTCGACTCGCTCATCGCCACCACCGAAAGTGGTTCGCCCCTGTTCGGCGCGCCGCAAAAAAGCCCGCAACAAGACCTAGTGCTGCTTCCCATCCTGGAGAAAACCGAGAATAGTGCCTTGGAAGGGCAGGACGTTCAGCTCACATTCATGACCGGTATGGGAGCATTCGAACTCCGCCGGACCATCGGGGCTGACGACGAGTAAATCGTGCCGCGCTGGGACGAAAGGGCCATCTGGCCTTGTGTGCGGGGGCAAAGCCGCATATCGCAGGGCGGTTAGTTTTGGCGTAAGGCGGCCATGGGCCGCCAAAAAGGCATGGGGCAAATCCACCAATGATTGAACCTGGCAATGCGATCCCCTCGGTGGGGATCAAGCTGGTGAATGCGTCCGGCGTTTCCGACACCACCAGCGACGCCGTTCTGGGCGAGGGCACGGTGGTGCTGTTTTCCGTTCCCGGTGCCTTCACGCCGACCTGCCACGTCAATCATTTGCCGGGCTTCCAGGCCAATCACGCCAAGCTCAAGGCCGCCGGCGTCGACAGGATCGTCTGCGTTTCGGCCAATGATCATCATGTGATGAAGGCCTGGGCCGAGGCGTCCAATGCCCTCGACAGCATCGAATTCATCGCCGATGGCAATGGCGATCTGGCGCAGGCGCTGGGCCTCGCCAGGGATTTCGCCCCCTTTGGCATGGGCACCCGTTATGCCCGAGCCGCCCTCATCCTGCGCAACGGCGTGGTCGCCGATGTGTTCGTGGAAGATGGGCCGGGCGTCAATGCCAGCGGCGCCCCCGCTATTCTGATGGCGCTTGAAGCGGCCAATGCGTAACCGAACCGGGAGCACGCTCATGACCAGGAAAACCTTGTTCCGCGCCGTCGCCTCCGCCGGCCTCGCCACGCTTCTGGCCGGTTGCTCGATGGGCAACATGTTCGGCGGCGGCTCGACCGCCACCAATGCCAATCTGCAGAATGCGACCGCCACTCCGGCCGCCGTCGCTCAGGCCCAGACCAATGCCTTGCCTGCCATTGCCACCCAATGCCCGCCCATCAAGGTGCGTCTGGGCGGGGAAGCCATGTTCTATTATGGCGGCGGGCGCACCGGCGATGCCAAGGCGCTGCAATATCAGGGCGTAATTGACGAGACGACGCGCAATTGCGTGGTTTCCAACGGCCTGATCACCGTCAATATGGGCGTCTCTGGCCGCGTCCTGCTTGGTCCTGCCGGCAAGCAGAGCTCGGTCAGCGCTCCCATCCGGTTCGCCGTCGAGCGCGATGGTCAGGCGATCTTCTCGGAAAAATACACCATCCCCGTCGCCATCACCCCGCCGGCGCAGTCGGCTGAATTCGTCAAGGTGGTGGAAAATGTCGCCGTGCCTTATCTCGGCGGCGAAAGCATCACCATCTGGGTCGGTTTCGACACCCGGGGGTAAGAGGACAATTTGGTCATCCGACGCCGCAACCTGTCCCTTCTCCCCTGAGGGGAGAAGGTGGCCCGAAGGGGCGGATGAGGGGTTCACTCTCGCATTTCAAGCGAGGGGCCTTCCCCCTCACCCAACCCTCTCCCCTGAGGGGCGAGGGGGCGAAAGAGCTGAAGGTATCGTGTTGAAAAAGGCCCTGGAACGCTCCCGGGCCTATTGCTTTATTCCGCCGCCTTGGGCAGTTCCGCCGGCTTTTCCCACTTCAATATCGGCTGCCGCGCGGCCCTCGTCTCGTCGAGCCGTCGGCGCGGCGCCTTCATCGGCGCGGCGGTGAACCGCTCGGTGTTGCCGGCCTTGGCGTCATTTGCGAGCTCCGCCATCACCTCGCAGAAACGGTCCAGCGTCTGCTTACTCTCGCTTTCGGTCGGCTCGATCAGCATGGCCCCGTGCACCACCAGCGGGAAATACATGGTCATGGGGTGGAACCCCTCGTCGATCAGCGCCTTGGCGAAATCGAGCGTGGTGATGCCCGTATCCTTGAGGAAGCTGTCGTCGAACAGCGCCTCGTGCATGGTCGGATAGTCGGGGAAGGGCACCGAGAACAGGTGTTGCAGCCGTGCCTTGACGTAGTTGGCGTTGAGCACGGCGTCTTCCGCCGCCTGGGCGAGACCGTCGGCGCCGTGGCTCAGCATATAGGTCAGCGCGCGCACATACATGCCCATCTGGCCATGGAAAGCGGTGACGCGGCCCAGTGCCTGGCCTTCGATATGCTCGACCATGTCGAGCCCACCTTCGCCCTTGCGGACGAAGGGCACCGGTGCAAACGGCGCCAGCGCTTCCGACAGCACCACCGGACCCGCGCCCGGCCCGCCGCCGCCATGGGGCGTCGAGAAGGTCTTGTGCAGGTTGATATGCATGGCGTCGATGCCGAGATCCCCCGGCCGCACCACGCCCATGATGGCGTTGAAATTGGCGCCGTCGCAATAAAAGAAGGCGCCCGCCGCGTGCACGGCCTCGGCGATCTCGATCACCTGCGGCTCGAACAGGCCGCAAGTATTGGGATTGGTCAGCATGATCGCCGCCACCTCGGGCGACAGGGCGGCCTTGACCGCCTCGACATCCACCGTGCCGTCATCGCGCGCCGGAATCGGTTTTACGCTATAGCCGAGAAAAGCGGCGGTCGCGGGGTTGGTGCCATGGGCGCTTTCGGGCACCAGCACGATCTTGCGATGCGCCTCGCCCTTGGCCTCCTGCGCCGCCTTGATCGCCATCATGCCCAATAGCTCGCCATGGGCGCCGGCCTTGGGCGAGAGGGCGACTGCGGCGGTGTTGGTCAGCGTCATCAGCCAGTGGCCGAGCTGGTTCATCAGCTCCAGCGCCCCCTGCACGGTCGAAACCGGCTGCAGGGGATGAATATCGGCAAAGCCGGGCAGGCGGGCCGTTTTCTCGTTGAGGCGCGGATTGTGCTTCATCGTACATGAGCCGAGCGGATACATGCCGCTGTCGATCGAATGGTTCATGCGGCTGAGGCGAACATAGTGGCGCATGGCTTCCGGCTCGGTCAGGCCCGCCAGCTCCAGCGCGCCCTTGCGTCCAAAGCCGCCGAGCCGGTCGCCGGCAAGCTCGACTGCCGGCAGATCGACGCCCGAATGCTCGGTGTCGCCGATTTCGAACAATAGCGGTTCCTCGGGGATGAGCGCCGAACCCGCTGCGGCATAGCCCTGGGAGCCGGTGCCGGTGGGGCGGCCCTGCGTGTTCATGCTCATGCCAGTTCCTCCGCCACGGCGGCGCAGAGGGCCGCAATATCGTCATCGGTGGTCAATTCGGTCGCCGCCAGCACGATAAGATTGGCGACGGCGGGATCTTCGGGAAGGAGCCGGCTGACCGGCACCCCGGCGAGGATGCCGCGCTGGGCCAGCCGCTCGACCAGCGCCGCCGCGGGCTGGGGCACGCGAATGGTCATTTCATTGAAGAAGGTCTCGTTGAGCACCTCTACGCCCGCAACGCCGCTCAGCGCATCGGCCAGCTGGATCGCCTTGGCGTGGTTGAGCCGCGCCAGCCGAACGAAACCGGCTTCGCCCAAAAGCGCCATGTGGATGGAGAAGGCGAGGGCGCAGAGCCCCGAATTGGTGCAGATATTGCTCGTCGCCTTCTCGCGGCGAATGTGCTGCTCGCGCGTCGACAGCGTCAAAACGAAACCGCGCTTGCCGTTCGCATCCACGGTTTCCCCGCTCAGCCGCCCCGGCATCTGCCGGAGGAATTCCTTGCGCGTCGCCATCAGCCCCAGATATGGGCCGCCGAAATTGAGCGCATTGCCGATCGACTGGCCCTCGGCCACCACGATATCGGCCCCGAGCGCTCCCGGCGCCTCCAGCAGCCCCAGCGACACCACTTCGGTCACCACCACGATCAGCAGCGCCCCCTTGGCGTGGGCTGCGTCGGCGGCGGTCTTGAGATTGCGCAGATGGCCATAGAAATCCGGCGTCTGGATGACGATGGCGGCGGTGTTGTTGTCGATCCGCTCGAGAATGTCGCCCTGGCCCTCGGGCGAGGCCGACAGGCACACGAGATCGGCGTCATCCTTGAGATAGGCCCGGACCACGTCGCGATAATGCGGATGCAGGCCGCCCGAGAGGATGATCTTGTTCTTGCGGGTCAAGCGCTGGGCCATCAGCACCGCTTCCGCCGTCCCGGTCGAGCCGTCATAGAGACTGGCATTGGCCACATCCATGCCGGTGATCTTGGCCACCTGGGTCTGGAACTCGAACAGCATCTGCAGCGTGCCCTGCGAGATTTCCGGCTGATAGGGCGTATAGGCCGTCAGCCATTCCGAGCGCTGGATCAGGTGATCGACCGTGGCCGGCACATGGTGGCGATAGGCCCCGGCGCCAACGAAGAACGGCCCATCGCCCGCCGCGTGATTCTGTCCCGCCAGCTTGCGCATATGAGACTCGACCA
>JAHCJW010000008.1 GCA_026126125.1 Devosia sp.
CTCGACTTCGCCGCCGAAATCGGCGTGGCCGGGCGTATCGACGATATTGATGCGGGTATCCTTCCACATCAGCGAGGTCACCTTGGCCAGAATGGTGATACCGCGCTCGCGCTCGATATCATTGCTGTCCATGGAGCGCTCTTCGAGGCGTTCATTCTCGCGGAACGAGCCGGACTGCTTGAGCAGGACGTCGATCATGGTGGTCTTGCCGTGGTCGACGTGGGCGATAATGGCAATATTGCGCAGGGACATGGGTACCAGGGCGTTGGCATGATCCAGCGGCAGCAAGGGGGCGAACGGCCAAAAGCATGCGGGAAACGGGAAACGCCAGCCGCATGAGGGGCAGGCTGGCGCTTTTCAGGCCGCCTCTTACAGAAAAACGACGCTTTTCACAAGCGTCCGCAGCGCAAAGGGGGAATGCAGGGCGCGCGGACACCGGCGAGGACGCCTATTTTGCCTGCTCGAGCTGGATTTCGAGCACAGCGATGATCCGTCCGAGGAGCGAGAGAAACGCCGCTCGCTCCTCGACCGTCAACTGCTCCAGCGCCAGCGCATTGGTGGCGGCGACCACGCGCTCGACCTCGGCAATGCATGCCAGCCCCGCGGGCGTCAAACGCACCAGGGCGCTGCGGCCGTCATCGGGATTGGGCCGGCGGACGATGACCCCGGCCCGCTCCATGCGTTTGAGCGTGGCGGTCATGGTCGGCTGTTCCACCGCCGCGCGCTCGGCCAGGGCTTTCTGGGTCAGCGCCGTCCCATCGGCCAGAGCGAACAGCACCGGCATATAGGCCGGGCTGATGCCCAGCGGCGCCAATTGCCGCTCCAGCGCGCGCGCGAACAGCCGTGCCGCCCAATTGGTCATGTAGCCAGCCGAGATTTCGCGGGTGAGGGGCATTTACTGAGTAGGCTCACTAAATATATAGTCAGCTATCCATATCCCTCCCGTCGGGACAGGCCAAAGGATTTTCGAAGATGTCGCTGAAAAGCACGCCGACCCAGTATGGCACCGTGGCGGTGAGCCTGCATTGGCTTTCCGCGCTGGCCGTCATCCTTATGTTGATAAGCGGGCTGGTGCTGGCCGATAGCGCGGACCAGGCTCAGACCGCCATGCTGATCCGTTTCCATGTCGTTCTCGGCCTGACGGTGGGCGTCTTGACGCTGCTGCGCATTGTCTGGTGGCTCATCCTCGACAAACACCCGGCCCCGCTTGCCGGCACGAGCAAGGCGCAGGCCTGGTCCGCCCGCCTTGTGCATCTGGGGCTTTATGGCGCCATAATAGTCATGGTGGCGTCCGGTCTGGGCCTGGTGCTTCTGACCGGCGCCGTGCCGCAGATCGCCGCGGGCCTTGCGCTGCCCGATTTTTCCGCCGCCCCACCCTCGAAGGTGCACGGGCTCGTCGGCCGGCTGCTGATCCTATTGGCCCTCGGCCATATCGGCGCCGCGCTCTATCACCAGTTCATCCGCCGGGACAATCTCCTGTCACGCATGCGGTTCAAAGGCTAGAGCATGTCTGCCGAAATTGGCTCCGGTTTCGGGATAAAGACATGCGGAAAAACAAAGGTTTAAAGCGCAGGGAGCGAATCTGAAAGAAACGCGACGCGCTTTAGGCGTTTGAGTTAGCAGCCAGTTCTTCAAGGCGCATCAGGATCCGCTCCCGTTCCGCGGCAAGCCCCTTATAGGCGAGTTGCTCGGGCGTCAGCGCCGCGATCTGGTGCTGGAGATGGGCGGCGATCTGCCCGGCCTCTTCATGCCGGGCCAAAGCATCGAGCCCGACGAGGCTGATGCGGATGGTAAAGACGATGGCCCCGCTGCCCTCCAGTTTCCGCAAGGTCTGGCGCTCCACCCGCAGATAGACAGGATCCGCCCGCTCGCCCGGGCCGAAACGGCGTGTGTCCGGCCCGGCGCTATCGGGATGATAGAGGCGGCGATCGCCATAGAGCGACCAGTTCCAACGGATCATCGGCGTTTCGGCCCGCATGGCATCGAACATCCGCGCCATGATCTGCGCCGGTCGCGTGCCCTTGCCGAAGCCGGGAACAGGCTCATGGATGGCATCGAGTTCCAGCCCCAGTTTTTCCCGGAGCACCCAGGAGGAAGGAAAGCTGAGGCTGGCGGCGGTCAGCCGCCACCGGGACGCATCGCGTTCAAGCAGCAGCAGATCGTCCTGCACGAGGCGCGCCGCGCGCGCCAGGGGAGGACCGCTGCCGGCGAGATCGACCGTTTCGCCTTCGGGCAAGAGGGCAATCCCATCGCCCCGGCGCACCCAGAGCTGGGGAAAGCGGCGCGGCAGATAATCGGCCAGCAGCGCCAGAACCTCGGCTTGCGCCGGTCGGCTTTGCGGCAATTCGGCAAAAATCTGGTCGTTGTGAGTTTGGTCCAACAGCGCCTTTTCGGCCAATTGCTCACGCAACTGGTCGTCGGGTGCCAGCCAATCTTCGGGATCGAGCGGACGGGTGCCGATCTGGAAGAGTTTGGCGGTGCCGTCTGCGGGCAAGGGTCGGGTCATGTCGAGGAGTGTAGCCGCACCCCTTGCCGAAAAGAAATGGGCGGAAACGAGGTTCCGCCCAGCAGAAATCCTACTTGGCGGCTTTGGCCAGTTCGATGGACTGGAGAATTACCCGCCGCGCATCTTCAATGCCGCCGACACGGTCGATCTTGGCCCATTTGCCCGGCTCGAGATCCTTGTAATGGGTGAAGAAATGCTTGACCCGCTCGACCTGGATCTCCGGCATGTCGCTGATATCGAGGATATTGTCGTACATGCGGGTGAGCTTGGAAACGGGGACGGCGATGATCTTTTCGTCCTGGCCGCCATCGTCTTCCATGAACAGCACGCCGACCGGACGCGAGCGCACCACGGCGCCGGGCACCAGCGGACGCGAGTTCATCACGATCACATCGAGCGGATCGCCGTCGCCGCACAGGGTATGCGGCACGAAGCCGTAATTGCCCAGATAGCGCATGGGCGTATAGAGGAAGCGATCGACGAACAGGGCGCCGCTATCCTTGTCGATCTCATATTTGATCGGCTCACCGCCCAAAGGCACTTCGATGATGACGTTGAGCTCGTCGGGCAGATTCTTGCCGGTGGGGATCGCGTCGATGTTCATGGGTTCTTCAAGTCCGGTTGTTCAAGGGGGGCGGAACGGAGGCAGGTTCTGCCGCCATACCGCCCCGAAGGCAAGCCGGAAAACCGCTTGCGCCTTATTTGACGATCAACACCGGTATTTCGGCATGGGCCAGAACTTCGGCCGCCTGGCTGCCCAGCAGCAGGCGCTTGAACCCCCGCCGCCCATGCGAGCCCATGACGATGGTATCGGCATTTTCCTTTTTGGCCAGATCGAGAATGGCCTCGGCGGGCCGGGTGCGCGCGGCATGCACCGTCTTGGCTTCAATGCCGGCCGCCTCGGCCTTGGCCTTGGCCGCCAGGAGGATCTTGCTGGCTTCGGCGGTATAGCTCTCCTCGAGCCGGGCGATGACCGGGCCGGCATCGATGGCGCCGAACCCGCCACTGCCGATGCCGGTGGCGACCGGGTCGGTGGCGGTGACGATGGTGATCTTGCCGCCATAGGCCTTGGCCAGATCGAGGCCGGCGCTGACCGCCTTGTCGCCCAATTCGGACCCGTCCGTCGCGATGAGCAGAGATGTGAACATGTCTATCCTCCTTGCTTTGCCCAGCATAATCCCTGCATGCTCAAGGGCAATTGATCTGAATCATCAACAGGGCGAGGGTGACCCGATGTCGCTGTCCCGTTCGGCTTTTCCCGCCGGTCTGCTGCTGGCCCTATTGGGATGGGCGGGGGCCACGGCCAGCGCCCAGGCGGGCTTTACCAGCGCCTATACCGATCTCGACCTCGCCCAGTGTCTCGTGCTCGAGGCCGACGATTTCAGCGCCAGCTGGGCCTGCCCCGGCTATAAGGGCTTTCCGCTCAGAGTGCAGGAAGGCGATCTGCGCTTTTCGCTCAGCTATGGCTTCGATCCCGACGCCGACAGCCCGGGCTTTCAGACCCTGCCACCCTTCAATTCGCTCGGCGAAAAGCTCGAATGGCGCCTCTCCAACGCCTCGGGTCGCTGGTTTCCCATCGCCACCATCGTGCGCTATCATACCGCCGACCCGGAAACCGGCAAGGACAAGGGACAAGTGCTGGTGGTGACCCAGATCGCCAAGGGCAATTCCTGCCACATCGCCTATATCGACGCGCTGGCCAACACGGACGCCAACATCCTGGCGCGCACGGCGGCCGACAAGGCCGGCGATTTCGACTGCCTGCAGGACGAACCTGAAATCATCGGCGCTTTTTCGGCCTATTGATCCTCGGCTTGCTCGGCGCGGCCGCGGATCTGGTTGCGCAGCACGGTGCGATCGCGACTGGAGACGCCGATCAGCTCGGCGATGCGCCAGACCATGTTGTCCTCGAGCTCGTGATTGTTGCGGTCGGCGAACACCACCGTCCACATCATGCGGATGATCTCGATCCGATCCTCCATCGGCAATTGGACGATGCCGGTGGTGAAGCGGTAAAAATCCACCGCCTCGGCGTCGCGTTGCCCCGCCTGCCGGATCAGTTTCTCGACGGCGTTTTCGTCCAGCTGATAATGATCCATCAGCGCCCCGCGAATGGCCCGGCGCTCCTCATCCTTCATCGTGCCATCCACCGCCGCCAGATGCACCAGCAGCGCAGCCACGGATAATTTGGGATCGTTGCCATCGACCGGACTTTCCGGCTTGGCGAACAGACGGGTCAGGGCCTCGAACATGGCGGTCAGCCTCTAATCGGGGTGAAAACGAAAAACGATAAGCGATGCGCGCTGGGGGCAGGCCACTCAACACTTAGCCATCGCGCCGATTTGCTCAAGGACCCGCCCCGCCGCTCACGCGCTCTTGACCGGGGCTGATGCGCCCGGGCCACAGTTTTGCGGCGCGAAAGGGACTCGACTCTTGCCAGATTCGGAGTCTAAATGTTCCTGTTTTGTTCATATATGGTGCCTTGTCATGCCGGCCCCGGATCGCCAACTGCGCCTCACCGCGCTGCGCGACATCATTGCCGATATCGAGCGTAAGCCGGCCCTGGCCGAGGCCGGCGCGCGCGCGATCCTGTCCGAAACCGGCTTTCCCCAGCTGCCCGGCGGCACGGTGCAGGACATTTTTCTTGATGAGACCCGCGATGCCGGAGCCGGCTTGGGATTTGCCCTCATGCAGGCGCGCGCCCTGCTCGCGGGAAAGCGCTCGGCGGTGCTGCATCTGCATCTGGCGCCGGAAGGGCAGGCCCTCGGCCTGCCCTATGGCCCGGGCCTCGAAGGCCTGATCGACCCGACCCGGCTGGTGCTGGTGCAGGCCCGAAATGCCGCCGATCTGCTCTGGGCCGCCGAAGAGGCGCTGTCCTGTCAGGCCGTGGCCGCGGTCATCGCCGATATGGCCGCCCGGCCGAAACTGCTCGATTTCACCGCCACGCGGCGGTTGAGCCTGCGCGCCGGCGAAAGCGGCGCCTCGCTGTTTTTCCTCCATTACGGGTCCTGGCGCCAGGCCAGCGCCGCCCAGATGCGCTGGCGGCTCACCCCCGAGCGCAGCGCCGCCCAGCCCTATGACGACCAGGCCCCCGGCGCCCCGCGCTGGCGGCTGCGCCTCGAGCGCGGCACCCTCGCAAACCACCGCACCGACTGGCTCCTGCAAGCAACGGAGAAGGGCCTTGCCACACTCTCAACTGAGCCTTTCGAGCCAAACCCTGCCCCAGCGGCGCTTTCTCATGCTCTTCCTGCCCCATTGGGCCACCGATTATCTCAAACGGCGTGACCCCGCCCTTGCCGGCCCCTTGGCGCTATACGAACGCATCAAGGGCGGCATGCGGCTGGTCGCCGTCGACCCCGAAGCCCGCCAGCATGGCGTGCGGCCGGGCCAGTCGGTGGCCGATGCGCGCGCCCTCCTGCCCCCGCTCACCCTACGGGAGATCGATTACCCGCTTCTTGAGGCCGGCTTTGGGGATCTGGCCGACTGGCACTCCAATGCCAGCCCGCTCGTCGCCATCCTGACCGACAGGGCCCGGTTCGGCGATCTGGTGCTCGACATCACCGGAGTGTCGCATCTTTTCGGTGGCGAAGCCGCCATGCTGGAGCTGCTGCTGCAGCGCCTGCGCGCCTGCCATTACAGCGTGGCCGGCGCCATCGCCCCCACCATAGGCGCCGCCTGGGCGCTGAGCCATTTCGCCCGCAGTCAGGTGGCCGGCCCCGAAGCGCTGAGCGCCCGGCTCGATCCCCTGCCCGTAGCGGCGCTGCGGCTCGACCAGAACGATATCACCACCCTCAGCCAGATGGGACTGACCACGATCGGCCAGGTGCGCAGCCGGCCGCGCAAGCCGTTGCAGGCCCGGTTCGGCGCCGAATTGCTGCTCCGGCTCGACCAGGCCTATGGCGAGGTGGAAGAGCGGATGACCTCGCGCCTGCCGCCCATCGCCCACAGCGTCGAGCGGCGCCTGCTCGACCCCCTCATCCTGCTCGACGACGTGCTCGCCGTCACCCAGGATCTGGCGATCCGGCTCGCCCACGATCTGGAACGCCACGGGCGCGGGGCGCAGACCTTTCATCTCCTGCTCTATCGGGTCGACCACAAGGTGATGACCCTCTCGCTCAACGCCGCCCGGCCCACGCGCGACCCGGCCCATATGCTGAGCCTGTTTCGCCATCGGGCCCAGCGTCTGGCCGGCGAATACGATGCCGGCTTCGGCATCGATATGATGCGACTGGCCGCCGGGGCGCTCGAAGAGCTGGCGCCGACGCAGCTGGGGGCCTTTTCCATCCCGGGCGGCATGGAGGATATCGACCGCCTGACCGACCGGCTCTCGAGCCGGCTGGGCGCGCCTGCCGTATTGCGCACGCAATTGAAAGCCAGCCACATTCCCGAGCGCGCGGCGCGCCTGGTGCCCGCCATCGCGGCAAGCGGTGTGACACAGGCCGCCCAGCCCAGTCTGACCCGGCCCCTGCGGCTTCTGCCGAGCCCCGAACCGGTGGCAATCAATGCCGAAGTGCCCGACGGGCTGCCCGCCTCGATGATCTGGCGCCGGCAGCGCTATCGGCTGATCAGGGGCGCCGGCCCCGAACGGCTGGGCGCCGAATGGTGGCGCAGCGGCGAAAGGCTCGAACTGGTGCCGCCACCGGCAAGCCCCGATCCGGCCAAGGCGCCCCCAGAGCCACCCCCCTATATCCCCGACCTCAAGCGGCACGATCCGGAGGCCCAGACCCGGGATTATTACCGGGTCGAGGACGAGGATGGCCGCCGCTTCTGGGTGTTTCGCCTGGGGCTTTATGGCGGCCCGGACCTGCCCGTCTGGTATCTGCATGGATTTTTCGCATGACCGGCATCGTCGATTTTCTATCGCGCCCGGCGCTGCCGGCCCGCAGCCTCCCTACGCCGCCCGCTTATGCCGAACTGATCGCCACCAGCAATTTCTCCTTCCTGCGCAGCGGCTCGCACCCCGAAGAGCTGGTGAGCGCCGCCCTGGATCTGGGCCTTGGCGCGCTGGGCCTGTGTGACCGCAACAGCTTTGCCGGCGTGGTGCGCGGCTATGTGACGGCCCGCGACAATAAGGAGAAAAACCCCGATTTCCGCTATCTGGTCGGCGTGCGGCTCGCTTTTGCCGACGGCACCCCGGATATCATCGCCTATCCCACCGACCGCATCGCCTATGGTCGGCTGTGCAAGCTGTTGACCATCGGCAATCAGCGCGGCGAAAAGGGCAGTCCGAGGCTCGAACTGGCCGATCTTTTCGGCGCTGGCGAGCCCAGCAGCGAACAAGGACCGCTGGAGAACTATTCGCAAGGCCAGCTCTTCATTCTCCTGCCCGACGAGAACGACTGGAGCTTGAGCGAAAAAACCCTGGAGCTTTTGAGCCGTAAGGCGCCGGGCCGGGTCTGGATCGCCGGCACGCCGCGCCTTGACGGGCAGGACCGGGCTCGCCTCAACCGCATCGATGCCCTGGCCAGGCGCCACCGAGCGAGGATGATCGCCAGCAATGACGCGCTCTACCACGCGCCGGACCGGCGCATGCTGCTCGACGTGGTCACCTGCATCCGCGAGCATGTGACGCTGCACGACGCCGGCTTCCGCCTCGGCGCCAATGCCGAACGGCACCTGAAATCGCCGAAGGAAATGGCGCGCCTCTTTGCCGAACACCCTCAGGCCATCGCCGAGACGCAAGAATTTATCGCCCGCATCGGCTTTTCGCTCGACCAGCTTCAATATAACTATCCCGAAGAAACCATCGGCAATGGCGAAACCGCGCAGCAGACACTTGAGCGCCTGACCTGGGCGGGCGCGGAAAAACGCTTTCCGCTTGGGGTCAGCGACAAGATCAAGCGCTCGATCTGGTCCGAATTGTGCCTTATCGCCTATAAGGGCTATGCTGCCTATTTCCTGACCGTGCACGACATCGTGCATCACGCCCGCTACGAGTTGGGCATATTGTGCCAGGGACGCGGTTCGGCGGCCAATTCCACCGTCTGCTATTGCCTTGAAGTCACCGAGGTCAATCCGGAAACGGCCAATCTGGTGTTTGGCCGTTTCATCTCCACCGAGCGCGACGAGCCCCCCGATATCGACGTCGATTTCGAGCATGAGCGTCGTGAGGAGGTGATGCAATATGTCTATAAAAAATATGGCGGCAAGCGCACGGGCCTGACCGCCAATGTCATCTCCTACCGCTCCAAGAGCGCCATCCGCGAGACGGCGAAAGTCTTCGGCGTTTCCGAAGATACGGTCGCCGCTTTCAACCAGCTCCATTGGGGCTGGGGCTACAGCATCGATCTCAAGGAACTGGACAATCTGGGGCTCAATCCCGACGACCCGGTCTTTGCCCAGATGTTCGAGGTGGTGAAGGTCTTGCGCGGTTTTCCGCGCCACCTCTCCCAGCATGTCGGGGGCTTCGTCATCACCCGCGATTCGCTCGAAAGCCTGGTGCCGATCGGCAAGACCGCCATGGACAGCCGCACCATTATCGAATGGAACAAGGACGACATCGACGCCTTGAAAATCCTCAAGGTCGACATTCTCGCCCTTGGCATGCTGACCTGCCTCAGGCGGGCTTTCGAGCTGATGGAAAGCCATTACGAGGAGAAAATCACGCTTTCCGACCTGCAGAGCGAGGAAACCAAGGACCCAGAGGCAGCGAAACGGGTTTATCGGATGACCCATCGCGCCGACACGATCGGCGTCTTTCAGATCGAGAGCCGGGCGCAGATGTCGATGCTGCCCCGCCTCCAGCCCAAGGAATTCTACGATCTGGTCATCGAAGTGGCCATCGTCCGCCCCGGCCCGATCCAGGGCGGCATGGTGCACCCCTACCTCAAGCGCCGCGACGGCACCGAGCCCTGGCAGGCCGACCCCGACGATCCGCTCGATGAGGTTTTAAAGAAAACGCTCGGCATTCCGCTGTTCCAGGAACAGGCCATGCAGATGGCCATCAAGGGCGCCGGCTTTTCCCCCGGCGAGGCCGATCAGCTGCGCCGCGCCATGGCCGCCTGGCGGCGCACCGGCAGGATCGGCATTTTCAAGCAGCGCTTCATCGACGGAATGCTGACCAATCCCCGGCGCCCTTACAGCCAGGAATTTGCCGAACGCTGTTTTTCCCAGATCGAGGGCTTTGCCGAATATGGCTTTCCCGAAAGCCACGCGGCAAGCTTCGCCCTCCTGGTCTATGCCTCGTGCTGGCTCAAATGCCATTATCCGGACGTGTTCGCCTGCGCCCTGCTCAACTCCCAGCCCATGGGCTTTTATGCGCCCAGCCAATTGGTGCGCGACGCCACCGAACACGGCGTCGAGGTGCGCCCGCCCGACATCAACTGCTCGACCCATGACTGTCTGCTCGAAGAGCATGGCTGGAAAGTGCCGGACCATATCTGGCCCCGGCACGCCGAAATGATACCCGATATCCGCACCACCAAGGCGCTGCGCCTCGGCCTCCGCCATGTCGAGGGACTGGCGGAAAAGGACAGCCAGCGCATCCTCGCCGAGCGCGGCGAAGGCTATGCTTCCATTCGCGATCTCTGGCTCAGAACCGGTCTGGGCATTGCGAGCCTCGAAAAGCTGGCCCGCGCCGATGCCTTCGCCTCCCTCGGGATCAGTCGCCGCGACGCCCTATGGCAGGTCAAGGGCCTGCAAGGCACCCATGGCGCCCAGACCCTGCCGCTGTTTGCCGCCGGCCCACCAGCCCCGAGCGCCGCGGAGGAACTGGCCGGCCTGCCGCCTATGCAGGCGGGCGAAGAGGTGATCCACGACTACGCCACCCTCTCGCTCTCGCTCAAGGGCCACCCGGTCCAGTTCCTGCGGCCCATGCTGCAGGCGCGCGGCACCACAAGGGCAAGCAATCTCGTCCATATCGGCTCGGATCTGCGCATCGAGGTCGCCGGCCTCGTTCTGGTGCGCCAGCGGCCGGGCACGGCGAGCGGGGTGATCTTCATGACGCTCGAGGACGAAACCGGGGTGGCCAATATCGTGGTCTGGCCCAAAGTGTTCAAAGCCTGGCGCAAGACCGTGCTCGCGAGCCGCATGCTGGCGGTGCGCGGCAAGGTCCAGTCCGAAAGAGGCGTCATCCATGTCATCGCCGAAAGCATGGAGGATCTTACCCCCCACCTTCTCGACCTCGCCCATGGCCGGCCGCTGGTGAAGGACGCAAAAGAGATCGCCGACGCGCGCCATCGCGCCTATGCCGCTTTGCCCGGGGGGCGGAATTTTCATTGACCTACAAGAGCTTGTCGATCGCCTGCGCCAGATCGACATCCTTCTGGCTCACCCCGCCCGCATCGTGGGTGGAAAGGGTGATGATCACGGTTTTATAGCTATTGGACCAATCGGGATGATGCCCCGCCTTTTCCGCCGCCAGCGCCACCCGGGTCATGAAGCCAAAGGCCTGAGAAAAATCCGCAAAGGTGAATTCGCGCATAATGGCCGCCTTGTCGGCCTCGTAACGCCACGCACCGAGCCTTCCCAGCGCCCGATCGCGCGCCGCCGCATCCAGTTTCTCGACCATTTTGTTCTCCTTTCCTGTCCCCTCCACAATGCCGCAAAGACACGAAAGGCTCCTCATCCTTCCATGCCGAAGGACGCACAACCAGACGCATGCGCCGCCGCACTCGAAAACCATCAGCGATTTCAACCGGAAGAAGTGGTGCCGCTGAGGTAGCTCGAACACCTGACCCGATGCCCCACACGCCCGTTTTTGCCAGCAGCTCATCGACGGCCTGCTGGACGAAAGGATTGCGTGACGACCAGCATCGGCATGTTCTCCATCGTGGCGCCGACCGATGTGAACAATGCTCGCATGTTCCGCGAGCAGTTGTGCCAATGGATCGAAATAGCCATCGCCATTCTCGCGCCATGGGCAGTGATGCCGACTTTGAAGCTGAGACCGGCGTCGATCAGGATTTCAACCCGATCACATTGAACCTGGAAAACCGCCTGCCGGCAAAGCGGATCACCATGCGGCGGGCGGGCTGATGCCCAGGAAACGGCGCGCAACCGAAGCTACGACACAGAACGATAATATCGCTGCCCGTTATCCAGCGTGTCGGCTAGTCCGAGCCTATTGAGGGATTTCAGCACTTCCTGGACGTCGGTAACGACTAGCTTGCGGCTGGAAAACAATGCAGCGATTTCTTCAGCGGACATTGGTTCGCGCGACCGTTCGATCAATTGCAGCACTACGCGCGCCTGATCCCGCTCGGTGGTCGGGAAGAGGGATTTTTTGGCCTTGCCGGCGACCGTCGCAAGGGTCTGTATCCGGTCGGCGCGATGGGCCAGTGGCCCGAGCCTGTCGATCTGATAGTCCGGGCGCAGCCATTTGATGAAGCCGCGCCGTTCTTCATCGGCCCGCTGGTGGTTAAGTGCAACAAGCCGGTTGAGAATTTCGTCCTCAGCGGTATCGCCACTCCAGCCATAGGCAGCGAATACCGCTTCGTCCAGTTGCTCGTGCAGACGCTTCAGGATCGGAATGCGACCGCGTTGATGGATATCGGCGTTCGACGCGGGCAGAGCCTTTGCTCCTTTTGCCACCTCGATGCTGTTGTATAGGGCTGTCAATGTTAGATCGGGGTGTTCTGACAACACCAGCTTGCGCGTGGCATCGAGTTCTTCAGCCAATGCCGCTATGCGAGACCTAATCGCCGTCGTAGCGTCGGGAAAAGGGAAGGGATCGAAGCAGCGGGACTTGGAGTAGCGAGGACGGTCCTCCAACGTTCCGCCGGACGCCAATGCCCAGATGACGTGGACTCGTGACGAGAGGACGCCCAGGTAAAATCCATCGTCAGCCGCAATGGCAACGAGCATGTTGTCAGGCAAAATCGCTTGATTGAGAAACTGGAATACGCGGTGCTTGGCGGTTTCAACGGTTGCAATATAGCGCGAGAGACCTTTCATTGCCGACCGCAAGTCAGATCTGCCTTTGCCGAATTGCCACCAGCGTTGCAGGTATTCCTGAGCGTCGCGTGTGGGGGACCGGGCATATACTTCCATTCGGGCAACGCGCACGGTCTCCAGCAGGTGCTGGTACACCTCAGGATATTCACGCCGAACTGCTTCTTCCGCCATATCGAATAGGTCAATCACCAAGGCGTCACGCGAATGACCCATGAGGTCTCGACCGTTCCTATAGGGCCTGATGTGAGCGTCGAGTCCGGGCCGTACACCCAGCCCCAGTTCTTCGGCCTGAGCCCGGCTGATGATAAATCCGTCCCCATGCAGCTTTACCCCTGGCGAACATAGGGTGTCGTTCGACCGCAGGGCATGAGCGCGCGTAACGTCCGCACCGATTGTCAGGTCCGGATTTATCCGGCCCGTGCGGTCTTGGAAGCCGACCACCGGTTCGTCAGTATCCAGCTTCTCCTCCGACACAACACGCCGGATTTCGCCTTCGGCCTCTCCGGCCTCAGCCACTGTGATGGCTATGCGCACAGCCGCCGCGTCCTTCGACGCCTTGGTCCAAGGATGGTCCGGAATTGCCATCACCAATGAAACAGGCTTGGCCGCAACAAGGTGTCGTTCAAGGACACGTCGCTGGAACACCTGCGTAATGGAATTGGTAGTGACGAAGCCGAAGCGGCGCAGGCGGGTGTTTTTGGCGATTAGGATTTCTGCTGCGCGGTCCCACCAATACATCACCAGATCAGCGGACGGGTTGACCTGGGGATGCGCAGCCCAGAGCGCTTCGGCATAGTCCGAGCCGAGACGACCACGAATGTCCTTGCCACCCATAAATGGCGGATTGCCAACGATGAAATCCACCTCCGGCCATGCCGGTCGCTCGGGGTTGGGGTAGGTGTAGAGCTCCTTGCCTGCTCTACTGGTCACGGGCGTTCCGGCCAGGTCACGGACCAGATGCCGATCCGGATAGCCCGTCCAGGTCAGCAAGGCATCCTTTTCCTGAACATGGTCGCTGCTGTGTAATACCGGTTCCGGCGGTGGCGTGGTACGGGTGCGCATATGCCATTGGATATAGCCAATCCACAGCACTAGCTCTGCAATCTCCACCGCCCGCTTGTTCAGTTCCATGCCGAAGAACTGGTCCGGCTTTACGGAAATATCGATCACGCGCTCCAGGGCTTCCTCGCCACCGAGGTCGTGTAGATGTTTAAGGGCTTCGCCCTCCATCTGCTTCATCCGCAACATCGCGACGTACAGGAAATTGCCGGTCCCGCAGGCGGGATCGAGAACCCGAACCGAACACAGATGTCGCAGAAAGTCCTCTAGATGACGGATTGCTGCCGCCCGCATTCCATTCTGCGACGCTCTATCGGCGGAGGCCTGATAAGCCTTCCAGTCGCTCACAAGAGGATCAATTATGGTCGTGTCCACCACGCGCTCGACATAGGTACGCGGGGTGTAATGTGCGCCAAGCTGACGCCGCTCCGTTGGATTTAGGGCCTGTTCGAACAGTGTCCCAAAAATGGCGGGTTCCAAGTCGCGCCAATCGGCGGCCGAGGCGTCCCGCAGCAGACCAATTTCCTCTCGTGTGAGGGGCAGCACTGTTGCCTGCTTGAAGAGCTTACCATTGAAACGCAGCAGGCGCTCGCCGACGCCAATCGAGTACCCGCCGACATCCATATTGCGCCACAGGTCATCAATTTCGAACACGAAGCGCTGTGGATCAGAAAGGCAGCGCGTCAGAAGCTCGGTGAACGCCCGTTTGCGAAGTAGTCCGACATCCTCCACGAACATGGTGAACAGGCAACGCATAAGGAACACCGCGACGCTGCGCGGCTCATATCCTTTTGACTCCAATGACTTGGAGACTTCCGCAAGTTGGCCAGCAATTTCGCGAGTGACTTTGGCCGTCTGATGAGCAGGATCAAGCGCGGCCGGTGCTTGCCAGACCTTTTTGAGCATCTGGCGTATATTTGGATCGGCCAGTTGGGCCAGATTTATGCGAAACCGATTAGCGTCGGGGAAATGAGCATAGTGGCGACCATAGCCGGAAAAGTCGGCATATATTTCGATCGCTCTTCCAACATCGCAGGCAATGATGAATGGCGGATAGACATGATCCGGCGGCAGCGACGTGGCATATCGCTCAGCCTGGCGGCGGGCTTGGATCATAACATGGTCAAGTCCTCTCGTCGTCGGTCCTTCTGCTCTTGGCTCGGTGAATAGATCGGATTGGCTCTCCAGCGGTGCATTTGTCGCTCCGCGCTGGCGACTTTGCTTGGCTTCCAAGATAAAGCAGCCACGCTTATACAGATCAATGCGCCCGGATTCGAGTGTGCCATCAGGTCGTCGTCTCTCGACCCTTCTTTCGAACACATAGTCATTGAATTCGTGTGCGGCTCTGGCCGGATCCGGGCGTTGTACGCCGATAACGTCGCAGAGCTCAGCCAGGAACAGCGAGTAATTCGCACGTTCCTGACCACCATCGAGATCTGCCCATCTCTTTATGAAACGGGCCGCATTTAACGATTCATTATCTATACTGTTCTGTATCGCCATACCTATATTGCCGATACAAATTAAGACCGAGTTGAAAACAGGTAGGCTTCCACAGCTATTGGCCGGTGAAGCCACATGCCGCGATCAAAAAATCTCTTTTTTCTCGCTATAATGGGCTGCGCGCCTACTAAATCCGGGCGCGCACCGGCCGTCCCGCCGGCGCAGCATAGTCCGATGCAGAAGCCGGTTTACCCTGTCACCGAAGGCACGCAATTGCTATGCGCGCGATGCGCTACACAAGGCGCTGGTCGAACGGGTCCGGACGCGCATTCCTCGCCGCATCACAAAACACTAGCAATTTCACAGGGAAAAATGGTGCCGCTTAGGTGACTCGAACACCCGACCCCATCATTACGAATGAAGGGGCATTTTGTTTCTGACAGTTTCTCGCCATTTTTCGACGTTTACAACACATTGCTCTAAAACAGGTTTCTTGTTACGTTCTGTTTCTGGTTGTTTATCGGAGTTTACCTTTCGGTGGCGACCCGGTGGCGACCCGCGACGGATAACAAGGGGCTGATCGACAAGTGGCAGGCACGAAACTCACCAAGCGCGTTGTTGACGGTGCCGAGATTCGCGCCAGCCGCTACATCCTCTTTGACAGCGTCGTTGCCGGCTTCGGTTTGCGGGTCATGCCGACCGGCGCGAAATCGTGGATCTTTGAATATCGGCCCGGTGAAGGCGGCCGCAGTGTCCCCAAAAAGCGGGTGACCATTGGCGCAGCTGGAGACTTCACGCCCGACCAGGCGCGGAAGGAAGCCGAGCGGCTGCGCGCCCTGGTGAAGACAGGCGGCGATCCCCAAGGAGAAAAGACCAGGAAGCGCGAGGCCGCCACCGTAAAGGAATTGGCAGAGGCCTTCCTCGAGCACATTGAGGAAAAGCGCTCCGCCTCCACGCACGAGGGCTATAAGCGCACCCTGGACCTGCACTTCCTGCCCTCCTTCGGCGCACGCAAGGCTGCCAGCGTCGAGCACGCAGAAGTCGCCAAGCTGCACCGCAGCATGAAGGCGAACAAACCCAGCGCCAACAAGATGCTCAGGGTGGTCAGCTCCATGTTCAACTGGGGCGCCTCGAAAGCACAGCGCCTATTGCCCTCCGGCACCAACCCGGCCGGCGACATCGAGGCCTATGTGGAATTGCCGCGAAAGCGGATGCTCAATCCCGAGGAACTGGAGCGACTGGGCGCCTCGATGCGCCTGGCGGAAACAGAAGGCCTGCCCTGGACGCTTGATCCACAAAAGAAGACCAAGCACCGCCGCAAGGATGCCGAGGAGCAGACCAGCGTCATCGACCCTTATGCGGTAGCAGGACTTCGCTTGCTCATTTTCACCGGCTGCCGGCTTCGGGAAATCCTTGGGCTGAAATGGACAGACGTGGATTTCGTCAATGGCATCATCACCATTCGAAAACACAAGACCGGGCGAACTGTTGGTGACAAGACGGTGGTGCTCAACGCGCCCGCGCTGGCGGTGCTTTCTGGGCTCGATCGCATTGGCGTCTATGTCGTTGCAGGTGAGTCGGCGGGGCAAAAAGATGAGAAGCCCCGGGCTGATCTTAAGCGCCCGTGGGAAACTATTCGCCGTCACGCCGGGCTTGATGATGTACGCATCCACGACCTTCGGCACAATTTCGGGGCGTTCGCAGCAAGCGGTAATCTGCAACTGCCCATGATCGGCTCGCTGTTGGGCCATGCCAGCACCCAATCGACAGAACGATATAGCCATTTCCAATGGGATCCGCGCCGCGTGGCATCGAATGCCATTGCCGGTGCCATCGCTGCGGCCATTGGCGAATCGCCTGCCAAGGATAACGTGGTGCAGATGGACAAGGCCCGAAAGGGCTGACAGTTGCGCGGGGATAGGCCGGCCAGCCGACAAGCCGTTTCACCAGCGGCTTCCCTGTATTTCCGAGGTGAAGCAACGTGAGGTGAACGTTGAGCACGCCTGATCCAATTACATCGCCGCTGATGCGCGACTGGAACTATGCAATGGCCCTTGCTTGGGTCGCGGAGTCGTTGGCACCCACCAACTTATTTACTCCTCCCCACGCAGTCGTGGCCGACGTTGCGCCGTTGCACCATGCCGATGGTGCGGGCGACCGGTCACACATCCTCCGAATCGAAGGGTATCTTGATAACTCCACCCGGTTCAGGGATGCCGCTGAGAGGTTGCTAGGCAATCTCATTGCTGGCGAGCTAATCGCCCGCGGCATTCCCAAAGGTGGCGATGAACGCGTTCAGATATCATCCGGCCAATGGGAGTTGCTGCGCGGTCCCCAGACACGCGGTGGCGCCGAGATTTGGTACAGCGACCAAGGCCTAGAATATTCCATGGTCGTGATCAGCCGGCAGGCTCTTATGGACCGCTATCCCATCCTGTCGACCAAATTGTCGATGATGATCCGCGGGGGTCTTCTCCGAGCAAGCCAGAAGGCTCGCCCCACACTTGTTGTCCCGGACGAGAAGAAGCAAGCCAAGACCAGAAGGGGCGCTAAACCGAAGCCCATCTGGACAGAGGTCGAGAACTACGTGCTTCACCTTTGCCGCGAGAACGGTTCTCTTGGACAGGACCAGCCGGGCTGGGAAAATCAGGCCGCGGTCGAGGCCCTCGTGACTCAGTTTATCGAAGAGCGTGGATCGCCATCGTCTGAAAGCACAGTTCGCGCACATACAGCCACGGCTCTCTAAGCAGCTTGGAAAACCATCGAAGCCGAAAAGGCCGATAATTGAACGGAACAATTATCGGCCTTTTGTCGGCTTTATCGGCGGACAGGGCCATTTTGCCTGCCCATTCTCCTCCCAGAAACCAGTGGTTCCCGCTGGTAATTTCGAAGGAGAGATTATGGGCGTCCACCCTCACAATTCGACCGACCAGATTGACCAGCACCCTCTCGAGGTGAAGCGCCTGCCGAACACGGCAGAAGCGGCTAAATTTCTCAATCGTTCGGAGAACACTCTTCGCGTTGCCCGTGTTCGCGGCAACGGCCCCGCTTTCCGTAAATTCGGCCGCACCGTCCGCTATGCCGTCAAAGACCTGATTGACTACGTCGACCGCGCAAAGCGCACCAGCACCAGCCAGGCCGCCTGATCAAAGGAAAAGCCCCAGCGGGAGCGAACCGCTAGGGCCTTAATAGGTAATCAGCACATGAACATCTATCACGGGCGCGCTTTGCCGCGCAACGACCTCGGCTTGCCTGATTTCTTCGGCCTGCCCCTTCTCGATTGGCGCGAGCCCGCCAATTCCAGCCACCCTCATGACACCGGTTCGGCCAGCCTCACTCCCGGCGGCCGCATCATTTTCAACCGTACCCGGCGCCCGGTTTCGACCTGCAATCTGCTCGCCCGCCTCGCCGGCCTTGGATCGGAGGTCGAGCATGTCGGCTAAGCTCAAATTCACTGCCACCATTCATGGCGCCGATGGCGACCGCAACATTGATCTTCTCGGCCGCGAGGCCTGGGCATTGCTCGAACTGGTAGAGGCCGGGTCCCGTGGCTGCACCCCCATCGACAATCCCGCCCCACGCTGGAGCCACTATGTCTGGCTATTGCGCAAGGACGGCTTCAGCGTCGAGACCATTGACGAAAGCCATGCTGGCCCGTTCGCCGGCTCCCATGCCCGCTATGTCCTGCACGATGATGTCACGCTCGAAGGCGGCAACTTAGCCGAATGGCGCCCCAATGGGGTTCGCTTTCCTGCTAAGCGGGGGGTGGCAGCATGAAGCCGATTGGCACCATTCCCTCGCCCTACGGTGTTCCGCTCAAGGTCTTCCACGACCCCGAACGGTCGGACAATCCCGACGACTGCTACTTCCACGACGCAAATGACTGCATGACGATGGCGGGCATTCACACACCCGCTGATCGCCAGAAGTGCTTCGCGGCAATGAAGGCTCTTATGGGTCGCGGCGGCATGCACTTCCAAGTCTTCCTCGATCACGGCGGACGCAAGATTCCCCGAGAGCCATTGGTTCAGCCGATTGCCAAAGCCTATGATGAGCTGCGACTTGTCGTCGGCAACGGCGAAGGCCGGGGCGCGCTGGAGAACTGGGCTACCCTTTGCCTGGATCATTCCGATTGGGCCGCCCGCTCCAAAGCCATGATCGATGCCATCGGCTCCGCTCGGAAGGAGATGAAATCCTGGCAGGCGCCAGGCTTTGTCGGTGCGCTGTCCTTGGCAAAGTTGGCAACCGGCGGCATGGAGCATCTGGGGGAACAAGAAATCGACTGCCTCGAAGCTGCAGCTTGGTACGCGGTTTCTGCCCATTCCCAATGGCGTGAGGCCGGGGTGCGCTGGCTGGAGCCTTTCCGCGACACGTGGTTTGCAGACTGGATCAGAACACGCCCGGTCTATCGCCGTCACGTGGCAGACTGCCGTGAGGCCTTCACCGATTTGCCTTCCTGGCTCTGCGGGAAAGGCGGTGCGGCATGAGTTTGTGGAGCCATATCGAGCTGTCTGGTGGTCGCGTAAGTTCCGCCAGCGAGGAGGCCTCCGAAGGCGTTCGCGAACTGATCAGTCAAGTCGGCCGGTTTCGCTTCTTCATCGAAGCTATCGACGTTGAAGGCGGTCGGCTGGGTTTAGATAGCTGCGCGGATTATGAAGCCGCGCTTCGGCGTGCGGAACTGGCCAGGCAGGATTTCGGTATCGATCATCCTGTCCGCGACAATATCGCGGGGTCTTACTGATGGCCCAGTGGAAACATATCGAACTGTGCGCAGGCAAGGTGACGTCGGCCCGTATCGAGACGCAGGACGCATTCTTCGACCTCACCGACTGGCACGAGCTATACCGATATTTCGTCTATGCCGTAGACGAGAACGGCGTCACGCTGGGGCTCGACACGCTGGACGATTATCAGGACGCGTTTGAACAGGCCGAAAAGGCCCGTATCGATTTCGGCATCGGCATGCCCGTTCGCAATCGCATTGCGGAGGCGCACTGATGGCCACCGAACCCTCCACCATCGGCACCGCCGCCGAATGGCTGGCCACGAATTGGGAGAGCGCCGTCATTGGCGCTGCCCTCACCGCTCAATTGCGCGAACGCTTTGGCCTTGAGTTTTCGGAAGCCGTAAAAGCCATCGCCGAAGCCAAGCGCCTGCGGGGTGGCAAATGACCCGCGCCGGCTACGTTCCCGAAATCGAGCAGAACCTTTTGGGCGCTGTGCTCTCCGGAGGCGACCATCGTGGTGCCTTGGCGCGCATTTCTCCCGAGCAGTTCGAAGAACCGCCACATCGTGAGCTTTGGCGCCTCTGCCAGGCCGCGCAGGAGCAGTATGGCAATACAACCTTGCCGACGGTCGCTCGCCTTGCGTCCGCTGAGTTCAAGGACGGCTTTCAGACACAAGTCGGCATGGCGCTGCCAGCCTATATGGCAGCGATGGTCGGAAACACCCCATTCGACGCCAAAACCATGCGCAGCGCGGTCAAAGCCCAGCTCGCGCAATGGGCCCGGCTCGGAGTGGCGACTGAAGCCGAGGCGATTGCCGCCGCCGCTGCAAACCCTTCAACAAATCCGGCCGATATCATTCGGACAGCGGTGGGCCGCATGGATGAGATTGCCTCGCACCTCCGAACCGGCGCCAGGACAAAGACACGCCAGACCTTTGCCGAGGCGGCACAGGAAGCCATCACCGCCAGCCTTGAGGCAAAGGCCCGTCGCGGACTCACTGGCATCACCACCGGCCTGGTGGACCTCGACCGCGCCACTGGCGGCCTTCAGCGCCGCGACTTGATCCTGATCGGCGCCAGGCCGTCCGTGGGCAAGACCACGCTCGGCACGTCCATCGCACGTTTCGCGGCTGCGTCTGGCGTGGGCGTCGGCTTCTTCAGCCTTGAAATGGACAATGCCAAGCTCGCTGCCCGCATGGTCGCGGATATCGCCCATGAGCAGGACCAGCGCGTGCCCTATCAGGACATGATTGCTGGCCGCCTGACCGACCCTCAGGAAGAGGCCGCTGCGGCCGCGCTTGAGGCCTATGCGTCGCTTCCAGTGCTGATCGATGATGCCAGCAGCGTCACCATGGCGGAGATCCGCGCCAAGGCTGAAACTATGATGGAGGATGCCCAAGAGCGCGGAGTGGCCATCGGCATGCTGGTCATCGACCACCTCGGCAAGATCAAGCCATCGGCTCGCTACAGCGGTAACCGCAACAACGAGATTGGCGAAATCACCGATGGTGCCAAAGCACTGGCCCGTGAGTTCGACATGGCGGTGGTGCTACTGTCCCAGCTCAGCCGACAGGTCGAAAGCCGCGACGACAAGCGCCCGATGCTCAGCGATTTGCGCGATAGCGGCAATATCGAGCAGGACGCCGATACGGTCATGTTCCTGCATCGTGAGGCCTATTATCTCGAACGAGCCGCACCGGCAGATCCAGACGAGCGCATCGAGTGGCAAGCCAAGCTGGACGCGTGCCGCAGCAAGGGCGAACTCGCCATTGCCAAGCAGCGCAACGGCCCCTGCACCACCATTGACCTCCACATTGATGTTGCCTGTTCTGCCGTTCGGAACGCGGCCAGGAGCTTCTGACCATGGCGCAGTTTCCAGCACTTCCGCTCTGGACCGATGCCTACCTCGCTGACACTGGCCACCTGACCACATTGGAGCATGGCGCATATTTGATGTTGCTCATGTCCATGTGGCGTGCAGGCGGTGAATTGCCGAACGATGACCGGAAACTTGCCCGCTTCGCCAAGCTGACGACGCCCCAGTGGTTGCGTATCAAGGACACCATCATGGAGTTCATGACGGTGTCGGAAGACGGTCTCACCGTCTCTCAGGGACGGCTGGGCGACGAGCTGCAATACGTCCGGGATCATTCCAAAAAGCAGGCCAGAAACTCACGGCAAAGATGGGAAAATCGTACCGCAACCCCTGGACCTGTCGGACAGCACCCCAACCACCTGTCGGACGCCTCACAGGCTAACCCTCTGAAAACACTCAATGAGGGTGATGCCATGGGAATGCCAGATGCATCCCAAACCGATGCCCCCACACCCACACCCACTATAGTAGATACTAACGTATCTACTTTGTCCGATCCTGCGGTATCGGACCGCGCGCCTTTGAAGCCGAAGAAGGGCAGGAACGGCTACACCGTCGAGTTCGAAGCTTTCTGGTCAGCATACCCATCTACGGAGGGCCAATCGAAGCTCAACGGCTTCAAGGCATGGCAGCGCCTCCGCCCGGATCAGCAGGTCCAGGCAATGGCTTCCCTCCCGGCTTATGCCGCCCACCTCAAGGCGGAAAGCTGGCGCAAGGTGAAGCACGTCCAAGGCTATCTCAGTGGCCGAATGTTCGAAACCATGGGCGCTGATGCCGTCACGGAGCTGGAAACGCCTATCCAATGGCAGAAGCGCTTGGGCCATGCCCGCGCCCGGCACGAGTGGTTCCCGGTGAAGTGGGGGCCGGTCCCAGGTGCAGCCGGTTGCCGCGTTCCCTCCGACTTGCTCCAACCCGGCGATGGTGAAGGCTGGCAGGAAGCGAGGGCGGCTTGATGGAAGCCACCATGTCCAATTTTGACGCGGTGAAATTCCGCAAGGTGCGCGCCATGATGGACGGTGGTGCGACCGAGGGCGAGCGAACAGCCGCCAGGGGACGCGCGGAGGCGATTGCTGCAAAGGTTGGATGGGACCTGCATACGGCGATTCAGTTCGATGATGCCCAACGCCGCCGGGCCGGAGATACCACCGGCCGGACCAGCACAACGCAGACATGGGAGGAGTATTGGGCGAAAGGGCAGGCCGAGCGCGAAGCCCGGTTCCGCGAAGCCGAGCGTCAACACGGCTCCTCGGAGAAGGCTTTTGCGGAAACCGACAGGGAACGCCGCCTGCGCCTCGCTCTGAAATCGCTGGCGGTGCGCTCGAAATATTCCAACAGTTCGAAATCCTATATCAGCGGTTTTGGAACGTGGACTGTGGGCGCGCCTGATGTAGATGTGCTGGCAGCGCTGGAGCGAGCCTATCCCCTGCCGACCAACCTACCGGGTGCCATGGCCGAATGGCAGGAGTGGGATGACCTGTTTGAGCTGCGCTTCGCCTATGATCGGGATTACGATATCCCGATCCATGTACGGTGCCGCGTGGATGCGCTGGCGTCCATATTGGACACGATGCCGGCCCGGTCGTGGAGCGATTTCGATATCAGGATGCAGTGGCGCCGCCGTGGAATCGAGCGCGACCGCTGGCACGACATCAACGATGATATTGCCGCGCATGATCGGCTCGCCGCTGATCTCGCATTCTTGCGGTCGATGGAAACCCCACCGTCCACAATGGACAGCAACCCGCGCCGGACCAATGCCGAAAAGCGCCAAGCCGTGCTGTCCATATTGGACACCCACCCCGAACTGAGCGACCGGGAGATAGCTCGCCGTGCCGGCGTGAGCCCGCAGACTGTGAACAATTGGCGACGGCGGCGCTACGCCACCTGAAGGCGTTCAATCTCCGCCAATTCCTGCACCAGAGCTTCGGACTCCTGGGCCAGATCATAGGCCGTCTGCATGCTCATCCAGAATTCCGGCGTCGTATCGAAGAACTTGGCCAGGCGCAGGGCGGTGTTTGTTGTGATCGGCGCCTGCTCGGTGGCAATGCGCTCGATACGGGTACGGGGAATATGCAGCTTGCGGGCCAGTCCGACGACGCAATGCCCGCAAGCTGCGAAGGCGGGCTGAATGGGCTATCGATAATCTGAAAGTGCTTGCCGGCCGGCCTCAAGTTGGCGGTTCGCTGAATGCCTTTGCCGATCTGCTCGTTTGGTGCCCTGGCGTTTATGTGGTTTGCAGAGCAGGCATCCGGCCCGAGTGGATTTCGGGCCTTTGCGTTTGTGGTGCATTTTTATCTCCGGTCATTCCCGGTGCGCCCCTATGGCGCCCGGTCATGATGCGGAGGTTGATGGCAGCGTTATACCTCATGGGCCTATGCCTGCTCGCCGGCCAGATGGTAAGGCCGTACCAGAATATCCGCAGGGATGTGCCACTTGGTGGAAATCTTGTGGACCATATCAACGTTCAAGGCGCGACGACGATTCAAGACCTCTGAGGCGCGGGAGCGCGACCCGAGCAGTTCGGCCAGTTCGGCTTGAGAATGGCCAAGGTCGCTGATCGCATAGCGAAGAACATCAACCGGGTCGGGAGCTTCGATAGGCCAGCGGGTTTCTTCATAGGCTTCAACAAGCGTGGCAAGCACGTCGAGCTTGTCCCCGTCCGGCGAGCCGACAGGGGCACCCCAAAGGCGCTCAATCTCGGCTAGTGCTTCGGCGTGGTCCTCGTCGGAGCGGATTGGGCGAATGTCCATGGTGTCCTCCTAGAACAGCGAGACGGTAAGAGCATCAATGCGGTCATATTCCGCATGGGTGCCCACGAACTTGATGAAGGCGATCTGTCTCTGAAAATCAAAGGCGACAATCATCCGATAGTTGCCGCCGGCGATTTCAAACCTGACCCGCTCGGCATTGAGCACTTTGGCCTTGGGGAAAGCTGCCTGCACTTCGGCAGAAGTATTCCACGTGGCGGCCTTGGCAACCGAGAACCAGCGTTCGGCAGAAGGCTTGGTTTCCGGATGTTCGGAGTAGAAGGAAACCAATGTCTGACGCGCGATGATCCTCATGCCGATCATGTAGCACGTTCCTGAATTGGGAACAAGAGGAATTCCCGTTTTGGGAACAGCCGGCCGAAGAAAACGGTGAGTGATGTCATCCTCCCCTAAATCCTCGAACACCCCCGTTACCTCCTCAGATGTCATCACGCCCTGAGCAAACGATTCCAACCTACCCCTGAAACAAAATGCTTCAACGTGGGGAAACAACCAGAAACCGTCAGAAACCCCCGTAAAGCAAAAAACCGAGCGTTTCCGTCTTCACGCCCAAATCACTGAAATTCCATTGCTTTCAGACGCACCCATAGCTCGGTAATCGTTGTGTAGTTTCACCGCACAAGGCTCCAACTATGAAGACCAAGTATCCAACTGCACCCCTTCACACCGAACGCCTGGATATCGTTCTGCCGGCGCATCTGAAGCATCAACTGTTCGAAACTGCTGCGCAGCGCGGCATGTCTGCCTCTCTCGTTGTCCGCGAAGCGCTTGCTGCATTCGTAGATAATCAACGCGCGGCCTGAGGGGATTATCAATGGCTGGACTTTTTGAAGGCTTGGACCTGCCGCGCCGGATGCAAAATCCGCTTGTACAAGCGGGCGCGCAGATGATGGCCAATAGCGGGCCATCCTTGCAACCGAAGGGCTTGTTCGAAGGTGTGCCGCAGGCTATCGGCCGCGCCATCGAAATGAAGAAAGAACAGGACCGTCTGGACGCTGAGGAAAAGGCGAAGACCGAGTTCTACGCCATGATGGACCAGCTAAGCCCGCAGGATGCAGCACTTATGCGGGCCGCAGATGTTGGCCCTCAGGACGCTTTCAAATACGTCATGGGGCAAAGGGAGCAAGATGCTTCACGGGCTCGTCAGGACGCGCAGAGGGCTGAAGACCGGCAATGGCTGCTTGAGGACCGCGATTATGCAGCCCGCCGGCCGGACATGATTTCGTATGAAATGCCGAACGGCGATATTCTGCGCGGCAACCGCAACGACCCGAACGGACAATTGTCGGTCTGGTATGACGGCCCTGATCCCGCGCCGAAGGCCCCGAACATCGAGACCTTTTTTGACGAGGCCACCGGCCTTGACTTCAAGGGCTACTACGATCCGGCGACCGGACAGGTGGTTCGGGTCGGAGGCAGCGGGGTCAAAGCGCCAACCAATGGCCTCTCCATCACAACTGCAGACGGCACGGTGATCCAGCAGGGCGGCACCCCTGGGAAATATGGCCAAACCGTCGATACCGGTTTCGGGCAGATGCAGAACGAGCTGCAGCAAGGCGCCATGTCGACACTAAACGGCCTCAACACCATCGACCGGATGGAGCAGGCCATGTCCGATCCATCCTTCTATTCTGGCGCTGGCTCCGAACAGGTCATGCAGGCCAAGCAATTGGCGGCGGCCATGGGGTTTGATCCTGAGGGCGTGAAGTCCATGGAGGATTTCCGGGCTCTGTCGGCTCAGTCTGTCATGGACATGATGGGTGGATCGCTCGGGGCCGGCGTGTCGAACGCGGATCGTAGCTTTGTCGAGGCGCAGGCCCCCCGGCTCGAAAACACGCCGGAAGGCAATCGCTCCCTGCTCGAGATCCAGCGCCGACTTTATCAGCGTCAACTTGAGCTGGCACAGCGCGCGGCGGCCTATGAGCAGCAGCATGGCAAGCTCGATGCCCGGTTCGTGCAGGAAACGACAGCCTGGGCGCACGAAAATCCGCTGTTCGTCTCAAACGGTGGCGGCGGCGCTCTCACCGAAATGTCCGATCAGGACTTGCTCAATCAGTTGGGGCTCTGATGGCTACTCGTCTCGAAATCCTTCAGGAACTGGACCGGCGCAAGAAACTCCCGGCCAACCTCCAGCCAGCATTTGAGGAAGCCGTTCGGCGCGGCCTGGTGCAACGGATCGGTCAGTCCCAGGAGCAGGAACAGCCCTTGCGTTCCGGCGGTTGGAACAATTTCACGGCGGGTCTGAACAACAGCATTTACGCAACCGCTGGTGCTCCTGTCGATCTGGCACGCACCTTGATCAACGATGTGACGCAGTCGCGCGAAGGCGAAGACTTGCCGCCCGATATTTCCCCTATGGCCGCCATGCGGGCGATCCTGTCGCCTCTGGGCATTCCTGAAATCCCCGACGACACTGTGGGCGGCAGGAAGTGGGTGTCCGACCGGTTCGAAGGGGCTGGGGTGAACGATCCTGACCGGGTGGTGGCCGCCAATGACGTGGAAAAGCTCCTGCGCGCTACCGGCGAAGGCGTCGGCGCAACCATTGCACCGGAGGCCGCCCTTGCTTCGGTGGCGAGCAGGGCGCCGACATTGGGAACAAACCTGCTCAAGACCATCCTGGGTGACGCTCGCAGCGCCGGTAGCATGGCCCGAAATGCCACGATGGGCGGCGTGGGCAACGCCAGCGCACAAGCGGCGGCCGAAAGCGATGCCATTCCCGACTGGCTCAAGCCTGTTGCCTCCCTGGCGGCCGGCGTAACAGGTGCCGGTGCTGCTGGCGCTGTCCTTGAAGCCCCGAACCTCGTGCGCCAGGGCATGAATGTCGCCCGATCCGCCATCGAGGCCATGACGCCGGCCGGGCAGGAGCAGATCGTGGGCCGCACGCTGATCAAGAACGCCGACGATCCCGACGCGGTCTTGCAGGCAATCGACGAGACCACCGGCGAGTTGGTGCCCGGCTCCAAGCCGACCACGTTCCAGCAGACCGGCGATATGGGGCTAGGACAGATGGAGCGCGTTGCGCGCAACCGTGATCCTGCTGCGTTCAATGTGCGCGAGGCCGAACAGAACACGGCCCGCATGACGGAGCTGGAAAGCATCCAGCCCAATGGCGCGCCGGAGAAGGTTGCCCAGGCCGTGCGTTCCCACATCGAGGGCATTCAGAAGCAGGCCGACGATGCCATTGCCGCCGCCACCAAGCAGGCGCAGCAGGCTACGGAAGCCCTTGGGCGCGGCAAGTCTCCCGACGAGGTCGGCGCATCGATCCGCAGTGCCTTGGAAAAGACCCGCACCGAAGCCATGGAGCGCGAAAACGCTCTCTGGCAGGCCGTTGATCCGGATCGGTCGCTAGCCCTGCCGGCACCGAACGTCCGCCAGCACCTGACCCGTATCGTCGACGACATTCCGGCCAGCGCCAAGGCCCCCAGCGGCGAGGAAGCGGCGATTTATGACGTGCTGCGTCAATACGGTGAGGTTCTACCCTTCCGCGAGATGAACGCCATGCGCAGCCGGCTTGCCGAAGCGATGCGGGACGAGCTGGAGCGGCACGGCCAGAAGACGGTTGCGTGGGGCAGAATGACCCAGCTCAACGATGCTTTGTGGAAGGATATTGAGGTGGCCGTCACCCAGAAAGTTGCGCAACAGCAGGTCGCTGTGGCAAAAGGTGAACTGGATGAATTGGACACCATCGCCGCCAATGTGATGCGGCAGTTTGAGGAATTCCGTGCGGGAAGGGAAGCCCAGGCCAGGGCTGGGAGTGGAGAAGGGATTAGCGGATTGTCCGGAAGCGGACAGACCGGCCTTTCTCGCCCTTTTGGAACAGAAGCATCGCGCGTCCGGCGACCTGCAAATGCTGCGCGCGATCCGCGACTATCGGGCGATGGTCTCGGAGCAAACTTCGACCAAGCCGCCCTCGACCGACTGAACGCCGCGCGCGAGGCCACACAGGATCGCGTCAACACCTTCGACAATCGCGTTCTGGCTCCCATCCAGCGCCGGCCATCCGATGCGTCGGTCTATCCCATTGGCGATACCGCAATTCCGCAAAAGCTGTTCTTTGCCGGCCCGTCCAGCAAGGACGCCATTCGCCAGCTCAAGTCGGCAATCGGCAATGAACGGGCCATGGTCGAGGTGAAGGCACACGCCGCCCAGAAGCTCCGCAAGGAAGCCTTGGGCGACGATCTGATCCTTGACCCGAACAAGCTGCGCAATTTCCCCCGGCGCTACTCCGACGCCCTTTCCGAATTCCCGAACCTCAATTCGAAGATCGGGACAGCGGAAAAGGCCGGTGATCTCTTGGCCCAGACGGCGAAGGACCAAAAGGCCCGTGTTGATGACGTCCAAAAGGGCAAGTTGGGCGAATTTTTCGGGCTGGAAGATCCTGAGGACGTGCAGCGCACCGTTGCTTCGATCTTCAAGCGCCAGGATGCCGTTGCCCAGATGCGCCGCGTGCGCGAGACGATCAAGGGCGACAAGGAGGCCGTTGCCGGTCTCCGCAAGGCCATCATCGATACCATGCTGGAAAAACTTGTCTCGACCACAGAGGCGGCAACGACCGGCATTGGGACGATGAAGACCGACATGTTCCAGCGCTTTGTTCGACAGAACGAGGCGGCGCTATCGGCGGCGGGCTTCTCGGACAATGATCTGTTGCGGTTCCGCACCCTGGCGTCAGACCTTCAGCGGGCCAATCGCTCCATCAGTGCCGTCAAACTGAAGGGGCAGTCAAACACGGCTCAAGACCAGTATGGCCTCGCCCTCGGCTCAGATGGCGAAACCACGATGCTGATGCAGCTTGTCGTTGTGCCGGCCGTGAGTGCCATCGGCTCAAAGGTCGGCGGTTGGGCTGGTGCCGCTGCCGGCGCATTGGGCACCGCTGTCGCCCATCGGGCCTATATGTCGGGCATCGACAGCACTCAGGCGCTTCTACGGGACACACTACTTGATCCCACCCTTGCCCGCGCCCTTATGATGCGCGTGAAGCCTCAGGGTCTGCGAGAAGTCAGGGCCCGCCTCCGTGAACTGTGGACGGGAGCGAACAGCCGCACCTTTGCCTTGGGATTGGAGGAAGAAAACCGGGGCGGGTTTGCCGCAGTGCCGGCAATGATCAGGCGCGCTCTTCAGGCCAGAGCTTCGGAGGCGCATCGATGACCGCAGCTCTATCGGACATCCAGATTCGCCGTCTCAACTCCACCAAGTACTTTTTTCGCAAGACCTTCGACGGCCTCACCGCCTACGAGATGGCGGTGAAACTCAACACATGGCTGATGAACCGTAAGCATCCGGTGAAGACCGCGGCGGGCTGAGGATTTCAGCCTCTGGCTATTTGTTGATGCGCGCCTTGGCGGCGTTGCGGCGGGCCGCGATGCGGCCGAGAGCGTATTTGATCGGCAACTCCTCGATGAGATCGGGGTCATAGTCATCAAGGTATTCGATGGCGTCCGCATGATCGGGATCGTCTGGATCGCTTCTGGCTTTGAGCAGGTCATAGAAGCCAGGAATGCCGCCGCAATCTTCGGGCGGCCCGGCGCGCTCGCCAGCGATGTAGCGCGGATATGCGATTTCGGGATTGCCGGCGCGGACATCGGTCACGATGATCCGATGCTCCCAGTAATCGCCGAAGTCGTAGACGTAGTCGATGATGGTGCGTTTTGCCTTGAGCACGTCGCGCAACCGGACCTTGACCGCTTGTTTGCGCGGCTCGGTGCCCCAATCTTCATCCATAGGCAGGCCATATTTTTGCTCGGCGATGGTGAACTCCCACAGGTGATAGTCGAACCAGCCGATCACTATCTGGATGATGTCATGCAGCACTTTGAGGGTGATCGAGGTCGGCACCTCGACCTGGCGCCAGATCAAGGGATTAGTGTCCTTGAGTTCGATGCGAAGCGTGGCGATCTCGTTCAGGCTCTCGGACGCAGAAGCTATCCTGGTGGGGCTCATGCGGTCTTCCTGATCTGATGCTGTGCTGCCCAGTTCCAGGGCAGCAGGTCATCGAGTTGATGGCTGGGATAATCGGCAATGCGGGCCAGGACATCGGCAAGCCAGGCCTGCGGATCGACATTGTTGAGCTTGGCGGTGACGATGAGTCTGTACATGAAAGCTGCCCGTTGCCCACCCCGATGGGAGCCGGCGAACAGCCAGGCTTTACGCCCGAGGGCAATGCCTCTGAGAGCCCGTTCTGCGGCATTGTTGGTGAGGCATACGCGCCCGTCGTCGAGGAACCGGGTGAATACCGGCCAGCGCTTGAGCATATAGTCCATGGCCTTGGCCAGATCGTCGTGCCGCGACAGTCCGGGGCGGTGCCTGAGCATCAAAGCCTCGAGTTCATCCACCATAGGAGCGCTGCGCTCCCGACGTGCTGCGAGGCGGTCTTGTGATGAGCGGCCATTGACGGCGCGCTCAACCGCGAACAGGCGATCCATGCGCTGCACGAGCTCGAGGGCAAGCGGCGAGATCGGCGCCGGCTTCTTGCCGTCGGCCTTGCGGCGGGCGCTGGCCTCGATATCGGCCAGCACGAAGAAGGGGCGGCGCGCATGGCTCCAGCATCCTGCCTCGATGGTCGGCCCGGGTTGGCGGCCAGCGTCATAGAGCCGGGCGTAACCGCCATAGGCATCGGCCTGCAGAATACCGGACCAATCGGCCAGGTGCTGTCGTGGATGTTCGCCGGCGCGATTGGGCGAATAGAAGAACAGCGCCGCCGGCGGGGCTGGACCACCAAAGGGCCGATCGTCCCGGACATAGGTCCAGATCCGGCCGGTTGCCGTCTTGCCTCGGGCCAGCACCGGCACGGTTGTATCGTCCCCATGCAGCCGATCGGCATCCATGACATGGGCGGCAAGCCGATGGTGCAAGGGCTCGAGCACGGCCGCGGCCGCACCCACCTGGTCAGCCAGGGTCGACAGGCTCAGTGGCACGCCTTCACGGCCATAGCGTTCGATCTGCCGGTTGAGCGGCTGATGTTGCCCGTACTTCTCGAACAACATCATCGCCAGAAAACCAGGCCCGGCCCAGCCGCGTGCCACGACATGGAACGGCGCCGGTGGCTGGCTGATCTTCTCGCAGTCCCGGCAGGCGACCTTCTCGCGCACCGTCTGGATGACCTTCCATTGGCGCGGGATCACCTCGAGCGTCTCGGTGACGTCTTCACTGATCCGGCTCAACCGGGTTCCGCCGCATGCCGGACAGGCACAGGGTGCAGCAATGATACGACGCTCCCGCGGCAGATGTTCGGGGAAGGGCTGGCGTGATGGTCGGCGGCGTTCAAAGGCGGGTGCTTCGGCGACCTTGCGCGCCGCCATCTGGGCTATTGCCTCATCCTGGCTGGCCGTGGCCTCCAACTCCTCGAGCTGGAGCTCGAGTTGATCCAGCAGGCGGCTGCCGCGCTCTGACCTGGTGCCGAAAAGCTGATGCTTGAGCTTCTCGATCTGCAACTTGAGATGGGCGATCAGCGCCTGGTCGTCAGACCGCTCCGCACGGACAGTTGCTGTCTCGGCCTTGGCTTCTGCAACTTCGATCCGCGCAGCCGCCAGCGCCGCCTTGAGGGCTGCCACGTCATCAGGCATGGGCGAAACGCTGGCTTGCATGACTGGGATGGAATCATAGCCAGTCCCGGCCGTGAAGCCACAAAATGTTCCGTCAGCCGAGCAAATACGGTCTATCCCGCCCGCGTCGGCCGCCAGCTCTGCTGGGGGTTGCGCCAGTCGATCCCTTCGAGCAGATAGCTCATCTGGCCGCCGCTCAGATGCACCACCCCGCCCACCGTGGACGGCCAGATGAAGCGCCCGCGTTCCAGCCGCTTGGCATAAAGCGACAGGCCCACACCGTCATGCCAGAGCGCCTTGATCAGCGACCCGTTGCGCCCCCGAAACACGAACACGTCCCCGGCGAACGGATCCCGCCCCAACCCTTCCTGGACCAGCAGCGCCAAACCGCCCATCCCCTTGCGCATATCGGTATGGCCACTGGCCAGCCAGACGCGGACATCGGAGCGAACCGGGATCATCGCAATGCCCGCAGCACCGCCAGGACCAAACGAGCGGGTGCCGTCGCCGCAATGCTCACCCTCGTCCCACCAGCCAGGTCCAGCCGGATCGCCGCACTATCTGCCCCGGGTACGGCCGGCACCACAGGGGCTTCGTCCTCGGCCATGACAGCGGGCACAAACATCGCCCCGGACTGCTGGGCGTTACGCCGCCATTGGTAGATCAAACTGGTCGAGACATCGAACTGCCGCGCAACCTCGGCAACCACCGCGCCCGGCGCAAACGACGCCAGAACGATCTCTTCTCGCTCCCCCGCGCTCCAGCGACGCCGGCGCTCGGGCCCCGAAATAACCGTCATAGGCACTATGCTGCGCTCTTATCTGCGTCCTTATGAGCGCAGCATCAGCCCCAAGCACCACTATCGCAAGGCGACACCCGCCGGAGGCTTACCAAAGGGGCGTCTTGGCGTCAGGTTTGACGACTATGCCGTTCCCGGCGGGCGTCATGATCGCCTCGCTGATGTCCGGTCGACTTGGTGCCAGATTTCTCCGACGGCGCGTCGGGCTGGGGGCGATGATCCTTGCCGCTGGCATGAACTACCTTCCTTCGCACTCCTTGAGCTGGAATCGCCGATGCAGGGCTTCACCTATTGCCGCCACCCCTGCTGTGTGGGCTCGGCATCGGCGTGGCTATATCGGCCCTGTTCCAGTCGCTCATGACTGGCATGCCCGCACAGGATACCGGTGCAGCATCAGGAGCTCTTCAGGCATTTCAGCATTTGGGCGGTGCGCTCGGCATCGCCATCGCCGGCCAACTTTTCTTCTCAACTTTGGGCGTGTCGACAGACGCGGGCGCCTATGGCGCAGCAGCTTCGCAAGCGACCTGGTATCAGATTGCCACGTTCACCCTCATCGCCATCTTCAACCTCGTCGTTTCCCTGCGTGGCAGGGCAGCCCAACCTGCCTGAGGCACCAAAATGAGCACTTCGACATCGGAAGAGTTCTGGGACAACCACTATCGCAAACTGACCAGCGAACCGAGCGAGGACGGCCCAGCGCACGTCTTGATACAATGCCGGGGATTTTGGCACCGGGCCGTTCTCTCGACTTTGGGCAGCTCGGGGACGACGACGTGATCTGGCTTGCCCGTGAGTTGGCGGGCCAAAGAAGGCGTATGTCAGCGGACTGCGAGTTTTTGGAGCACGGCGGGACAGATGAACAGGCAGGCCTGCGGGGATCTTTTGATTCGAGGCCCCTGCTGATTGGCCGCAACCTTTCCTGATGGCGAGTTCGACCTCGTCACCGCATTGTTCTTCCAAGTCCGCCTGTTGATTTTCCCCGTACGGCAGTGCTCCAGCAGGCATGACGCAGTTGCGTCAGGTGGCCTTTTGCTGATCGTCGAGCATGCCTCGGCGGCCCCATGGTTGTGGTCGCAAGATGCGATCTTCCCGACGGCCGAAGAAACGCTCTCGTCGCTCCAGTTGGCGAAAGGTCAGTGGACAACGGTTTTCGTGGGCACGCCGGGCGGCTGGCCAACAGGCCGAAACTCGCAAACGGCCATGGTCAAGGATAACGTATTAGCTCTACGGCGGCGGTGAAGGTAACGGTCGGCTGTCTGCTCATGCGATCAGAGAGCCGAAAGCAGCCTGTCCGTTTCCCTGAAGAGTTTCGGCTGCCGGCAGGCGCCCGAAAGTCGGGGAAGACCGAACCCGCGAGCCACGGGGTGGGGACTATGGGTTTTTCTGGATTTGGCCGGCTGGGGGACGAGCGAGGACCTGCGGTGACGAGGCCAGGTCTGACGCGTGTGATGCGATAAAGAAGCCTTTGGAGCTGCACTTTCCGTGGCAGATGTAGCCGATCGAGTGGGTGATGCCGATCCCACCATCGACCAGCGCGCGATTGTCTGCAGGCCGAGTTGAAGGTGTCTCGGTCTGGTAGGGTATCAGCTCATGCCGGGTCACGGGCGGTCTCCCGGTTTGCAGGACGTCCGGTTGGCGGCGCTCGAGGTTGGCGCCATGGGGCGAAGGTCCCGATGATGATCATGGTGCCGCCGCAGCAGGGGCAAGGCGGGCGCAGATCTGCAGCGGCCTGCTCGACTGCGGGTTCGTCCGGCGCTGGCGTCGCCCCAAGCAGCTTGCGGGCCAGGGCAAGGCAGTCCTTGCGGGCGGAGCCGGCGAGCAGGCCGTAGTGCCGGATGCGGTGGAAGCCGCGTGGCAGTATGTGGATCAGGAAACGGCGAATGAACTCATCGGCGGCCAAGGTCATGACCTGCTGCCGGTCGGTGACAGCGCGGCGGTAATCCTTGTAGCGGAAGGTGACCTCCTTGCCGTCGAACCGGAGCAGGCGGCTGTTCGAGATGGCGACCCGGTGGGTGTAGCGCGAGAGATAGGCGAGCACTGCCTCGGGCCCAGCAAAGGGCGCCTTGGCATAAACCACCCAGCGCTTTCTGCGGGCCGGCGCAAGGTGACGCTGGAAGGCTCGGCGATCGTTGAGCCCTGCCATCTGTCCGAAGAAGGCGAGTTTTCCGGCACCATGGAGGTCGAGCAGCCTGCTGAGGAACAACCGGCGGAACAGCGCGCCGAGCACCCGCACCGGCAGCAGGAAAGCCGGGCGCGACGAGATCCACCGACCATCCGGCGCAATCCCGCCACCGGGCACGATCATGTGGATGTGCGGATGGTGGGTCATGGCCGAACCCCAGGTATGGAGCACGGCGGTGATGCCGATGCGGGCTCCCAGATGCTTTGGATCGGCCGCGATGGTCAGCATGGTCTCGGACGCCGCCTTGAACAGCAGGTCGTAAACCTGTCCCTTGTTGTGGAGGGCGATGTCGGCGACCTCTGCGGGCAAGGTGAAGACGACGTGGAAGTACCCGACCGGCAGGAGATTGGCCTCTTGTGCTTCGAGCCAGGTGCGTGCTGCGGCGCCCTGGCACCGCGGGCAGTGCCGGTTGCGACAGGAGTTGTAGGCGATCCGCTGATGCCCGCAGTCAGAACAGGCTTCCACATGACCACCAAGGGCAGCGGTGCGACAACTTTCGATCGCCGACATGACCTTGAGTTGGCCTAGGCTCAGGTGGCCAGCATGGGTTGCGCGATAGGCAGGACCGGCAGCCCGGAAGATATCGGCAACCTCGATGGTGGGGCGCACCGCTCAGGGGTCGGGTGGCGCCTCCGTCGGAACGAAGATGCCCAGCTTGTCGAGCGGACTGATGACGGCGCGCACCGTGCGGGTTGCCACCTTGGTATAGAGCGCCGTCGTCTCGAGCTTGGCATGGCCGAGCAGCACCTGGATGACGCGGACATCGACGCCATCTTCCAAGAGATGGGTGGCGAAGCTGTGCCGCAATGTGTGTGGACCGACGCGCCTGGTAATCTCGGCGGCGTGGGCCGCCTCGACCACGACGCGATAGAGCTGCCTGGTGCTGATCGGCTTGAGGGCGTACTGGCCCGGAAACAGCCAGCCGTCACGATGCAGTATCCCTTGGCGATGCCCGTGCTGCCACCATTGACGCAACAGGGTGAGCAAGTCTGGTGAGAGCATGGCATTGCGGTATCGCCCGCCTTTGCCGCGCTCGACCCGGATCAGCATGCGTTCGCTGTCGATATCGCGCACCTTGAGCATGGCGACCTCGCCGACGCGCAATCCGGCGCCATAAGCCACCGACAGCGCCGCCTGATGCTTGAGGCTGGTGGTCGCATTGAGCAGCCGGGCGACCTCGTCGCGGCTCAACACCACCGGCAGGTTACGCGGATGGCTCACGCGCACCAGCTTGCGGGCCAGATCAGGCCGGTCGAGCGTATTGGCGAAGAAGAACCGCAGCGCCGAGACCACGCTGTTCATGGTCGGCACCGGAACGCCGGCCTCGCTCTGGGCCAGCTGGAACTGGCGCACATCCTCGGTGGTCGCGGTATCCGGTGGCCGCCGCAGAAACGAAGCGAAGCGCCCCACATCGCGGATGTAGTTGCGCTGGGTAGCCGCCGAGAAGTGGCGCATGGTCATGTCGTCGATCAGCTTCTGGCGCAGCGGGCTGACAGGGACGTTGGGAAGGATCGTGGTCATCGCGTGGCTCCTGGGTTGAAGGAGCCAAAAGGGAACGCCTGAACCACGCGATCCTCAATCAGGCGATAACTTCAGAGCAGGGCCGCCATCTCACCACGCTCACCATCCCGCGCCAGCGGGTTCGTTCTGCCACCCCTCTGCTGTCGGAATTATCATTTTTGCACACAGTTCGCCGAAATGGGTGCAAAAATCAAAACTCCGCCGATCCTAGAAATTGGAACAGGTAGCGACGGGCGACTTCCGATTGCTGCATGCCGGGCACCTAGAGCATCGTGCTTGAACCTTGAATCGTAGGATTCCCTTTCGGGTCGATTTGTGATTCACCGTTTTTGGAGGTGGATCATGGCTCATTCTCAGGATTTGCGGGTTCGTGTCAGCACGCATGCGGTTTTGCTGAAGGCCAGTCGCGTCGCGCGGCGGCGCAGCGCTTTGCGGTGAGCGCGAGTTCAGCGGTTCTGGGCGGCTCGTACTGCCGAGCACGGGAACCGGTGGCGTACACAAACGGCCGTCCTGCCGGCAAGGGTCATATCGGACCATCTGGACTTCCTCGTCGCCGTGGTAGAGGAGAAGCCGGACATGATGCCCAAACTTGCCGGGCGGTGGGCGCGCGGGGTTGCCGCCCATGCCGCTTCCTGTCGGCTGCTGTGCCGGGCCGGGTTTAGTTATAAAAAAACAGCTGATGGCATCAGTGCGCACGCGACGTTGCCAGCGCCGGGTCTGGATCGACAAGCGCCAGCCTCGTATGCGCCGCCAGCCGGGTCGGCTGGTGTTCATTGATGAGACCGGCCTCCACAACACCAAGATGAGAACCCGCCTGCGCGGCCGCTCCCGCCGCGGCGAGCGCCTCCCAGGCCAGCGCTGGAAAGTGGGCAGACCCTGATCGCGAGCCTCACGCTTTGGGCCTGACCACACCACAGGTGATCTGGCCGCCATGAACCGCGCCGCATTCAACATCTATGTCGAGACCCAACTGGCGCCGACGCCGCCACCCGGCGACATCGTCATCGACAACCTCAGCGTCCTACCGAAGCGCGGGGGCGGCCGCCGTATCAGGCGCGGCGCATGGATGCTCTTCCTGCTATACTCTCCAGACCTGAACCCGATCGAGATGGCCTTCTCCAAACTCAAGGCCCATCTGCATAGAACCGCCGCGCGAACCTTCGACGCGATGTTCAATGTCTGCAAGACTGTATCTGCCACCTATTCCAGCATTGAATAATCAACAGAAACTATTTCAAGGCCTGGGATATGCTAAAGTCATAGTTACAGCACGACGCTCTAAGCGCTCGATAGGGCCGCCTGGGACGAGGGCCGACTATCGTCTGGTCAATGCCGCTTGTGCTCAAGCTTTAGATCTGCCAGCGTCGCCTTAGGCCCGGCCGACGAGATCGCCACTGCGGTCGCATTAAGTCCCCAGCGGAAACGCTCGGGGGATTTTCTTGTTTTAAGGCGTGCGCTCTCAGCGCCTCAGACGTCCTGAGGCTGATCGCTACGCAGATCGTGGCGCCCTTATCGGGCAGCTATCCCCTCCTGATTCCGGCCGAAATCTCATTTGGGCGACCCAACGATGCAAGGAAGGCGGCAAGAACCGAGCCGTTTCGGTGCCAACACAATTATGACTACAGGAATGAAGACGGCGGACACGCGGCTCAGTTGGGCGCCAAATTCACGATTTGGATTAACGGAAACGACAGCGCCGCAAAGGCCCAGAAATACTGAAGAAATCAGCAATTTCAGCATCTCAAAGTCGTGCTTTGGATAATTCCAATAGCAAACTTAGACGATGCGAATGGTCGGAGTACAAAGATTCGAACTTTGGACCCCCGGTTCCCAAAACCGGTGCTCTACCAGGCTGAGCTACACTCCGACTGCGCCCTCCGTTAGCGCGTCCGCACGCAAAGGGCAAGACAGATCGATCGGATGCACCCAGACTTGACGCTGTGGGACGCGTTGTGGACAACAGGGCATGTTTGATCTGCAAAAGCCTTGGCCGCTCGGCCTCGATCGCAAGTCCTGGCCGATTTTCCTGGCGGCAATGGTCGCAATTCTGGCGCTGCTCGCCAGCATTGATATTTGGGCGTCGCGCGGCGCCATTGGCTGGCCGCAGGACTGGCGCGCCCCGTTCTTTGCCATCACCGACTACGGCTTGTCCGAATGGGTGCTGATTCCCAGTCTCGCGCTGTTGCTTCTGGCGCGGCTGGCGATGTTTCCGCTCAAAGGCGTACCGAGGCTGGTGGCGCTTCAAATGGCGCTGGTGTCCTCGTTCGTCTTCCTCGGCGTCGGCCTGCCCGGGCTTTTGACCAATCTGCTCAAGCGCCTGGTCGGGCGCGGACGGCCGACGGAGTTCGAGGCGTCCGGTGCATTCTCTTTCCAGAATCTGCTGAATGACTGGACGTTCCAGAGTTTCCCCAGCGGCCACTCCGCCACCGCAGTGGGGCTGGCCTTCACCATCGGCTTTCTGTGGCCGCGCGCTTTTGTGCCGTTGCTGATCTTGGGGGTAACCGTCGCCATTTCGCGTGTGCCGGTGGGCATGCACTATCCCACCGACGTGTTCGCCGGCTGTGTCGTCGGCATGCTGGGCGCCTATCTCGTGCGCAATTTCTATGCTCGCAAGGGATGGCTGTTTCGCCAGCGGCCTGATGGGCGCATCGTTCGCAAGCCGCTGGCGGCGTTTCGGCGTCTGGCTCAGCGCGCCTGGGCGTAGCGCGCAAAGCCTTCGGCAAGGTCGCGCTTGAGGTCGTCCACACCCTCCAGCCCGATATGTACACGGAAGAGGTTGCCCTCATGTGTCCAGGGGGTGATGGTGCGGGCCTTGCCGGGTTTGACCGGTAGGCAGAGGCTCTCATAACCGCCCCAGGAATAGCCCATCGAGAACAGCCGCATATTGTCGACAAAAGCGGCCACCGATGCCCGTGGCGCCGGCGCCAGCACGAAGGCAAAGAGGCTCCCCGACCCGGTGAAGTCGCGTTTCCACAGCGCATGATCGGGATGGCTGGGGAGCGCGGGGTGTATCACCTCCACAACTTCGCTCTGCTGCTCCAGCCAGGTTGCGATCTCGAGCGCCCGTTGCTGATGGGCCGCCATCCGGATCGCCAGGGTCTTGAGGCCCCGGCCGACCAGATAGGCATCGTCGCCCGAGGTAAAAAAACCCAGTAGCGCGCGCACGCGCGCGACATCGGCCCAGGCTTCTTCCGTCGTCGTGATCGTCCCGGCAAGGGCGTCGGAATGGCCCACGAACATCTTCGTGCCGGCATGGACGACGATGTCGGCGCCCAGCTTGAGCGGCTGGTGATATAGCGGGCTGGCCCAGCTGTTGTCGACGATCAGCCGCGCCCCATGGGTATGAGCGGCAGCGGCAATGGCGGGAATATCCTGGATCTCGAAGGTCAGGGAGCCGGGGCTTTCAGCCAGCACAGCCTTGGTGTTGGGCTGCATCAGCTCGGCGATACCCGCGCCGATTCGCGGATCGTAATAGCGAGCCGAAATACCCATCTGCGTGAGAAAACCGTCAGCGAACACGCGTCCGGGTTCATAGGCGCTGTCGCTGATCAGAACCTCGTCACCGGTCTTGAGGCAGGCCAGCAACGCAATCGTGATGGCGGCGAGTCCTGAGGGAACGAGCTTCGTTTTAAAGCCGCCTTCGAGCGCGTTGACCACCGTTTCGACGCTCTCCGTCGTGGGATTGCCAGCCCGTCCATAGAGATAGCGCTGCTGCTGCGTTTCGATATCGTCGAGGGTTTTGAACAGAACCGTGGAGCCGCGATAGACCGGCGTGTTGACGAAGCCGAACTGATCGTCGGGCGACCGCCCCTCATGGGTCAGTAGGGTCTCTACCGATGGCGTGGCGGAAAAAACGGCGCTGGGATCGGTCATGTGCTGGTGCTCAAAATCGGGTCACATTCATATTCTGGCTAAAAAAGAGACAGAAATGCTGTCCCAATGTGCCTTCTACCCTTGACGTTACGGTGAAGAGACGATTGCATGCTTAACAGCATCGTAACCGCCAGACAAAGGCGATGGTGCACACCGAACTGCCGTTGGGCAAACAGCGGTGTCTTGGTTCGGAAAACTGAGGGTCAGGGAACAAAAGGTAAAAATATGCAAAAACAGTTCGTAACTCTCGCAGTATCCGCCGCGATCAGCCTTATGGCCGTCGCAGCCCATGCCGCGACACTGGAAGACGTAAAGGCCAAGGGCTATATCCAATGTGGTGTGACCGGCGGCGTTCCAGGTTTTTCCGCGCCGGACGCCAACAACAATTGGACGGGCCTGGAAGTCGATTTCTGCCGCGCGGTTGCGGCTGCCATTTTCGATGATGCCGATAAAGTTCGTTACACACCGCTGACCTCGCAGGAACGCTTCGCCGCCCTTTCCGCCGGCGAAATCGACATTCTCTCGCGCACCACGACCTGGACGATGAGCCGCGATACCAATCTGGGCATCACCTTCATCGGCACCATGTATTATGACGGCCAGGGTTTCATGGTACGCAAAGCCGACGACATCGCGTCTGCACTCGACCTGTCCGGCGCCGCCATCTGCATCGAATCGGGTACCACCACCGAGCTGAACGCCGCCGACTACTTTGAAGCCAATGGCCTGGATTATTCGCCGGTCGTGTTCACCGATCAGGACGAAGTGGTGAAGGCCTTTGAAGACGGCCGTTGCGACGTCTACACCACGGATGCTTCGGCGCTTGCCGCCGAACGCTCCAAGTTCGCCGTTCCTGATGACTATATCATCCTGCCCGAAATCATTTCCAAGGAGCCCCTTGGGCCGGTGATTCGCCAGGGTGATCCGATCTGGTTCAGCATTGCCCGCTGGACCTATTTCGCGCTGTTGGAAGCGGAAGAGCAGGGCGTGACCCAAGCCAATGTGGACGAAATGCTCGGCTCGGACAATCCCTCGGTCAAACGCCTCCTCGGCGTTGAAGGCGATTTTGGGACGCCGCTCGGCCTCACGCCCGATTGGGCCTATCGCATCATCAAGCACATCGGTAACTACGGCGAATCCTATGATCGCCATGTCGGTCCGAACACCCAGATCGGCCTGGCGCGCGGCCTGAACGCGCTGTGGACCGATGGCGGTCTGCAATACGCCATGCCGATCCGCTAAGGCGAAACAGTTCTGGCGCCCCGCACGGGGCGCCAGTTCGTTGTGGCGTACGCCCGCATCGTGTGGCTCGATTTATGGTTTGAAGTCGACCTCTCGCCTGTCTCGTACAGGCTGAGAGCCGATATTCTGTACCCTTTTTTCTGCCTCGATACGCGTACGGCCCTTTGATCAAGGGGACATTCGCCCAATGGCTGTCCAAGATAATCTCGCGGGCCCGCCGCGAACCGCCTTCTATAACGATCCCGTCATCCGCGGCATTCTATACCAGGTGCTGGTTGGAGCGGCGGTGGTCGCTTTCTTCACCTGGATCATTCTCAATACCGCAGCGAACCTTGCGGCACAGAACAAGTCCACCGGTTTCGACTTCCTGTTCCAGACCTCGGGCTTCGGCATCAGCTTCTCGCTTATTCCGTTCGACCGCTCGTCCTATTATTGGGAGGCGTTTCTCGTCGGCCTGCTCAACACGCTGCTCGTGGCGGCCATCGGCATCGTCTTTGCGAGCATGCTGGGCTTTGCCATTGGCGTGGCCCGGCTGTCGTCGAACTGGCTGATCGCACGCTTCGCCACGGTCTATATCGAGATCATCCGCAACGTGCCGCTGCTGCTCCAGCTGTTCTTCTGGTACTTCGCTGTGCTCAAGGCCATGCCGGCCGTGCGCGAATCCTTCGAATTGCCGCTCGGCATTTTCGTCAATCAGCGCGGTATCGTGGTGCCCCGGCCCATGCCCGACGCGGAGATCACCTGGGTGGTTGTCGCCGCGGCTGTGGCTCTTGTCGGCGCCATCGCGCTGGTCCGCTGGGCCACCAGCATCCGAGCGCGCACCGGGCACTATCCGCAAGGGGTGGCGATCGGATCGCGCATTGCAGGGCTCGTCGTCACTTTCGTTCTGGGGTATCTGGCCTTTACCCTGCTCGGCTCGGTCATTCCTGCGCTGGGCAATGTGCCCTATCTCCCATTATTGGGCGGACTGGGCCTCGCGGGTTTGAGCCTGACCGCTTATGGGTTTTACGGACGGGCCTTCATCGGCTTTGCCATCGCCTGGGCCGTGGTTCGCTTCCTTCTGGGGGGGATGTTCGGCTCGCTGCCTGAACTGCTGATCGTGGCGATTTCTCTGGCTCTGGCGCTGGTTTACGGCTGGACCATGCTCAGCGTCGAGCGTCGACCGACTGCTGGAGACAACAAGTTCCCGCTTGCCTTGCCATTGCTGATCATCGTCGCCGTGCCGGCACTCGTCTATTGGGCCACCGATGCGTCGCTCGCCTTCGAAATACCATTGCTTGAGCGGTTCAATTTCCGCGGCGGCATGCAGCTGGTGCCGGAAATGGTGGCGCTGGTGATTGGGCTCACCATCTATACCGCCGCCTTCATCGCCGAAAATGTCCGCAGCGGCATTCAGGCGGTCAGCAAGGGCCAGACGGAGGCTGCCGCTTCGCTCGGCCTGCGCGAAGGCGACCGGCTGCGGCTGGTGGTCATTCCGCAGGCGATGCGGGTCATCATTCCCCCGCTGACCAGCCAATACCTCAATCTCACCAAGAACTCGTCGCTCGGCGCGGCCATCGGCTATCCCGAACTGGTCAACGTGTTCATGGGCACCACGCTCAATCAGACCGGCAAGGCCATCGAGGTTATCGCCATAACCATGGCGGTCTATCTCACCCTGTCGCTGAGCACCTCGGCGTTCATGAACTGGTACAATGCGCGCGTCGCGCTGGTCGAGCGATAGGAGAGCCCGATGTCAGTCTCCTTTGTCAGGCGGGAAATGATTGCCCCGCAGCCGGCACCGTCCAACAATACCGGCCCAATCGCCTGGGCCCGTCGCAGCCTGTTCGCCACGCCGGGCGATGCGCTGTTGTCGGTCCTGGCGATCATTTTGCTGATCTGGGCCATTCCGCCCATCTACAATTTCGTCATGCCCACGTTTTTTGGGGGGCATGCCGTCGCGCCCGGCGGCACGGTGGAGGATTGCCGTGCGCTCGGGGCAGGGGCCTGTTGGGCCTATATCTCGGCGCGCATGAGCTTTTTCATCTACGGCTTCTATCCGCCCGCCGAATATTGGCGGCCCAATCTGGTCTTCCTGTTCGGCGCGCTGCTGATAGCGCCCTTGCTCATTCCCAGGGCCCCCTTCAAGCGGATCAATGCCATCCTGTTCTTCGTGGCCTATCCGGTGGTCTGCTTCTTCCTGCTCAATGGCGGGGTGTTCGGCATGCGCGCCGTGCCGACCGAGCAATGGGGCGGATTGCTGGTCACGCTGGTCATCTCGATGGTCGGCATCATCTGCTCTATTCCCTTGGGCATCCTTCTCGCCCTCGGGCGACAGTCGAAACTGCCGATCATCAAGACGCTGTGCGTCATGTTCATCGAGTTGTGGCGTGCCGTGCCTCTGATCACCGTGCTGTTCATGGCCTCGATCATGCTGCCGCTGTTCATGCCGCAGGGAACCTCGGTCGATAAACTGCTGCGGGCCCTGGTCGGTGTGACGCTGTTTTCCTCGGCCTATCTCGCCGAAGTGGTGCGCGGCGGTCTCCAGGCCTTGCCTCGCGGACAATATGAGGCAGCGTCTTCGCTGGGATTGAGTTATTGGAAGTCCATGGGGCTGATCATCCTGCCCCAGGCCATCAAGCACGTCATCCCCGGCATCGTGAACAGCTTCATCGCGCTGTTCAAGGACACGTCGCTGGTGTCCATCGTCGGCATCTTCGATCTGCTCAATACCGTGCAGGCGGCCAGTTCCGACATCGACTGGTCCTCGCCAACCCAGGCGATTACCGGCTATCTCTTCGCCGGCATCGTGTTCTGGATTTTCTGTTTTGCCATGTCCCGCTACTCCATTTTCATGGAACGGCGTCTGGATACGGGTCACAAGAGGTAACGCCATGAGCGACATGACATCCGGCGCCGCCGCGCGCGCCATCAACACCGCCAATATGACCGTATCCCAAACCGACGTGGCCATCGACGTCATCGGGATGCACAAATGGTATGGTGATTTCCACGTGCTGCGTGACATCGACCTCCGGGTGATGCGAGGCGAGCGTATCGTCATTGCCGGCCCCTCGGGTTCCGGCAAGTCGACACTGATCCGCTGCATCAACCGCCTGGAGGAGCACCAGCAAGGCCGCATCATCGTCAACGGCACTGAACTCACCGCCGATCTCAAGCGCATCGATGAAGTGCGCCGTGAGGTCGGCATGGTGTTTCAGCACTTCAACTTGTTTCCTCATCTGACAATCCTGCAAAATCTCACGCTGGCGCCGATCTGGGTGCGTGGAATTCCCAAGGCAGAGGCGGAGACCACCGCCATGCATTATCTCGAACGGGTCAAGATTCCCGAGCAGGCCAATAAATTCCCCGGTCAGCTTTCCGGGGGCCAGCAGCAGCGCGTTGCCATCGCCCGTTCGCTCTGCATGCAGCCCAAGATCATGCTCTTTGACGAACCGACGTCAGCGCTGGATCCGGAAATGGTCAAGGAAGTGCTGGAAGTGATGATCAACCTTGCCGAGGATGGCATGACCATGCTCTGCGTCACCCACGAAATGGGCTTTGCCCGTCAGGTGGCCAACAGGGTGATCTTCATGGATCAGGGCCAGATCATTGAACAGAACGATCCGGACGCCTTCTTCTCCAACCCCGAGCACGAACGCACCAAGCTGTTCCTGAGCCAGATCCTGCATTAGCTTCGAAGATCGAAAAACTCTTTTGGGGTCAGGCCTATCTGCGGCTTGACCCCTCGTGCTGGCCTGCCAATATGCCAAGCCATTGCAAGTAAAGGCCGGCCTTGTGCGTGCATTGTTAAAGCCATTGCTATTGGTGCTGGCCGTCTGCGTCGGTTTGGCTTCCATACCGGCCGCCGCCCAGACGCTCGACACCGTGCGCGAGCGGGGGTTTCTCATCTGCGGCTCCAGCAACCCCTTGGCCGGGTTTGCCCAGCAGGACATGGATGGGCGCTGGTCCGGCTTCGACGTTGATCTCTGCCGCGCTTTGGCAGCGGCGATTTTCGGCAATCCCGACCTTATCGAATTCAGGGCCTATCGCGGCGAGGCGCGCTTCGCCCCCTTGCAGACCGGGGCCATCGACGTGTTGATGCGCAATGGCGCCTGGTCCGCCGGCCGGGACACTCGCTATGGCGCGCGCTATGTCGTTCCCAGCTTCTTCGATGGTCAGGCCTTCCTGGTGCCGCAGTCCTTGGGCGTGGTTTCGGCCTATGAACTGGACAATGTGAGCATTTGCGTCGCCGATGGTTCCGGCGATCCCAAGGCGCTAGACGATTTCTTCTTCGCCAACCAAACCAGCTTCATCGATGTGGTCTATGAAGATGTTGCCGATCTGGCGGTGGCCTATCGGGCTGGGCTGTGCCAGGTGGTGTCCGCCTCAGGGCGCCAATTGCAGGCTATTCGCCGTGATCTTCCCGATCCGCCCCAGCACCGCGTCTTGCCGGAGCGCGTTTCCAAGGAGACGCTGGGGCCGGTGGTGCGCGAGGGGGACGATCAGTGGTTCAAGATCGTGCGCTGGACGGTCTATGCGCTGATCAGTGCCGAAGAGGTCGGAGTCACCAGCCTCAATATCGATTCCCTCTCCGCCGCGCGTACTGCCGCGGTGCGCCGCCTGCTCGGCGCCGAAGGCAATTATGGCGAACCTCTGGGCCTCCGGCGCAGCTTCATGAGCGACGCCATTCGCGCCGTCGGCAATTACGGCGAGCTTTACGACCGCCATTTCGGCCCGCAAACCGGGGCGGCCATGCTGCGGGGCCAGAACGCCCTTTGGAGCAATGGCGGCCTTCTCTACGCGCCGCCTATTCGCTGAAGGCGTCGCGTTTTTTCGCTCCGCTTTCCTTCAAAGGACCGGTGAAAGCAACCGCGCGGCCTGGTTGAGGAAATAAAGCGTCACCGGCCGCGTGCCGACCTCCGCTGAGCTGACTTCGCGGCACGCCTTGAAATCCTCGATCAGCATGGTTTCGACCGCCTCGATGGTTTTGCTGTCGGTGAACCACAGGGTGATCTCGAAGTTAATGGCGAAGGAACGATTGTCGAAGTTGACGCTGCCGATGGTGGCCATTTCGTCGTCCATCAGCACCACTTTCTGGTGCAGGAAGCCATCGGTATAGCGATAGACCGATATTCCATGCTCCACCATCGCATCGGCATGCGCCATGCTGGCCAGCCAAACCAGCGCATGATCGGGATTGTCGGGCAACATGATGCGCACATCCACGCCGCGCAGCCGCGCCGCAAACAGCGCGGTGCGAATATCGGTGTCGGGAACGAAATAGGGACTGACGATCCAGAGCCGATGTCGGGCGCGGCCGATAAGGTCGACATAGGCGATGGCGCATTCCTCGAGCTTGTCGGCTGGCCCGCTTCCCATCACCAGAACCGATCGATCGCCGGGCGTGTCCAATTGCTTGGGGGGCGTGGGGTGCAGACGTTCGCCGGTGGCCCATTCCCAGTCCTCGCGGAACAACAAGGCGCATCCAAGCGCCGCCGGCCCCGAAACGCGCACATGCGTGTCGCGCCAATGGCCGAATTTGGGGTTCTTGCCCAGATATTCGTCGCCCACATTATGCCCGCCAACCCAGGCATGCTTGCCATCGGCCACCACGATCTTGCGGTGGTTGCGATAGTTGATCCGCGTCGGTCCATAGAGGCGCAAGAATTTGTGCCGCTGGTTGAAGCCGGCAATCTTGATGCCAGCCTCGCGCAATTGCGTGCGAAAACGCTTGGGCATGCCCGTACTGCCGATGTCGTCGTACAGCACCAGAATTTCGACGCCTTCCTTGGCCTTGGCAATCAGGCGCTGAGCCAATTGCTGGCCGATGCTGTCGTCGCGCAGAATATAGAACTGGATCAGCAGATAATCCTGGGCGGCATCGATGCCGGCAAAGATGGAATCAAACGTGGCCTTGCCGTCGATCAGCACTTCCACATCATTGCCGTGCAGAAACGGCAGTTCTGAAACCTGCGCCTGCACCGGCCATTTTTCAGTGGTTTCGCGGTCGATCAGCGCAAGGTCCCGCGCTCGCAATGGTCTTTCGGCGCGGCCGTTCTTGATCCGGTCGGTGGCGTAGTCGTCGAAGAACTTCCAGCCGAAGATCATATAGAGAAATGCCGTTGGGAAGGGCAGCAAGGCCAGCGATAACAGCCAGGCGATGGAGCCTTGCGAAGTGCGCGAATTGAAAATCTCGCGTACCGCGCAAATCAGAGCAAGAAGATAGATCGCGGCCATGATCGCCGCCACCAGATGCAGATCCGCGACAATGGCTCGCAGGATATCGTCTATGCCGAACACGCTGTTCCCTTCCGCGTCACTGGCCGCACTGTATCAGCCGCGATGGCGCGGACAATCCCGAGTTGACAGGAGATAATGCCACGGGGATGGCCCCAAGCCGAGTTACCACCACGCCCGGCGCTGTTCAGGATGTAATTTTTATTCCGCTACCATGACGCTGGAAATATCGATGGGCACTCGATCCTCCATCCAGCGCGGAACCGGCAATTGCTTGCTGTGCAGGAACTCGGGATTGAAGATCTTGCTGGCATAGCGATTGCCATAGTCGCAGAGCACCGTGACGATGGTCTTGCCCGGCCCCAGGTCGCGCGCCATGCGTACCGCCCCGGCAATGTTGATCGCGCTCGACCCGCCGAGGCAAAGCCCTTCATGTTCGAGCAGGTCGAAAATATAGGGCAGGGCTTCGGCGTCGGAAATCTGATAGGGATGATCGACAGTCAGCCCTTCGAGATTGGCGGTGATCCGCCCCTGGCCGATGCCTTCGGTGATCGAATTGCCTGACGATTTCAGCTCGCCATGGGCAAAATAGTTATAGAGCGCCGCCCCTTCCGGATCGGCCAGCCCGATCTTGACATCGGAGTTGCGCGCTCGCAACGCCTCGGCGATGCCGGCCAAAGTGCCGCCCGAGCCAACGGCACAGATGAAGCCATCGATACGACCGTTGGTTTGCTGCCAGATTTCCGGGCCCGTGGTTTCGATATGGGCGCGCCTGTTGGACAGGTTGTCGAACTGATTGGCCCAGACCGCGCCATTGGGCAGTTCGCGCGCCAGCTTTTCGGCGAGCCGACCCGAGAGCTTGATATAATTGTTCGGGTCCTTGTAGGGCTTGGCCGGGACTTCGATCACCTGGGCACCATAGAGCCGCAGCGCGTCCTTTTTTTCCTGGCTTTGCGTTTCGGGAATGACGATAACCGATTTGAAGCCAAGGGAATTGGCCACGAGCGTCAGCCCGATTCCCGTGTTGCCCGCTGTGCCTTCGACGATGGTGCCGCCCGGCTGCAAGGCGCCGGATTTGACGGCGTCATGGATGATGAACAACGCCGCACGATCCTTGACCGATTGCCCCGGATTGAGGAATTCCGCCTTGCCCCAAATCTCGCAGCCCGTCAGCGCTGAGACGCGATTGAGGCGGATGAGCGGCGTATTGCCGATGGCGGAAATGAGGTCTTCGTACTTGCTGGCCATGATCGATCAATTGGTTTTCCAAAGTTCGATGGTAGGAGGGGCGAGCGCCTCGAACAAGTATTAAACGCTGGAAATGGCACGAGATTTCCCTTCATCGCCCATCTGTGAAAGGTATCAGCTGCGCCCGGCCGATCGCCGCAATTTCATTCCTTCGTCTGTCCATAAGCCTCAAGAGCCCGCTGACGCGATTGCTTGAGGTCGGTGATCGGCTCTGGATAGGTTTTTCCAAGGACAACTCCCGCCGCGCGCAATACCGGCATGGGGGCGGCGAAAGGACAATGAATGAACCGATCGGGCAGGGCGGCCAGTTCCGGTACCCAGCGTCTGACATAATCGCCACTCGCGTCGAAGCGCTCACCCTGAATTACCGGATTGAAAATGCGAAAATACGGCGCGGCGTCGAGCCCACTGCCGGCCACCCATTGCCAACTGGCCGGATTGTTGGCGCTGTCCGCGTCGACCAGACAATCCCAGAACCACGCTTCGCCCTGTCGCCAGTCGATCAGCAGGTTCTTGGTGAGCAGCGAGGCAACCAGCATCCGTACGCGGTTGTGCATATAGCCCGTTTCCCACAATTGCCGCATGCCGGCATCGACAATGGGAAATCCGGTGCGCCCGCGCTGCCATCGCACCAGGTCTGGCCTGGCCTCGCGCCAGGGCATGTCGGCGTAGTTTTCCTGCATCGATATGCGGGCGATGTCATCCCGATGATACAATTGATGATAGCTGAAATCCCGCCAGGCCAGTTCGGACAGGAATTTTTCGATGTTTTCGGCGAGATGGGGCTCGATCTCGCTGCGCATCCGTGCCGCATGCCAGATCTGGCGCGCGCTGATTTCGCCAAATCGCAAATGCGGCGACAAACCTGAAGTGGCGTCCTTTGCTGGAAAATCCCGCTCGCCCGCATAGTGTTCGATTTTCTGGTCGAGAAAGTCGCTCAAAACCCGTTGGGCCGCCGCTTCCCCGATTTCCCAATATTGCCCGAGTTTTTCTGCCCATGCGGGCGTTTCGTAGCCCTTGTCCACCCCCGTATCCGGGGACAGCGGCCGGCGCGCGGTCGGAGCAGCGAGAGGGCGTTCTATCGCCATGTTCCGGAGCGATTTCCAGAAGGGCGTAAACACCGAATAGGGGCGCTCCTGCCCCGTCTTTATGGTCCAGGGCTCGGCCAGCAGATTTCCCGAGTAGGAGTGCGCTTCGATGCCGCTCTCGCGCAGCTCTGTCTTTATCCGGGTATCTGTCGCGCGTTCGCCCTGTGCATAGCGGCGATTCCAGTGAACGCCGGTTGCGCTGTGGTCTTTAACGGCTCGGCCGAGCGCCGCAGCGGCGTCGCCTTCGTGGATCTCCAAAGCAATGCCGAGGGACGCGAGTGAGGCGCCGATCGCCTTGAGGCTTTCGTGCAGCCACCAGCGGGCGGCGCCGGTTGTGGGGCGAATATCGGGTCCCGTTTCATGGACATAGATGGCGACGACCCTATCCGCGGACTGACAAGCGGCAAGCAGCGCCGGATTGTCAGCGATGCGCAGGTCATTGCGTAGCCAGACGAGGGCGGTGTTGGTTTCCGACACGCGGTGTCTCCGATGAGTTGCTGTTATACGCAACGCATCGCGCTTTGGTTCAGCGCCTTCGCGCTTATTCCATCAGCTCGGCCAGTTGTTCGAGCGCCGCGCTCCAGGCTTCCATGGAGAAAATGCGCGTTTGAGCGTCGGCATGCGGAAGGCCGCGCTCTATCAGGGTGATGGAGGTGCTATCCTCACCCACTTCCTTGAATGTCACTTCGATGACGAAGAGAAATTCGTCCTCCTCGTCCTGGTGCATCCAGGACATGACCAGCTTTTCGTCCTCGGCAAATTGCAGGATTTCGCCGGTGACCTCGTGATCGGCCTCGTCATCCTCTTCGCCATAGGTGACGAAGCGATATTGTCCGCCTTCGAAGGCGTCGAATTCGGCCTCATCGACCTGCCATTGCTCGATCAAAGCCGGATCCGTCCAGGCGGAAAACACGTCGCTAATATTGGCGGCAATTGTCCGCGTCAGCGTGATCTGGCTTTCGCTATCGGCTTGGGTGGGGTCGCTCATGCCAGTTTCTCTCGTGTTTCAGGATGCAATTCGGCCGTTTTGGGGAGCAGGATGGTGAGAAAACCAAGCGCTGGCAAGAAGGCGCAAATCTGGAAAACGGCGATGACCCCGATTGCGTCAGCCACAAAGCCCATGCCGGCCGCTCCCAGGGCGCCGGCACCGAAGGCAAATCCGAAAACAAAACCGGCAATCATGCCGACCTTTCCCGGAATCAGCTCCTGGGCATAGACCACCATGGCTGAAAACGCCGAAGAGAGGATGAGCCCGGTCACGATGCTCATCGCCGCGGTCCAGTTGAGGTCGAGATAGGGCAGCAACAGCGTGAACGGCAGCGATCCTACGATCGAAATCCAGATCACCGTCAACCGTCCGTAACGATCACCGATCGGGCCGCCGAAAAACGTGCCGGCAGCAACCGCGCCTAGAAACAGAAACAGATAGAGCTGCGCTTCTTCCGCCGAGAGCGAGAATTTTTCGATGAGGAAGAAGGCGTAGTAGCTCTTGAGCGTCTCAATATAGACGAACTTGCTGAGGAGCAGCGCGCCGATCACCGCAAAAGCCACGATCAGGCGGTCGCGCGACAGGCTCGGCTTGTGCACCGGCGCCGCTTGCCGCGAGGCCAATTGGCGCTGGTGCTCGCCATACCAGCGAGCGACATGGCCCAGAAGGACCATCCCGAGAATGCCGCAGATGGCGAACCAGGCCAGCGTCGTTTGTCCGAGCGGCAACAGGATCAGCGCGGCGGCCAAGGGCCCGATCGCCGTGCCGACATTGCCTCCGACCTGGAACAGCGATTGCGCAAAACCCAACCTGCCGCCAGACGCCATTCGGGCCAGGCGCGAGGCCTCGGGATGGAACAAGGCAGACCCGGTGCCCATGATCACCGCAGCAACCAGCAACAGCCCGAAATTATTGGCCAGCGCCAATCCCAGCACCCCGACCGTAACGATGATCAACGACAGCGGCAGCCACATCGGCTTGGGCTTGAGATCGCCCTGCAGGCCGAAGACAGGCTGCAGGATGCATGCGGTGATCTGCTGCCCCAGCGTCAGGAGGCCGATCTGCGCATAATTGAGGTTGTAGCTCTCCTTGAGCAGGGGGTAGAGCGCTGGCAACAGAAATTGCAGCAGGTCGTTGAGCAGATGCGCACCGCTGACAGCGAAAATGATGCTCAAGGCTGTAGTCTGCCCCGACGATGTCGCAGGCTGGGACGAGGCGGTCATGTCAGAAATCATCCGTGCAAGGAGTGGTCCCTCCTAACCCGCATATCCGGCAAGGGCAACGGTACTTGACCCAGCATGCCAAAAATTCAGCAATTTCAGTCCCGGGGGGAGCAAGATGAGCACAGCCGCTCCACAAAGGGCGCGGCTGTCTGACAGGCCTTCTGGGGTGGCCTCGCTGAATTACACCGAACAAGCCGGGGATGACGACAAGAGCGAGTGTGTCTTCGAGTGAGTGCGCACCAATCTAATCGAAGAAGCCGGCGTCCTCTTCCGACAGATATTTCCTCGCTCCTTCCGGATCGATATCGAGACCAAGGCCCGGGGCTTCCAAAAGATCGATATGGCTGTCCGTGACGATCTGGTCTGGCAAACCGGTGACGATATCCTCCCACCAGGGATCGGAAGCGCTCGGATATTCGAACGCGATGTAGTTGGCGGGCAGCGTGGCGCAGACATTGATCAGGGCACCCAGTCCCAGAAGGCCGTTGGCCGTGCCATGCGGCGCCATCATGATCGAATGCATATAGGCGTGTTCTGCCACCCATTTGAGTTCGGCGATGCCGCCAATATCGGCCGGATCGGGCCCGACGACACGTACGGCTTGCGTCTCGATCAGCTCCTTGAAGTTATGGCGAAGATAGATCTGCTCGCCGGTGTGAATCGGAGTGGAGGTCGAAACCGTCAACTCGCGATAGGCTTGTGGATTGACCCACGGAACGTAGTCGCCCGTGAGCATGTCCTCGAGCCACATCAGATTGTATTTCTCGACCGCCTGCGCGAAGCGGATCGCGTCATTGAGGAACCAGCCGGGGCCGCAATCGAGCGCCAGGCTGACCTTGTCCCCCAGCACTTCCTTCATGGCGATCACGCACTCGATCATGTGCGCCATGCCGCGCTCGCTGATCTGCCCCTGGTCCATGGCGCCGTGATAGCCCGCCTTTTCCTGGCGAACCCCGTAATGAAAATCCGCGATACTGTCCTTCATGTTGGAATGGAAGCTGATGCCCTGCTTGACCATGAAGAAATTCTCTGGGCGCTCCATCATCCATTTGACGTCGGCGGCGTAATCTTCGGGACGATCTCCGCTCCGTTTCTGGCGGATCGAGCCATTGTAGACGCGGACCTTGTCTCGCACCTTGCCGCCTAAGAGCTTGTAGACCGGCACGCCGGCGGCTTTGCCGGCAATATCCCAGAGTGCGTGTTCGATGGCGCTGACCGCGGCCCCATATGGCTTGAAGGAGCCGCGCTGGCGGATCTTGAGCATGCAGCGCTCGACATCGGTCGGATCTTCACCGAGCAGCGCCTCGCGGAAATGCAAGACCCAGGGTTTGAGATAGGGTTTGGTAAATTCCACTTCGCCCAGGCCATAAATTCCCTGATCGGTGACGATACGCACGATGGGATGGCGCCCGATGACGGCGCATCGCAGGTCGGTAATCTTCATCGTTCAATCCTCCCTTGAACCTTCATGGCCCTATGGCCTTTCTTGTGGCGTCTAGATGGAATTTTTCGGCGGCTTGACGCGCCGGGCGACGCCCATCTGTTCAATGATGTGGCGGCCTGACCCCTCGACATGACGGGCCACCACCGCTGCGGCACGCTCGGCATTTTGGGCGCTGATCGCCTCGATCAGCTCGCGATGCTCGCGCAGGACGGCCTGGCGACGGCTGAGCGAAGTGGGGAAGCGGCGGCTGATGGCGCGCAGGATTTCGCGATGTTTCCACCACAGCTCAGCGGCGTGACGGTTGTAGTGACGATCGTAGATAAGCTGATGAAACTTGGTGTCGAGTTCGCCATGCTGGCGGGGATCGGCGAAGTTGAGCTTTTCTATATCGGCCTGAACGGCTTTGAGTTCGGCAATATCGGCGTCGGTCACGATCGAGACGAACCACTTGGTGAGCGCCGGCTCGATCAGCACTTCGATTTCGATGATGTCGCGAACGAAATCTTCGTCGATGGCGACGACGCGGGCGCCACGATTGGGCTCCATCACCACAAAGCCCTCGCCGCGCAATTGCTGCAGCGCTTCGCGGATGGGATTTGTCGATGTTCCATAGAGTTCGGCCAGGTCGGCGACCTTGAGGCGCGCATTGGGTTCGTGGCGGGCGGAGATGATGTCCTCGCGGATCATTTCATAGACCGACGGCTGAGTTTCGCTGGTGCTCTCGGAGAGCACGGAAGTGGGGTTGGGCTCGTTCATATTCTTGGTTGGGGTGGTTTATGAGATAAGTTGGATCAGTTCGCGCGCGAAAATAATAGAATAATGTATGATCTATTCGATATTGACATGCAAGTTTTGGTCTGGAACTGTCCTGAACGGGAGACACGGATAAAAATCCGGCCCCATGGCAGGTTTGCGGCAACCGTGCCGCGACCATGCATTCGAGGAGGCGCAGCAGACGCTGCGAGGAAGCCCTGGTTCGGCCGAGGGGGCTGGACGGTCTTCCGAACGTGAGGAGGACTATCGATGACGAATATGCAAGGCCGCGCCATGCGGCCGGGCTCGCCGTTCCGTCGGCAGGTCGTTGCCTGCGCCATGACGGCGGTGACCACCGCGTCCCTGATGTCGACTACCGTTTACGCCCAGTCCGTCGATCTCGGCCAGTGGTCTCCGGACTATATCAAATCCATCGCCGGAACCGAGACCTTCGATACCGCCGGTCACTGTGCCGGCGTCGTGCCGCTCGATTACGCGGGTAAGCTGAGCTATTGGTGGACTGGCCCGACCGAGGCCTCGCCCCGCATCGAACACGAAATCAACGACGCATTCTGGGCCGCCTGGGCCGAGACCTATCCCAATATCGAAACCGACGCGCAGAATATCGATTACAACCAGTTGCTCGACCGGTTGCGCACTACGCTGCTCGGCAATGCCGGGCCCATGGCGGTTCGGCTGCAGATCCTGGGTGGGGTCGAGTTCTCGTCCAAGGGCTATTTCCAGGAGCTGTCGCCCGAGGATATCGGCTATCCCACC
>JAHCJW010000080.1 GCA_026126125.1 Devosia sp.
GAGGTTAAAGCGCAATTTGCCGACATTGACCATCTGGTCATCGACCAGCGCCGGGCGGCGCATCACCGCCCGCAGGCGCGCCAACAGCTCATCCACCGAAAAAGGCTTGGCCAGATAGTCGTCGGCGCCGGTATCGAGCCCGGCCACGCGCTGATCGGCGCTGCCCAAGGCCGACAAAACGATGACCGGCAGGCCCGCCTGGCTGCGGCGCAGGGCCGGAATGATCGACAGGCCATCGCCATCGGGCAGTTTGCGGTCGAGCAACACGGCGGCGTGCACGCCGGACAGGGTCGCCTCCTCGGCCATGGCCAGGGTACCGACATGATCCACGACGATATCATGCCGGGCCAGCGCGGCGGTCAACGCCTTGGCCATGCCCACCTCATCTTCAACCAGCAGAATGCGCACGCGGACTTCCTGATTTTGCCCCCCGATTGTGACGGCCCGACATTGCCGCAGCATTGCGCCGGTCGATCGAGGGCAGGTTCCTGCCGCTCAATGCCCCCGGCCGGTTGCCGCCAACTCGTCGCCGAACCGCCATTCGAGGCCTGTTTTCAGCACAAGGGTAACAAGGGCGAGCAGCGCCAGCAATGACGCCAGCGCGAAAGCCGCCGTGGCGTTGTACTCGTTGTAGAACATTTCCACCTGCAGCGGGATAGTGGTGGTCTGGCCCCGGATCTTGCCCGAAACCACGGCAACGGCGCCGAATTCTCCCATGGCGCGGGCGTTGCACAGCAACACGCCATAGAGCAGGCCCCATTTGATATTGGGCAGGGTGACGCGCCAGAAAGTCTGCCAGCCCGACGCCCCCAGCGACAGCGCGGCCTCCTCGTCGCCCGTCCCCTGCTCCTGCATGAGGGGAATCAGTTCTCGCGCCACGAAGGGAAAGGTGACGAAAATCGTTGCCAGCACGATGCCCGGTACGGCGAAGAGAATTTCGATGCCGTAGGATTTGAGCCAGGGCCCCACCAGACTGCCCGTGCCGAACAGCAGCACATAGACCAGGCCGGAGATGACCGGCGACACCGAAAACGGCAGGTCGATCAGGGTGATCAGGAACGCCTTGCCCTTGAACTCGAACTTGGCGATCGCCCAGGAGGCGCAGATGCCGAAGACCACGTTCAGCGGCACGGCGATGGCTGCGACCAGCAGGGTCAGTCGAATGGCCGATTGCGCCTCCTGCGTCTGCAACGCCTTGAGAAATCCGCCAATGCCCAGGCGCAGCGCCTCGGCGAACACCGCATAGAGCGGCAACACCAGAAACAGCGCCATGAAGGCGAGGCCGATGCCGATCAGCAGCAAGCGAACGGCGGCGGGCTCGTCGGTGGGCGAGGTGCGGCGCGGGCGCGCTTCAGTTGCCATAGCCATATCTCCGGCGGCTCCAGGCCTGAATGAGGTTGATGACGAAAAGCATGAAGAAGGACAGCAGCAGCATGACCGTGGCGATCACCGCCGCGCCGGAATAGTTGAACTCTTCGAGCCGGATGACGATCAGCAGCGGCGCGATTTCCGACACGAAGGGAATATTGCCGGCAATGAAGATCACCGAGCCATATTCACCGACCGCCCGGGCGAAGGCCAGCGCGAAACCGGTGAGGATGGCCGGGGCCAGGCTGGGCAGCAGCACAAGGGAGATGGTCTGGAAACGGTTGGCCCCCAGCGTTGCCGAGGCCTCCTCCACTTCCTTGCTGATCTCCTCCAGAATCGGCTGGATGGTGCGCACCACGAAAGGCAGGCCGATAAAGATCATGGCGATGACGATGCCGGTCGGCGTATAGGCGATGCGCAGGCCCAGCGGCGCCACCAGCTGGCCGATAAAGCCATTGGGCGCATAGATGGCGGTCAGCGCGATGCCGGCGACGGCGGTGGGCAGCGCGAAGGGCAGATCGACCATGGCATCGACGATCCGCCGCCCGGCAAAGCGATAGCGCACCAGCACCCAGGCAATGAGCGTTCCGAACACCACATTGACCCCGGCCGCGATCAGGGCGGTGACGAAACTGGTGCGCAGGGCACCGAGCACGCGCGCATCGCTCGCCGCCGCCCAGAAGCCACCCCAGCCCAGCCCGGCCGAGCGCAGCACCAGCGCGATCAGGGGAATGAGGATGATCAGCGAGAAATAGGCGATGGTGAACCCGAAGGTCAGCCCGAAGCCGGGAATGATGCTGGGGTGCCGAAAGCGGCCGAAATTCATCATGCGCATAACTCCGGCGCAGCTCGATTGCCGAAATCCTAGCCGGGCAGTCGAGTTTCACAAGGCGGGCGCAGGACGAGATTGGCGGCGAAAATAGAAAATCCTTCCGCCAATTTCGCAAAGAATGGAAGCGAACGGGGTTCAGACCTTGGCCGGCGCCAGCAGCGAACGGGCGACATTGGCGCATTGCACGCGAATATCGGGCACGGCCTCGATCTCGAAATAGCGGCCGCGCGTCAGCGGCCCGACCACCCGCGTCCGGGATGAGGCCTGCCCATCCTCGGCGATCAGCGCACAGCTGTCGTCGACATCGAGCCCGATGCACATGGTATCGGGGCGCGCCCTGCCCGATTGCACCAGCTGGCGGATCAATGGATTGCCGCTGGCACGCACATCGACGCTCACCCCACCGCAATCATAGACGCGCGCGACATCCATGGTTTCGCGGCTGGAGCCGCCACGGCGGCGGATGGTGGCCCGGACGCCATCGGCAAGCTGCTCGATACCGACGAATTCGGCGGCGACCAGCTTGACCTGCCCTTGCGCGATGGCACGAACCAGGCCCGCATGCAGATCCGGCGGCAGGCGGTGGCGATGGATGTTCCACCAGGGGCGCAAATGGCGCAGGAAGCGCCGTTTCTCCTGGCCAGGCCAGCTCTGCCACAGCCGCTGATTATAGGGTCGCAGCCCATCGACCACGCTGCGCCAGTCGCCGCCCTGGCGCGTCGTCTCCTCCACCAGGGCCCGAAACCAATGCGTCAGCTCGGTCATGCTGGCGCCGAAAGGCACATCGGCCGCGTCGATGACCAGCGGCGTCACATCACGATGGGCGGTCGGCAGCAATCCGTTGCGGGAGACGACGGTGATCGGCCCCCTATGCTGAGCCTCGCAAAGCCCGACCCAGGCATCGACCATGCTCAGGCCTGAGCCCAGAATCATCACCGGGGCGTCGGGGTCGAGCGGCGTATCGCTCTCCGACCCGACCCGCACGGCAATGCCGCGCCCGCGCGCCGGCTGGGTTTCGTGGCCAACGGCGAGCACCGCCGAGTGACTGGCAAGGCTCGTGCCATTGGCGAGCAGCACTTCGACACCGCCCTCGGTCTCGTGCAGGGCCACGGCCTCTTCCGAGAGCACGCGCAACCGGCCCGGCACATGCTCGCCGGCCTCGCCCAGCAGCTCTTCGAGATAGGTGCCATAGAGCCGGCGGGCCACGAAGACCCAGGAGCTCTCGTAACGGCCGGGATGGCGGCGCTGCAGCCAGCGCCAGAAATGCTCGGGGTCGTCGGCGAAGGCGCTCATGCCGCGCGCCGGCACATTGACGCGATGGTCGCGATGCCGCGCCGAATAGGCGAGGCCCTGGCCAAACTGGCCTTGCCGCTCGAGAAGGGTGACACGCAGATCCGGGTCCGGATCGCGCAGCAGATGCGCCGCCAACAGCACGCCGCTGGCCCCCCCGCCGATGATGACGACTGATTTTGCCGACTGGCCGATAAAATTCATTGCATCGTTCTCCGGCCGGTTGCGATTGGCTGTGCGGGCCGGAAGCCGGAATTTTATCCTATTCGGCGACAACCGGCACGATGGGGCTGAACCTGCCCCGATTCCCCCTTCTCCCATACTTTTCGCGCCAGTTCATAGCCCTGGAGCCAGCGCCCGAAGCCGCTTGCGACATTGACATGACCGACATAGCCCAGATCGAGCAGCGGCGCGCCCCAGGCCAGAGCCAGCCCCTGCGCCTTGTCGAGCGAGAGATAGATATCGTCGCGACTGGCGGCGACGAGGGCGGGAAACGGCAGTTTTTCGGTCGGAAGCGTGCCGAACTCATAGTTGCGGGCATGCAGCGTCGATGTGCGTTCGATATCGGCCGGTGCCACCAGCAGCGCGCCGCCAACCATCGGGGCAACCGGACTGGTGGCCAGTCGCGCGGTCAGGATCGAGCCCAGGCTATGGGCGACGATCAGCGCCCCGGGATGGGCGACCACCGCCTGTTCGAGCCGAAACAGCCAGCGCCCGGCGTCGGGATTGGCCCAGTCATCCTGTTCCACCAGCAGCGCCTCGGCGTGGTCATCGAGCCAGAAGCGCTGCCAGTGTCCCTCTCCCGAGCCATTGAGGCCGGGCACGACGAGAATGGGCGGGCTCATCGCGCCGGCCTCCTGGCCGGGCTTTCCGCCGGGGTGCGGCAAATCTCGGCGTCGGGCTCGGGCGCCTTGCCGCTGAGATAAAACGCCTCCCACTCCAGCCGGCTCACCGCAGCGGACCCGACCTCGCCGCCGAAAAAACTGGCCTTGGCCGGCGCTTCCGCCGCCGCGCGGCGACGGGGCGAACCGGGATGCAGAATGCCGAAGAAATGCACCATGGTCTCTCTCCTTCGAGGGCGGGCGATGGCGGAGGCAACCGCCGGATGCGCCCGCGCGAGCGGGTCGGAGCGGCCGGCCCCGTCAGAGGCCGGCCACGGTGTCGCGGTCAGGGGCCGGCATAGATCTGGTCGAACACGCCGCCATCGCCGAAGAAGTAGGGCTGCGCCGCGCGCCAGCCGCCAAAATCCGCGATGGTGACGAGATTGACCGCGCCAAAGCGCGCAATATCCTCCGGCGCGGCCGCCTCGGGCCGGAACGGGCGATAATAATGCTTGGCGGCCAGCGCCTGCCCTTCATCGGAATAGAGATATTCAAGATAGGCCTGGGCGAGATCGAGATTGCCCTTCTTCTCGGCATTGACCGGCACCAGCGCCACCGGCGGCTCGGCCAGGATGGAGATCGAGGGCGTCACGATGTCGAAGGCATCCGGGCCCAGTTCCTCGAGCGCCAGAAAGGCTTCGTTCTCCCAGGCCAGAAGCACATCGCCGATGCCGCGCTGTACGAAAGTGGTGGTCGAGCCGCGCGCGCCGGTGTCGAGCACCGGCACATGGCGATAGAGCTCGGAGACGAATTCCTGAGCCTTGGCATCATCATTGCCATATTCGGCGCGGGCCCAGGCCCAGGCGGCGAGAAGGTTCCAGCGTGCGCCGCCCGAGGTCTTGGGATTGGGCGTGATCACCTCGACGCCATCGGCGACGAGATCGCCCCAATCCCGGATCAACTTGGGATTGCCCTTGCGCACCAGAAAAACGATGGTCGAGGTATAAGGAGCGTTGTTGTTGGCGAGCGACCCCCGCCAGTCCTCGGGAATGAGGTCGGTCGCATCGGCGATGGCGTTGATATCGCTTTCCAGCGCCAGTGTGACCACATCGGCTTCGAGCCCGTCGATCACGGTGCGCGCCTGAGAACCCGAGCCGCCATGCGTGACCTGGATGGCCACCGTCTCGCCCGTCTCCTGCCGCCAATGGGTGATGAAGGCCGCGTTGAAGTCGCGATAGAGTTCGCGGGTCGGGTCATAGGAAACATTGATCAGCGTGCGGTCCTGCCCATGGGCGGTGACTGCAAAGCCCAGCGCCAGGGAAGCGGCAAGGGCCGAATATGCAAAGAATCTGGATGCTCGGTTCATCGAGAACCTCCCGAATTGCTAATACATAAACCCTATCAATTTGGTCGTCATTTAGAAGGCGCCTGCTTGCCGGTTTCGGCGAGGAAGGAGAAAAAATTTCTGCGTAACAGCTTTCGGCCGCAGGCACTTGCAAGCCTATTCTGATTTTTGGGCGTGTACGCTCAAATCAATGCGAGCAGTTACACCGCCCGTCGCACCACCTGCTCCGGAAGGCAGGCGAAGAGTGCACAAATAACCGTCCACGCGCCCGACGCGCGATCAGGGGATCGCGGCGCCATTGGTGGCAAGATAGATGGCATAGATGGAGGATGTCGCGGCAATGAACAGGCGATTTGCCTTGGGGCCGCCAAAGGTTAGATTGGCGACGCATTCCGGCACCAGGATCTTGCCCAGAAGCGTTCCATCCGGCGAAAAGCAATGCACGCCATCGGCCGCGCTGGTCCAGAGATTGCCCTCGACATCGAACCGAAAGCCATCCGGCACGCCCGCATCGATGGTGCAGAACACCCCCGCATCGACAAGCCGCCGCCCCTCGACAACGTCGAACACGCGGATATGGCGTGGGGCCTCCTCGGCGTGGCTGCCGCCGGAATCGGCGATATAAAGCTGCGTCTCGTCGGGCGAGAAAGCCAGGCCATTGGGCTGGATGAAGTCGCGCACAACCGCCTCGACGGCGCCGGTTGCCGGATCGACGCGGTAGACATTGTGCGTCTCCTGCTCGGGCGTCGCCTTGTGGCCCTCATAGTCCGAGAGAATGCCGTAGGTCGGGTCGGTGAACCACACGCTGCCATTGGAATGGACCACCACGTCATTGGGCGAATTGAGCCGCTTGCCACCAAAACTGTCGGCGATGACGGTGATCGAGCCGTCGATTTCGGTGCGGGTCACCCGGCGCGTGCCGTGCTCGCAGGTCACCAGCCGCCCCTGCCGGTCGCGGCTATTGCCGTTGGAATAGTTGGAATTGGCCCGATAGACCGACACGCCGCCATCGGGGATATAGCGCATGATCCGATGGTTGGGGATGTCGCTCCAGAGCAGGTAATTGCCGTCCTTGAACCAGACCGGCCCTTCGGCCCAGCGGTTGCCGGTGTGAATCAGCTCGAGCGCCGCGCTGCCGAGGATCAGCGCGCGAAACCGGTCATCGATGATCTGGTAGATGGTCTCAGCCATGGTCCTGCCCTCCGCCTCGCGCGCTGTGGCGCGTCTGCCCCGACCTTGCCGCAAATCGCCGCGACAAGGACATGAGGACCATAATGTTCGGCACAAGGACCAGCAATGCCGCATCGCGACATTAACCCGGCCGAAGGCGCTCCCTGCCATTATCCCGCGCAACCGGTTCCCCCCGGACAGTAAGGAAGACCATGACGAAGACCACCAAGCGACTGACCGGCGCCGCCCTCGCCGTTTTCGCCGCCCTTTCCATCGCCGGCTGCTCGATGACGGGCCCGGCCAGCGCCCCTGCGGGCCTGGCGCCGGGCCTCACCGCCCGCATGGACCAGCCGGGCGCCACGCTCGACCGCGTGCAGGCGATCGGCCTGATCAACGCCTATCGCGCTACACGGGGCATGGCGCCGCTGACGCCCGATGCCGGGCTTGATGGCACTGCGCAGGCGCTGGCCAATCAATATGCCCAGTCGGGCAAGGCCCCCTCGACGCCGCAAGGCCTCACCGTGATGAAGCTCAGCGCCGGCTATGCCACTTTCGCGGAAACCTTTTCGGGTTGGCGCAACAATCCCGCCGACGCGCAGGGCCTGGCCGCCTCGGCCACCAAGGCCGGCGTGGCGATGACCTATAACGCCGCCTCGAGCTACGGCATTCACTGGGTGCTGGTTCTTGGCAACTGACCCGGCCCGCATCGATGCCAGGGGGCTCAAATGCCCCCTGCCCGTCCTCAAGCTCGAAAAGCGCCTCGAGCAATTGGCGCCCGGCGCGACGCTCGAAGTGCTGGCCACCGATCCGATGGCCAAGATCGACATCCCCCTCTATTGCCGCCAGCATGGGCACGACTGCACCATGCGCGAAGAGGGCAACGTGTTGATATTCAACGTGCTCCGCGGCTAGAGCATGTCTCCCGAAACGGGGAACCGGTTTCGGTAAAAAAGAGGCTTTGGCCTTCGCCGTTATCCCTACTGCAGGAAAACCGGCCGGGGGCGCGGATAGGGCACCCCTCCGCCCACATTCACCGCCAGGCCCGGGCGCAGCGCCGCATCGAGCGCCACTTCGGCCACCACCGGCTCGCTGGCAAAGATCGGCGCATGCGACGGACGCGGGCGCGGCAGCGCGATGCCGGTACGGATGCGGCCGAGATCGACCGCGGTATATTCCTTCATGGCGATCTGGTCGGTGAGATAGCTCGGCTGATCCTTGAGGCCCATCGGGAACAGCGCTTCCTGCGCCTTGACATAGGTTGCGGCGTCCTTGCCGCAGATATTGGAGCGCATATCCACTGGCGCCCGCCCTGCCGCATTGGCGAGGTTCAGAACGGTCTGCCCGGTCGGCTGCGCCGAGCCGGAAAGCCCCTTGAGAAGCAGTTCGGCCGCCCGCTCATTACGCTCCCGCCCGGAGGAGCCCCCCAGCACCACCGCCAGCAGACGCCGGCCGTTGCGATCCACGGCGCTGACCAGATTGAGCCCGGAGGCGCAGACATAGCCGGTCTTCATGCCGATGGCGCCGGCAAAACCGGTCAGCAGGGCATTCTGCGATTCCAGCCTGGCCTTGCCCAGCCGCACCGCGCCGGTGGCGAAGATCGGCATATATTGGGGAAAGCTCTGCTCGATATAGAGCGAGACGATGGCGATATCGCGGGCCGAAATCACCTGCGCCGGATCGTGCAGGCCATGCGGATTGGTGAAATGGGTCGAGGTCAGGCCCATGCGCTGCGCCACATCGTTCATTTTGCCGACAAAGCGGGCCTCGTCGCCACCAACGGTTTCGGCGATGGCGACGGCGATGTCATTGGCCGATTTGACGATCAGGATATAGAGCGCATCCTTGAGCGAAACCGAAGCGCCCACGGCCAGGCCGGATTTGGCCGGCGCCACGCTCACCGCCTTTTTCGACAGCGTCACCGGCGTATCGAGCGTCACCGTTCCCTTGGCGATTTCCTCGAAAGCGACATAGGCGGTCATCAATTTGGTCAGCGAGGCCGGGTGCCAGGGCTGGCCGGCGTCCTGGGCGTAGAGCACCTGCAATGTGTCGCGGTCAACCAGCAGCATGGGCATCGCCACCGCTGGCAGCAGACCGGCAACAGCGAAGACAAGGGCGAGAGCAAGGCGGCGCAGCAGCAAGACACAACTCCGGGAATCGAACAGCCCGTCCTATGCTGGCCCTTCAAGGCCATGACGTGGCAGAACGCCCCTCTCTTAGCAGCGCTCGCCGCGAGCCTCAAGAAAACCGCAAGCGATTGACACCCATGTGAAGGCTTCGGCAGGCGGTGGTGCCGATTGGGCACTGGTAACTTCTAGTAACTGTGTCTATATTTGTGCCTATGAAACACGAGACGAAAGGCCCCGCCATGTCGCTGACCGACACTTCCAAATCCGCCAACTGCCTGGCCATGTCGGATGTGCTCAATCGTATCGGCGACAAGTGGAGCGTCATGGTCGTGGGCATGCTGGGCCGCAACGGCACGCTGCGGTTCAACGAACTCAAGCGCCTGATCAACGGGGTGTCGCAGCGCATGCTGACCCTCACCTTGCGCAATCTCGAGCGCGATGGCCTGGTCAGCCGCACCATCTATCCCGAAGTGCCGCCGCGCGTCGAATACAGCCTCACCGAAATGGGCAAGACCTTGCAGGAGCCGATCGACGCTTTGTGGAACTGGACGGCCGAACACCACATGTCGATCATCGATGCCCGCGAAATCTACGACGCCCGCGAAAATCTCGCCGCCGCCGCCGAACCGCGCAAGATCGCCTACGCGCGGGGATAAAGCATCGGACCGAAAAGTGTCCTCACGGTTTTCGGGCAATTCGATGCATAAGCAAAAGATCAAACCCCTGCGTTTTCCGTTGGCGGCGCCAGGCTGAAGCGCGTCGTGTTGCTTTCAGTTCAGCGCCACTCGTCCCAATCTCAGCTGTCCGTCTGCGCCATATGGATGAACTGCGACAGGTCTTTTTCGCGCGCGCTCCGCATGATTTCGTTGCGCGCCTTGGCCTTCGGACTTTCCGGCAGGTTCAGGGCGGCGACGAGATTGCGATATTCCTGGCGGGCGCTGACATGGGACATCGACGGCAGGCCGCCCAGAAGGTCATCGTCGAGCGGATCGAACACCGTCATGCCGGTGGCAAAGAGCGAACGGAAAATGACCCGTTCGGCGATGCCGTCGGCCACCCGGCAGCCCAGCCGCAGGGCGATCTTGTCGAGCATGGTCTGCACCTGGCGCATATTGCGCGAGGACAGCATGGAGATGCGGTTGCGCACCAGCACCCAGTCGATATTGCGCCCGTCAATGGCCAGCCGTTCCGAGCGCGCCCGCTGCACCAGCCGGGCATAGTGGCTCAATTCGCGCGGTTCGCCGGTCACCGGGTCGATCTGGGCCATGACGTTGAGATCGATCAGGCTGTCATTGACCGGCGTCACCAGCGTATCGGCGAGCGAATGCGCCAGCCGGGTCAGGTTGGTATCGAAGCCCGGCGTATCGATGACGATGAATTCGGCGCTCTGTTCCACCTCGACGATGGCCTGGCGGAACAGGTCGAATTCGACCCGGTGGTTTTCCTTCACCGAGTCGCCGCGCGCCACGGGCAGATGGAAATGAGTGGTATGCGGCAGGCCTAGCCCCTTGGACCGCGCCCAGTTGCGCCGGTTGCGCACGTAATGGGTCATGGTCTGCTGGCGGCTGTCCACATCGATGGAAGCGACCTTGTAGCCCTGATAGAGCAGATAGATGGCCAGATGGAAGGCGGTGGTCGATTTCCCCGACCCGCCCTTCTCGTTCCCGACGACAATGACATGCGCGCCTTGCCGCACCATGGAATCCTCAAATCACTCTTGTCACCGAGTCTGGGTTGTTCCGCGCCGGCGCACAAGAAGATTATGATGAATAAATGTTAAAGGCTTAACGGCAAGGTTTACCCCTTACCTCGCCGCGCCCTTTTCAGGCCGAATATCGATGGAGCCATCGGCAAGCGCCGTTCCCTACAGCAGGCCCAGTCGCGCCAGTTCCGCCGCGATTTCCAGCGAATTGTCGGCGTCATTGGCCGCCATGTCCGGCGGTGCGTCCTTGGGGTCGAGATAGCGCCAGCCCTGAAACGGCCGCTTGGGATAGGGAATGGTGCGGACCAGTTCGCGCGCCATGATGATGTCGCAATAGTCCTTGCCCTCGGCATTGGTGTAGGACGCCAGCCGCAGGATGGTCTGCCGGCAGACGATGGAGCCGGCGATGACCCAGTAGATCGAGGATTTCCCCTCCATCTCCGCCGCCCGCTTGGGCATCATGCGCGTGCGGTGCACATGCACGTCTTCGCCGTAATCGGCCCCCCACCAATGGGCGCGTTCGTCCCGGTAGCTTTCCAGCTCCTCGAAACTGGCCACCCCCACGCACAGCTTGACCATGTGGATCATGCCAGCGTCCCCGGCGCGACGCGACCCTGGATGACGTCGATCTCGTCGTCGTCGACGATCCACGGCTCGCGCAGGGCCAGCCCCAGCCAGTGCTGAAAGGCGGGAAGGCTGTAAATGGCCTCGACATAGGCGCTCGCCACGTCCGAAACCGGCAAGGCATAGGTGCGCAACCTGGTGGCCAGCGGTGCGAACATAGCGTCGGCGGCCGAGAATTTTCCGAACAGGAACGGTCCGCCCGAACGAGCCAGCAATCCGCCCCACAAATGCTCGATGCGCTGCAGATCCTTGCGGACCGCCTCGACATCCACCTTGCCCGGATGCGCGGCGCGCAGATTCATCGGCGCATGGCTGCGGAGCGCGGCAAAGCCGCCATGCATCTCCGCCGCCGCGGCCCGCGCCAGAGCCCGATCGGTCATGTCTTGGGGCCAGATGCCCCGATCGGGAAAGCGCTCGGCCAGATATTCGATGATGGCGATGGTTTCGGGGATCGCCAGATCGCCATCGAGCAGCACCGGCACCTTGGCGGTCGGCGAGCGCTCGGCCAGCACCTCGCGCCAGCGGGGCCCCGACAATTGCAGCACCTCGTCCTCGAAGGGAATGTCGAAATGGCGCAGCACCAGCCAGGGGCGCAGCGACCAGGTGGAATAATTGCGGTTACCGATCAGCAGTTTCATCGCTTGTTCCGTCTCAAAGAAAGCCAGGGCGCCCGTGGCCGGGGCGCCCTGTCCGAAATCGTCGCAGTGAAAACCTCCAGCGTCCTAGACGCCAGCAACTACGGAGAAAACCAGCCCCATCGAGAGGAGGCATACCAGCACCCAGCTTGTCGTTTGCCAGACATTGGACTTCGGTTGACTGCGCATGATCGCTCCTTGTCAGCCGTTCACCCCGGCCACCAAAGGGACGTTCCCTCCGGCCGGTGTTGAATCGTTAACCGTGCCGATTAAGCTTTGCAAGCGACCAAACTGCAACACTCCCCCACGCCCACCCGCAGCAAAACCGGGCTCAAAACAGCCCGAACCACAGGCCGGCGATGCTCAAAAAGGCAAAGAAACCAACGATATCGGTGATGGTCGTCACAAAGACCGCCGAGGCGATCGCCGGGTCGGCCTTGAACTTGTCGAGCGCCAGAGGAATAAGAATCCCCATGGTCCCGGCCACGATCATGTTGATGACCATCGCCATGCCGATCACCACGCCCAGCCCGATATCACCATAGCGCAGGGCCGTGACGATGCCGATCATAATGGCGAAAATGATGCCATTGGCGAAGCCGACGACCATCTCGCGCCGGATCAGCCGCTGGAGGCGCCCGCCATCCAGTTCGCGCATGGCCAGGGCGCGCACCGTCACCGTCATGGTCTGCGCTCCGGCATTGCCGCCCATCGAGGCGACGATGGGCATCAGCACCGCCAGAGCCACCATCTGCTCGATGGTGCCATTGAACAGGGCGATCACATAGGACACCAGCACCGCCGCCACCAGGTTGATCACCAGCCACGGCAGGCGACTGCGCACGGTGTCGACGGTGCGGTCGGACACGTCCTCGTCGCCCACGCCGGCGAGAAGCTTGATGTCCTCATCGGCTTCCTCGGTGATGACGTCGACCATGTCGTCGATGGTCAGCACGCCGACCAGACGCCCGCTCTCATCGACCACGCCGACTTCGACCAGGTCGTAGCGCTCGAAATCGCGCGCTGCCTCTTCCTGGTCTTCCTCGGCATGCACCAGCACCAGCGTGGCGTTCATGATCGTCTCGACCTTGGTGCCGCGCTGGGCCCGCAATACGCGGTCGAGCGGCACCGTGCCGAGCACCTTATAGGCTGCGTCGACCACATAGAGCTGGTAGAATTCGTCCGGCAGGTCCTTGTCGGCGCGCAGATAGTCGATGGTCTGCCCCACCGTCCAGAAGGGCGGAATGGCGATGAAGTCGGTTTGCATCCGCCGCCCGGCGGATTCTTCGGGAAAATCCAGGCTGCGCTTGAGGCTCAGGCGCTCGAAAGTGGGCAGCGCCGAGAGAATCTCGTCGCGGTCCTCCGCTTCGAGATCCTCGAGGATGAACACCGCGTCGTCGCTGTCGAGGCCGGTCACGCCGCGCGCGATTTCGGCATTGGGCAGCGCTTCCATCAGCTCGAGGCGGACGCTTTCGTCCACCTCGGTCAGCGCCGAATAGTCGAACCAGTCCCCCAGAAGGCGCACCAGCGCCAGCCGCTCGGCGGGCTCGAGCGATTCGATCACGTCGCCGACGTCGGCCGCGTGCAGCGGCTCCATGACCAGCGCCACGTCGTCGACGCGTCCCGCTTCGATGAAAGCGCGCAAGCGTTCCAGCCACAGAGGACTGATCCGGTCCTCCGTGTCGCGGAACGCACTGATCTCTGCCTCGGCGCCCAGGCCAGGCTCAGTCTCAAAATCGCTGCTCATAGGGAGCCCTTTGTGTGTCCTGGGGGTTTCAGGGGCATGGCAAGCTGTAGCCAATCGGCGCAGAACGCGCCAGACTGGAATGCAAAGTTTTGTCTTCATGCCGACCATCCGCTGCAAGGAGCGCAAGATGCCCGCAGAAGCCGATCTTGACCGAGTTTTCGACCGTATCGTCGCGCTTGCCCGCCGCCGCGACCTCTCCGACACGACGCTCTCGACCAGCTACGGCGCCCCGGCCCTCAAGGTGCGCAACCACAGCTTCGTGCGCCTGCTCGATATCGAGACGCTGGTCCTGCACTGTCCGCTGGAACAAAAAATCCTGCTGATGGAAATCTCGCCTGACATCTATTTCGAGACCGACCATTATATCGGCCACGACGTGGTGCTCATCCGGCTGGCGGCTATTGGCGACGAGGAATTGTCCCTGCGCCTCGAGGACGCCTGGCGGTTCAAGGCGCCGGAAAGCGTGTCGAAACGGCGGGGTTAGAATCGTCGCCTCAGGTCACGAGAAAACAAACGGGATGCCCTGTCATGGCCGAGACGACCCAGCTTTCCTGCCTATGCGGCGCCTTCGCCCTCGCTGTCATCGGCTCGCCGATCATCACCACCGAATGCCACTGCCGGAGCTGCCGGGAATCAGGGGCGCGACTCGCCGCCCTGCCCGCGTCGCGTCCGGTGCTGGCGCCCAATGGCGGCACGCCGTTCGTGCTCTATCGCAAGGACAGGGTGCGCTTCGTGCGGGGCATGGAGCAACTCGCCGTGTTTCGCCGCACGCCGGACACGCCGACCCGCCGCGTGGTGGCGCGGTGCTGCAATACGGTGGCTTTTCTCGAATTCAAGGGCGGCCACTGGCTCAGCCTCTATGCCGGCCTCTGGCCCCAGGGCAGCGCGCCCCTGCCCGCGATCCGCACCATGACCTCGGATCTGCCGGCTGGCGAGAGCCTTGCCGGCGATATACCGGCGGGCAAGCTGGTGACGGCGGGCTTTTACGCCAGATTGCTCGGCGCCTGGCTCGCCATGGGCTTCAAATCCCCCGACATCGCCATCGCGAACGAAATCGAGGCGTAAGCCCCCTCGCGGTTCCACGAAAGCCATAGGGCGGCGTGCGTTTCATCGAACGCAGCATGCCGCTCTCTATTTGTTTGCACATCGGATTTTCCGAAAACCGCAAACACACTTTTCAGTCCGATGCCCCAAAACGAAAAAAGCCGCCCGAAGGCAGCTTTTTATCATGTCACCCTGGGTGACTGGTGCGGTCGAGAAGACTCGAACTTCCACGCCTCGCGGCACAGCGACCTCAACGCTGCGCGTCTACCAATTCCGCCACGACCGCACATCTGTGGTAGAAGCCCGGCACCAGAAGCGCCGAAGCGAGTGGGGATGTAGCAAAGGCTTTGCAGAACCTCAAGCGGTTAAATCGAGAATTCTGCTTCCCCCTGTGGAGAGTTTTTTCGATCAGCCGTATTTGTAGACCTTCTCGGTCACCACCACCTTGAGCTGACCGTCCCCGACGCTCACTTCGCCGCGCGCGATCAGCGTCGAATTGGCGTAGATGCTCAAAGGGTCGTGCTCGGTGGCGTCCAGCTCGATGACGGCGCCGCGTCCCATGCGCAGCAGATGGTGCACCGGCATGGAGGCTGCGCCCAGTTCGACCGTGATATCGACTTCAATATTGTCCAGTGTGCTCATAAATATGGTCTTCAAGCGTCCGTTGTGCCGAAGGAGCGGCGGATTCGATATGTTAAGGATTGCTCAGGCTTGGTTATGGAAGTCTTAACGCCCGCCACCGATGCGTGCCAAATTCGCTCGAAACTGCGGCGCGAGGATGCGCTTGCGGTCGAATGGCGGATTTTCGAGGACGCTCAGGATTATGCGCAAACGCTAACCGCAATGGAGGCCCGGGCTTGCGCTATCGCGGCGGGCGAAGCGCGCGAGGCCGTGTGGCTCCTCGAGCATCCCGCGCTCTACACCGCCGGCACCTCGGCCCGCCCCGAAGACCTGCTCACCGCGCGTTTTCCGGTCTATCCGGCCGGGCGTGGCGGGCAATATACCTATCACGGGCCGGGCCAGCGCGTGGCCTATGTCATGC
>JAHCJW010000081.1 GCA_026126125.1 Devosia sp.
GAGGATCGGTCCCTAGCTCTCACGACGATCTTGAAGGGATTTGCTTCTTAGCTAGCGACGGTTTTGTCCGAGCGACCCGACGCCGACGGCCAGCAGAATCAAGGTGCCGACCAAAACCTGGCGGATATAGCTGTCGACGCTCATCTGGGTAAGGCCATTGTCGAGCACGCCGAGCACGATGACGCCGACAACGGTCGCGAGGATCCGTGGCTCGCCATGCCGGCTCATGGTGGTGCCAAGGAACACCGCGGCAATGGCGTTGAGCATCAGACCGCTCCCCTGCACAGGGTTGGCCGAGGCGACGCGGCTGGCATACATGAGCCCACCGGCGGCGGCGGCCAGTCCGGTCAGCGAGAAGGCGATGAGGCGCAGGCGCTTGACGGCGATGCCGCTCAGATGCGCCGCCTCCATATTGCCGCCAATGGCATAGAGCCGCCGCCCGAACGTCGTCTGTTCCAGCAGGACCCAAACCACGAAGACGACCAGGATGGCGATGAGCGAGAGATTGGGCAGGGCAATCGCCACGCCGCCCCACTCGCCGAGCGGAATGCCGCCACGGGCAAAATTGCCGAAGTCTTCGGGAATGGCCCGGCCGGAAATGGTCTTGCCGCCGCTGACCACGAAGGCGAGCCCTGAAAACATGGTCATGGTGGCGAGCGTGGCGATGAAGGGCAGGATGCCGACGAGGCTCACCATGGCGCCATTGAAGGCGCCGCCAAGCAGGCCCACGATCAGCGCCACACCGACCGAAGCCCAGATTGGCTGGCCGGCCGCCATCATCAGCGCCGCCACGATGCCGGCAAGGCTGGCCGCCGAGCCGACCGACAGATCAAAATCGCCCATGACCATGACAACGGTCATACCTGCCGCTACCACGAGGAGCATGGAGACCTGCTGGGTGATATTGAGCCAGTTGCGCGCCGTGGCAAAGGTGCCCGGCAACATGACCGAGAAGAAGACGAGGATGGCGACAAAGCCGATCAGCGTGCCGTAGCGGCGAATGAAAAGCTGCATGTTCAGGCAACCATGCCGGTAGCCCGGCCGTAACAGAGATTGATGAGATCGTCTTCGCGCAAGCCCGCAGCGTCGACAATGGTGGTGATGGCGCCCTGGCGCATGATGGCGATGCGGTCGCAGATGCCGATCAATTCGGGCAGGTCAGAGGAGACGATAATCGCCGCCGTGCCCCTGGCGGTGCGTTCGCGGATGATCGAATAGATGTCGAACTTGGCGCCGATATCGACGCCGCGCGTCGGCTCTTCAAGCAGCAGCAGGCGCGGATCGCCGGCGACGGCCTTGGCGAACACCACCTTCTGCTGGTTGCCGCCGCTGAGTTCGAGCACATCCTGCTCCGGTCCGGCCGCCTTGAGGCGCATGGTGGCGCCGAGCTGGGCGGCGAATTGTTTCTCGCGTCCCGGGGTCAGCCAGATGCCGGCGCGGCTTTGCCGCTTGAGATGGGCCAGGGTGATATTTTCAAAGATCGGGCGGCGCATGACGAGGCCCTCGGCGCGGCGCTCACGCGGCACATAGGCAATGCCGCTTTGCCAGGCCTCCGCTGGCGAAGCGGGGTCATAATCCGTGCCAGCCAGCTGCATGCGACCCGCCGTCACCCTGGCGTCACCAAAAATGGTGCGGATCAGTTCGCTCTGCCCCGATCCCGAGAGCCCGGCAATGCCGAGCACTTCGCCTTCTCGCACGCGGAAGCTGACGCGGTTGAGCCCGTGCGTGGCCAGGCCATCGGCGACGAACACCGTCGTGTCGCGCGGCGTGGCCAGGGCTTTGGGATAGGCTTCTTCTACCTTGCGACCGATCATCAGGGAGACGAGATGGTCATGGGTGATATCGGCCATGGCGCCGCTGTCGATCGAGCGCCCATCGCGCAACACCGTCGCCTTGTCGCAAAGCGCCATGATTTCATCGAGGCGATGGGATACGTAGAGCACGGAACTGCCCGAGGCGCGGATTTCGCGCAGGACGTGGAACAGGCGCTCGCTTTCGTCGCGCGTTAGGGCGGCGGTCGGCTCGTCCATGACATAGAGCTTGGCATCGTCGAGCAGCGCCGCCGAGATGCGCACCAGCATCTGGTCGCCCAGGCTTAATTCGCCCAGGTTCTGTCTGGGATCGATATGGTCGATGCCCAGCCGATCAAGCGCTCGCTGCGCCTCCCGGTTGAGTGCCGCCCAATCGACGAGAACTCCACCCCGGCGCGGATAATTGCGGCCCAAAAAGATGTTTTCCGCCACCGACAGGGTGCGGACGACGTTGAATTCCTGATGGATGAAGCGCAAGCCCAGCCGGTAGGCGGCCTTGGTGGAATCGATGGAGACGGGCTGGCCATTGACGGCGATGTCGGCGGTGTCTGGGGTGACGACGCCCGCAAGAATCTTGATCAGCGTTGACTTGCCCGCGCCGTTTTCGCCCATGAGCGCATGGATTTCGCCGGGCGCGACGACGAGGTTTGCCCCGCTCAATGCCGGAACGCCGGCATAGGCCTTGGTGACGGCGGTGGCGGAAAGGAGCGGAGAAACCATGGTTACCCGTGGCCTAGCGTATGTGGCGGGATGAAGGCAACGGGATTACGACACTTCTTCCCTGAGGGGACAAAGGCCGGATAAGGGGTTCAGATCAGCGGCGTGAGCTGGGAAGCTGAACCCCTCACCCTCTCGCCTCAGGGGCGAGGGGCCGATGGTTCAAACCAAAAAATCAATCCGCTGCGTTGGCGGCGGTGATCAGCTTGGTCGGCACATAGGTGACGGATTGCCGGATCTCTTCTCCGGCCAGCACGCGGGCGACCGCTTCAGCGGTGGCGGCGCCGATGCCGGCGAAGTCCTGCGCCACCGATGCTTCGAAATTGCCGCCGGCGCCAATGGCCTCGCGCGCTTCGGGATTGGCGTCGATGCCGGTGATCACGATGCCCTCGTTGCTCCGCCCCGCGTCTTCGATCGCCTGCAGCGCGCCGAGTGCGGGCTGGTCCCAGGCGGCCCAGACGGCCTTGATGCTGCCAGGCTCGGGATTGGCGGCGAGTATCGCCTCCATCTTGGCGCGGCTATCGGCGATGCCGCCATCGGACACGTCAGGCGTCACACGGTCGAGCACCTTGATATCGGGATAGTTGCCGAACACCGCGTCAGCGATGACGCCGCGCACCTGAACCGGCGGGAAGGCGTCGAACACGAACATCACGACATTGCCTTCGCCCTTGATGCGGTCGGCGACATAGGTCGAGGTTTCGGCGGCCATGGCATAGCCATTGGAGGTCACATTGGTGACGAGCAGGGGATCGGCGCCGGCGTCCATGCCGAAAACCGGAATGCCGGCGTCGGCGGCGGCCTCAAGGCCGGCGGAAACCTGGGACGGATCGACATTGATGACGATGGCGTCGACATTCTGGACCACGAGGTCCTCAATGCGGCTGATCACGGCGGCGACGTCGCCAGCCGTGTCGATGACATTGACCTCCCAGCCATTCTCGGCGGCGACGCCCTCGAAAGCCTCGACATAGAACTGGGTGCCGGGCTGCGCCATATAGGGCGTCACGATCGCCACCTTAGCCTGGGCCAGCGCGGCACCCGTGCTCAGGGCGGTGGTGGTGAGAACAATGCCGGCAAATGCCATGGCTGATTTATTGAGCGACACGAAAGAGCCCTCCTGCTATCCCGGCTGGCGAGACGGCCACCGGTTGTTTTCCTTGTGCTTCAAGGCACTATAAGGAGCGGCTATGCGACGGCAAGCGGGATTTGGAGAGGATGGGGCATGGATTTCTGCCTGATCGGGATTGATGTGGGGACAACGGCGACCAAGGCGACGCTGATTGATGGTCGCGGCGCCGAACTCGCGCGTTTCGAGCACCCGCATGCAACGGCCCGCAGCCTTTCCGGAATGGCCGAACAGGCGCCCGAGCATTGGCTCGCGGGGGTGTTCGGGGCGCTGGACCAGTTTTCGCGCGTCGTCGATCCCGCGCGCGTCATCGGCATCGGGTTGACCTCGCAGGTCAATTCTCATGTCTTCGTCGATGGCGAGGGCAATGCCGTGCGCCCCGGCATCACCTGGCAGGATATCCGCGCCGCAGAAGAAGCGCTGAGGCTCGACGGGCAGGTGACGAGCGCGCAGAAGACCGAATGGTTCGGCGGCCCCGTGCCGATCGATGCCAGCCACGCCCTTTCGCGCATGGCCTTTGTCGCCCGCAACGAGCCGGAAAACTGGGCGGCGACGCGCCATGTCCTCCTGCCCAAGGATTTCGTGGCGCTCAAGCTGACCGGCGCGGTCGCCAGCGATCCGGTTTCCGCCGTGGGTCTGGTCGATGCCTCCGGGGCCTATGTCGCCGACCTCCTGGTTTTGGTCGATGGCGCCGCCGACAAGCTTCCGCCCCTGCACGTCTTTCATCACGTCACCGGTCGCGTTGCCACCGGCCTGCCATTTGCCGGCGTTCCGGTCACCGTGGGCGCCATGGATGCCTGGGCCGGCATGTTCGGCTGTGGCGTCGTCGCCGATGGCGACGCGATGTATCAGTCCGGCACCAGCGAAATTCCCGGTATCGTCTCGAGCACGGTCGTGCCGACGCCGGGCGTTGTCCTCTTTCCGCCCTATGAAGGTATCCGCATGCACGCCGCGCCGACACAATCGGGCGGCGCCTCGCTGAGCTGGCTTTCGACGCTTCTCGGTCGATCTGTCCCCGACCTTATGGAACTGGCTGCAAGCGCTGCACCCGATCTGGCGACCCCGATCTTTCTGCCCCACCTTGCCGGGGAGCGCGCCCCGATCTGGGACGCGGTTTCGCGCGGCGTCTTTGCCAGGCTCGACGTCAATACCGGTCCGCAACAGCTCACTCTGGCGGTGATGGAGGGCGTGGCGCACTCGGCGCGTTGGGCTTTCGAGGCCTTGCAGCAATCGGCGGGAGTAAGGCTCGATACCATCCGGATCGGGGGCGGCGGGGCGCGGTCGGATGCCTGGTGCCAGATCCGCGCCGATGTTCTGGGCGTGCCGCTGGCGCGCGCCGGCATTCCGGCGGCGGCGGCGCTGGGCGCCGCCATCATCGCCGGTGTCGGCAGCGGCGCCTTTGCTTCACTGCCCAATGCGGTGCGCGAACTCGTCCGCTTCGAGCGGACCTTTGAGCCCGATCCGACGCGCCGCGATTTTTATGATGAGCGTTTCGAGCACTATCGAGCGCTTTATCAGGATCTCCGCCCCTTCAACCAGCGCTTCGCGCGCTGATTGCCGCCCAAACAAAAGGAGGCCCCGACGGGTCGGGACCTCCTGGTCAGTTCGATAAGGCGCTCGCCGGCTCAGCTCGAACCAGCGCCGTCCTGACGGACGAAGGCGATACGCAGCATATTGGTGGCGCCGGGGGTGCCCAGCGGCACTCCGGCGGTGATGGCAATGCGGTCGCCGGGGCGGGCAAAGCCTTCCTGATAGGCGATGACGCAGGCGCGATCGACCATGTCTTCCAGGTTCACCGCGTCTTCGGTCTGCACGCAATGAATGCCCCAGACCACCGACAGGCGACGGATGGTGCGCAGATTGGGCGAGAGGGCGATGATCGGCTTGGAGGGGCGCTCGCGGGCGGCGCGGATGCCGGTGGAGCCGGAGGCAGTGTAGGTGACGATGGCGGCGAGGTCGAGCGTCTCGGCCACCTGGCGGGTCGCTGCTGAAATGGCGTCGGCGGCGGTGGCTTCCGGTTCGGTCTGCGCGGCGCGGATGATGCCGCGATAATTGGCATCGCTCTCGACTGCCACGGCCACCTTGTTCATGGTGGCAACCGCTTCCACCGGATACTGGCCCGAGGCGCTTTCGGCCGAAAGCATGACTGCGTCGGCGCCTTCGAACACGGCGATGGACACGTCCGACACCTCGGCACGGGTGGGGACCGGCGCGGTGATCATCGATTCGAGCATCTGCGTGGCCACGACCACCGGCTTGCCGTAGCGGCGGCACATGCGGATCATGCGCTTTTGCAGGCCCGGCACGGTTTCGAGCGGCAATTCGACGCCGAGATCGCCGCGCGCCACCATGATGGCGTCGGAGAGCTTGACGATCTCTTCGAGCCGCTCGATGGCCTGCGGCTTTTCGATCTTGGCCATGACGCCGGCGCGGCCCTGCACGATCTTGCGAACATCGATGATGTCTTCGGGGCGCTGCACGAAGGAGAGGGCGATCCAGTCCACTTCGGCCTTGAGCGCCTCGAGCAGGTCCGCATGGTCCTTCTCGGTCAGTGCGCCGGTGGGCAGGAGCGTATCGGGCAGGGAGACACCCTTCTTGTCGGAAAGCTTGCCGCCATAGACCACTTCGGTCTCGATGGCGCCGCCTCCGACTTTAGTCGCCTTGAGTTGCAGCTTGCCATCGTCCAGAAGCAGACGGTCGCCGACCGAGACAGACTCGATGATTTCGGGATGCGGCAGGTAAACGCGCTCGGCATTGCCCTGGTCGTCTTCATGGCTGTCGAGGGTGAATTTCTGCCCGGCGACCAGATTGACGGCGCCTTCGGCGAATTTCCACACGCGCAGCTTGGGGCCTTGCAGGTCGGCCAGGATGCCGATGGGGTGGTTGAGACGTTCCTCGACCCGGCGGATGCGCGCCACGGTCTGGTGCAGCACGTCGTGGCTGGCATGGCTCATATTGATGCGGAACACGTCCGCACCGGCCTTGGCCAGTTCCTCGATCATCTTTTCCTCGTGGCTGGCAGGCCCGAGGGTTGCGAGGATCTTTGCGCGTCTGATCCGTCTCATTGCGTGTCCGTGTCTTGAGTTCTTGGCGGAGGGGGCGGCGGTAACGGAACCGACTGATCGACACTGTCGTCCGTGTCGATCAGAAAGGCCGGCTCTTCGAGATCTTCTCCGCCTTCCGGCCCCACTATGCTCGGCGCTCCCGCACTTTCGGTGAGCTGCAAAGTCCAGTCGGTCCGGTTCTGGGTATCGATTTCAAAGAACCCGGTGCGCTCATAGCCCCGCGCGAGGCAATCCTCAACCCCGAATATTGTGAAGGTTTCGTCACGGGTGCACATGAACACCTGGCCGTTCCAGGCGCCGCCGCCGATATCGTCCACCGCATAGAGGTAATAAAACCGCCGCTGCAGGTCGCCCTGATAGAGGACGCGGCAATCCCCGGGCGGGGTTTGCCACCAACCTTCGCTCATCCAGCCGCGCTCGGCGCGATAGCCCAGCGCCACCGACAACAGGTTCGCGGTTTCGTTGCAGATGCGCAAATCGGCATGCGCGGGCGTGGCCAAGGCGAAAAAGCCACCGGCAAGAGCAGGCCCCAAGGCCAGGCTGAAGCGCAAGCGAGACACGAGTGAGCCGCAAATCATTGGAAAAACCGCCTTCCGTTTGAGCCGAAGCGAGACAGGAGGTCAATGGCTAATGGCCGGATTTGACCGAATTGCGGGTATGCAGTCGCTGGAGGCTGGGGATGTGGTGGATTGATCGACAAGGGGGTTGAACCGGCGGGGCGCATAGGATTGAACGGGGCGAGAACAAAAGAGGTATGCCAATGGCCGTCGAAGACAGCGTCGCCCAGGACCAGCTCCGCGCCTTTATCGAGCGCATCGAGCGGATGGAAGAAGAAAAGGCGGCGATTGCCGCCGATATCAAGGAGATCTATGCCGAGGCCAAGGGCAATGGCTTCGACACCAAGATCCTGCGCAAGATCGTGACGATCCGCAAGCAGGACGCCAATGAACGGATGGAGCAGGAAGCCCTGCTTGAGCTCTATATGTCGGCGCTGGGCATGGTCGAGGCGCCACCGGAGCGCTGAGTGCTAGCGCATGTCTGCTGAAAGTGGGAACCGGTTTCGGCAGACTTGCGCAAAGCTGAAGCGTATGGCGCAAATCTGAAAGATCGCGACACGCTTCAAAAGTGGCCAGAGAAAGAAACAGCACGCCGGTCCTATGGGCCGGCGTGCTGTGTGCGTTTTGGGCTCGCCAGACCATAGCGGTCTGCCCTGCGGCACGGGCAGTTAAACCGCCGTCGCCAGATGCTTGCCCGGCCGGCTCACCTGCGCCGTGGCGTCTTCAACCGGCATGGGTTTGCCGAAAAAATAGCCCTGGATGATCTCGGCCTTGAGCGTGGTGAGCGCATCAAGCTCGGTTTGCGTCTCGACGCCCTCGAGAACACATTTCAGCCCCAGCGTATGGCACAGCGAAATCACGCTCGAGACGATCTCGCGAGAGGTAGCATTGTCGGTCAGGCGGCGCACAAAGCTCTTGTCGATCTTGATCTTGTTGAGCGGCAGCATGTCGAGGTACTGAAAGCTGGAATAGCCCGAGCCGAAATCGTCGAGGGCAATCTTGAAGCCGGCGGCGGCCAGGTCGGCCAATAGAAGCCGCGCTGCTTCGAAGTCGGCCATCACCGCGGTTTCGGTGATCTCGAACTCGATGCGAGACGGCAGCAAGCCTGCCTTGTAGACCTCGGCGACCAGCGAAAAGATGAAGTTGCGGTCGGCGAGGTCGCGGGCGGACAGATTGAAAGAGACAGAGGTCTCTGCCGGCCATTGCGCCAACGCCACCAGACTCTTGCGGAACAAAGTGGCGGTGATGATCTGGATGAGCCCAGTCCGCTCGGCGACGCGGATGAACTTGTCCGGCGGCACCGGGCCGAGAACGGGACTTTGCCAGCGGGCCAGCGCCTCGAAGCCGCAAATCCGGTCTTCGATTACATGGCGCTGCGGCTGGAACACCAGATACATCTCGCTGGCAAAATCGGCCTGGCGCAAGGCTTTTTCGATTTTGGCCGTCTCGGTCATCTCCGCCTGTTCGCGCGCATTGAAGACCAGGGTGCGCCCGCGCGCATTTTCTTTGGCGCTGTAAAGCGCATAATCGGCATGCTCATAGAGCTGCGAACCGGTCGCCGCCATGCTCGGGAAATGGGCAAAGCCGACGGAGCCGCCGACCGCGAGGCGCAGCATGTTCAGCTCGCAGGGCATGCTGATCCTGGCCAGAATGTGATCGCCCAGCTCCCTTACGCTTGTTTCGTCGCCGGACGTCTGGATGAAGAGAGCGAATTCATCCCCGGCCAGGCGGCCAACGGAGACGGTTTGATCGACGAAGCCGTTCAATCGTTCGGCGATCTTGATCAGCAGGGCGTCGCCGGTGATATGACCATAAGAATCGTTGATGCTCTTGAAGCCATCTAGGTCGAGCACGCCGAACCAGAAGGGCTGCCCCTCCTGGGTCAGTCTATCGAGTTTTTGCAGGATCGAGCGGCGATTGGGCAGGTTGGTCAGGCTGTCATGATCGGCCACGGTCTGAGCATGCTCGGCCAGAACCTGCGCTTTCTGCGCCATTTCGTCGGCGACGAGGCGCGCCTCGATCTGGCGCAATATGGCTTTCTTCAGCAGCGAGGTGATGCCCAAAGAGGCGAAGGTGGAGGCCAGGCTGATGAAGACATATTGGCTGATGATTTCGGCAGGCATGTCCTGAATGAACACGTAAAGGCTCACCAGCGCCGCCGAAACGCTCAGAAGTGTGGAGCGCAACGTCACCCCGGACATGGAATAGACCATGGCCATCAGGGGGAAGTAGATCAGCATGCCCTCGTTGAACTGCAGCAAGGCATGGGTGAGGACGTTGAGATAGATGAGGAAATTCGCGCCAAGGCCGATGATTTCCAATTTGGCGAGGCTGAGCCGCTGATGGCTCAACACCCGCCGGCGCATGGCGAAATAGGCGATGACGGCTACCAGGCTGGTGCTGACGAGGATGGCGCGATGCCACCCTTCCTGCATGGCGACATGACTGACGGCGATCAGCAGATAGAACAGCGCCGCGGCCAAGAGAAAGCCGCCGACGATCGGTCTATATGCTTCGGCGATGGCGTCCTGTCGCTCTCTCGGCAGGCGCACGAGATATTTGCGGCGAAGTTTTTCCAGGACGGACATGGGGACTTCTATTGGCATGGGACGATTAAATGCGCCCGTACCCTAGAAAGTCCCGTTTAATATTCCGCTAAATAAGCAGAGATGATGCTGCATTGCCCATCGTGTCGGCAACGCAACTCTCCAAGCATCTCAACCGGATTGCTGCCTCTCCGACTTCAGGCCCCGGCCAGCGCCGCTCTCCGCGCCGCCTCGTCATAGCCGAGGGCGGTGAGCGCGGTTGAAACGATACCAGCGCGGTCGAGACCGGCAGCGGCATACATGTCGGCCTGGCTCGAATGCTCGTCGAAGCGATCCGGGATCATCAGCGGCCGCAGGCGCACTTTGCCGTCGAGCAGGCCATTGCTGGCGAGGAACGTCGCGACATGGCTGCCGAAGCCGCCAATCCCGCTCTCCTCGATGGTGATCAGCACGTCGTGGTTGCGAGCCAGGCCGGCAATCAGCTCTTCGTCGAGCGGCTTCATGAAACGGGCGTCGGCGATGGTGGGATTGAAACCCAGAGTGGCCAGCTTGTCGGCGGCGGCCAGCACCTCGCCCAGCCGCGTGCCATAGGACAGCAGGGCCACGGTCGAGCCCTGGCGCAGGATGCGTCCCTTGCCGATGGGCAAGATCTCGCCGCGCGCCGGCATGTCGACGCCCAGGCCGTCGCCACGCGGATAGCGAAAGGCGATCGGGCCGGAATCATAGGCGGCGGCGGTCGCCACCATGTGGCGCAACTCGGCCTCGTCGGCGGCGGCCATCAGCACCATGCCCGGTACGGCGCCGAGATAGGCATTGTCGTAATTGCCGGCATGGGTCGGCCCATCGGCGCCGACAAAGCCGGCCCGATCGATGGCGAAGCGCACCGGCAGGCCCTGGATGGCGACGTCGTGCACCACCTGGTCATAGGCGCGCTGCAGGAAGGTGGAATAGATGGCGCAGAAGGGGCGCATGCCCTCGCTGGCGAGACCGGCGGCGAAGGTGACGGCATGCTGCTCGGCGATACCGACATCAAAGATACGGTCAGGGAACAGCTCGGCGAATTTATCGAGGCCGGTGCCCGAGGGCATGGCGGCGGTGACGGCGACAACGCGCGGATCGGCCTCCGCCTCCTGGATTAGCGTCTGGGCAAAGACGGAGGTGTAGGAGGGGGCGTTGGACGGTGCCTTGGCCTGGGCGCCGGTGATGACGTTGAATTTGGACACGCCGTGATATTTGTCGGCCGAGCTTTCCGCCGGCTCGTAACCCTTGCCCTTCTTGGTCACGACATGGACGAGGACGGGGCCGTTGCCCATGTCGCGCACATTGTCGAGCACGGGCAGGAGATGGTCGAGATTGTGCCCGTCGATCGGGCCGACATAATAGAAGCCGAGTTCCTCGAACAAGGTGCCGCCGGTGAAGAACGAACGGGCGAATTCCTCGGTCTTGCGGGCTGGCTCGTGCAGGAATTGCGGCAGCTTGTGGACCATCGACTTGGCGGCCTCGCGGGTTCCGCGATAGGCCGGGCTCGAAACGAGGCGCGCCAGATAGGCGCGCAGTGCGCCGGTGGGAGGGGCGATCGACATGTCGTTGTCGTTGAGCACGACGACGAGTCGCGCATCCATGGCGCCGGCATTGTTCATCGCCTCATAGGCCATGCCTGCCGACATGGCGCCATCGCCGATCACCGCCACCACATTGCGCGGGTGGTTGAGCTGCTGGCTGGCCACGGCCATGCCCAGACCCGCCGAGATCGAGGTCGAGGAGTGGCCGGCGCCGAACGGGTCATATTCGCTTTCCGCGCGGCGGGTGAAGCCGGAGAGCCCGTCTTTCTGGCGCAGGGTGCGCATACGGTCGCGGCGCCCGGTGAGGATCTTGTGGGGATAGGCCTGGTGGCCGACATCCCAGATGATCCGGTCATGCGGCGTGTTGAACACCGCATGCAGCGCCACGGTCAGCTCGACGACACCCAGACCCGCTCCCAGATGGCCGCCGGTCACCGACACGGCGTCGATCATCTCCAGGCGCACTTCATCGGCGAGCTGGCGCAACTGTTCGCGCGGCAGGGCACGCAGCTGGGCCGGGCTGGTCACGGTGTCAAGCAAGGGGGTGATCGGCTTCTCGGCCAAGCGGAGGCTCCTGGGGTCGATTGTCGGCTCAAACGCCTCGCGATCGTCAGATCGGCCTCGGCGCTTCAGTCAAGGTTTCCGCGTGTCTGATCCCAAGACCGATACCGACTTTCGGAAGACAAGCTCTAACGTCTTTAGGCTTCGGGGGTGCCCTTGGCAATAAGCGGGCAGCAAAGTTACGTCCGCTCCAAGCCAGGCTTGAAGCGGACGAAGATGGCCGCAAAACGGCGGTTGGACGTCAATGTTCAGTTCTGGGCCGTCGCGGTGGCAAAACCCTTGTGATTCATTGGCGCGGCGATGTCGCCCACACCCATCACCGTCACGAAACGGCCCATTTCCGGGGTCGGGTCGAAATCGGCCTCGTCGTGGTCGAAAATCACGGCAAAGTGGTTGGAGGTGAGGCTGGCCGGCGCCATGAAGATATCGGCGACGTGTTCGAGATCGGGGGCGACCAGATCGGGCTTACGCATTTCGACGGTCGCGGCTCGCGGCTCGACATGGTTTTTCAGAGCGGCTGCGAGGGCTTCGGTCTGGGCGGCGCTGGCGGCGGTGAAGGTCTGATCGAAAAGGCCGGAGAGATCGGGCTGGGCCGGCCCGCCGATGGATGCTGTCTCGATCGTGTCCGCGCCCACGGCCGGCAGCATGATCGGCAACCTTGCGGCCGGCGCCGGCGGCAGGATCGGGCTGCCCGGCAGGCTGGCGCGGGCGGCGATGGTCTGCAGCGGCTGCTGCTGCGCCTCGGGCATGGCCGGAGCGGTCGGCAAATAAGCGGTCAGGGTATCCTCGATGGGGGGATTGGTCATTAGTACGCGCGGACGCGGTACGGGCGGCTCGGTGAGGGCGGCAAGAGCGCTGACCGCATCTCCGGCCGGAAGGGTCGAGGCGGTGGCCACACGCAGGGCTTCCGATTTCATCACGGGCGTGGGCGCAAAAGGCGGGGTCTGCACCTCGGCAGCCTCGAGCGGGGCGCTGCCGACGGTCGAAAACGGCATATAGGCCGGATCGGTTGAGGCGGTTGCCACGGGCTGCACGGGGGTGCTTGGCGCCAAGGCGGCGGTGAAGAGGCTCGCCGGACGCACTGCGGGCCTGGGAGCGGCAAGCGGCGACGCGACCGACAGGGCGGCTTGCGCGGAGACAGCCGCCTGCACAGGTGTCGATGCGACCTGGACCGGTGCCGGCGCCGGGGTTGCGGCCGGTTGTTGCGGCTTGCCGCCGAACAGCATGTCCATCAGCGTCGTGCCGCCACCGCCGCCACCACCATTGGAGGCGACCCGCGTCCCGGAGCTGCTGTCGCCGCAAGGCACGGAATGGCAGCGCTTCCATTCGGCCATGGCCAGCTGATAGCCTTCCTGCGACAGGGGCTTGCCGTCGGTGGGCAGGTGCATGGTCTTGCCGTCGGGGAAAATTTCCTTGAGCTGGGCGCGGGTCATGCGCGGCCAGGCGCGCACCGAGCCGGTGTCGAGATGCACGAAGGGGCTGCCCGAATTGGGATAGAAGCCAACCCCACCCACCTGCTTGCGCATCGCCACGGCCCGGAGCTTGGTCAGCGACACGCCGGGGATGAAGAAATCCATGGCGTGGCCCTTGGTGTGCTGGCTGTTCTCGGCGACGCCGGAAGAGGTTTCGCGCAGCATGGCGTTGGTGGCGGGCGAGCGATAGGCGGAAACCACGTTGATGGGCTGGCTGCCACCGACTTCCTGATAGACCTCCCAGACGAGATCGAACAGGCGCGGGTCCATGTCGGCGGGCTCGTTCCGACGCCAGTCGCGCAGGAAGCGGTTGAGCTCGTTCAGGCCCGATTGCACATATTGGCCGTTGCGCTTGAAGACGATGCGCGAGGTTTCCTTGGTGTGGGTATAATAGAGGTAGAGGGCGCGCTCTGTTGCCGCCATGGCTGGCGTTGCGGCAAGGCCGATCGCCAGTGCCACGCTCGCAAGTGCGACTACTATCAGTCGAACCAATGGGTTACGCTGCAAAAAGGAAGTCCCCGTCACGCCAAACTCTGCCCGGTTCAATGCCAGTATCGCTGGACGTTAGCGCTAAAATCGAACGATTTTCTTAACGCTAACGAGTTGTGAACCGACAGGTCGGCCCCTTCACGCCTTCGTTATTACGACAAAAGGGGGCACAAGAATGGCGAATTTGTAAAGAGGAAATTAACGCGACCGTCCCGCTCAGGGGGAGAGTTCGTCGGGAACGGTCTCGGTCTGGGCGATGATGGCGGGTTGGGAGGCGCTTGCCAGGCCCATCGCCGCGATCAATTTCTCATGGTGGCCATAGACGTCGCCATAGGAGCGGAGCGTGCCATCGGCGTCGGCGCGCAAGGTGAAATAGGTCAGATGCACCGGAATCTGGGTCTGCGGGTTCACCCAGCGCTCATTGGGGCCGAACATGGCCTCGAGCGAGGCGCGGCTGATATTGGGTTCGTTGGCCATCAGCGCGTCGGCGAAAGCCATCGGGTCCTGCACGCGCACGCAGCCATGGCTGAAGGCGCGATAGGAGCGCGAAAACAGACCCTTGGAGGGCGTGTCGTGCAGATAGACGTCATGCTTGTTCGGGAAGAGGAATTTCACCTGCCCCAGCGCATTGCCCGGACCTGGGCGCTGACGCACGCGGAAGGGGAAATTGGACGTGGAGACCTGACTCCAGTCCACCTGCCAGGGGCTCACCGCGGTGCCATTGTAGAGCAGGTCCATGTTCTGCTTGTCGATATAGCCCGGATTGCGCAGCACGGCGGGGGCGATTTCGCCGCGAATGATCGAGGAGGGGACGTTCCAGTAGGGATTGACCACCAGGTGGCGAATATTGTCCGAGAAAATCGGCGTCTGGTTCTTGGTCGTGCCGACGACGACGCGCGTCGTAAATTCTTCCTTGCCGTCGCGATTGATGGCCAGGCGGAATTCGGGGATGTTGACGAAGACGTTGAAGGCGCCGAGTTCGGAGGGCATCCAGCGCCATCGCTCCATATTGGCCAGGATGTCCTCGCGCCGCGTCGCGGCCCCGCCATTGAGGGCGGCGATGGTCGCCGGCCCGATGACGCCGTCCACTTCCAGACCCAGCCGCTCCTGGAAGGCCTTGACCGCCGCGACGAGCTCGGCGTCGTAGACGAGGCCGGTGGCAGCCGGAAGCTCGAGCCGGACGCGGATCGCCGATACACGCTGATCGCTGTTGCCGGGCTTGAGCACCGGGCCTTCGGCGATCGGGGTCGGGCGCGTCGCCGCGCTGTCGTCGAAATGGGCGAGAGCGGTCTTGAGGGCGAGGAATTCGGGGTGTCGCGGTTCGAGCTCGGCCAGGATGGGGCCGGGGTCCTGGCTCTTGGCGAGCCGCTCGAGCAGGGCGGCGGTGTCAATGGATTTCGGTTTGATATCAAGCAGTTCGCTGATCGACTGCGGCTTGATGCGGCCATTGTGCAGATGGTCGGCATAGCGCAGGACGGCGGCGGAGAAGGCGGTTTCGAGCTTGGCCAGCGCAGCCGCGTCGCCGCTATTG